>JBJERM010000037.1:0-7699 GCA_051882315.1 Ruminiclostridium sp.
CCTTTTCCGCAGAATATGGCATAAAAACAGCGTTGAAAAGTAAATAAACTTCGTTTGAAATTACCATTTGAAATAAATATAAAAGTATGATAAAATAACGTTACAACCGAATAAGCGACGACACAAGTTATACCTTTGGTATGTAAATCTGATTACGGAACGGCAATTTGATTTCATACCAAAGGTATAGCTTTTTTATTCGGAAATATTTTTAAGGAGAAGTTTTTATGCCAAGAAATCAATTTGAAAGAATGATGTTTGCACTTATGACTGTAATAGTTACTGTACACGGATATGTGTTTTACAGCCTCTATGTAGTCAATGGCTCAGTGCTGATGGAGGTTAATCAAACCCATAGTGTGCTTGACGCAATCAACGCTCAGGGCGGAGTTTATATGTTCGGAGGATTTCTGCCGATATGGGCAGTAGTTGTCGTTGAGTTCATTTTTGCGTACGCTCTCGAATGTCTTGTGGGAAGCCCCTGCTCGTTTAAACTCGCCTGCAAGGTTTTCAATCCGGAAGAAACCCATCCCGTACTTTTTGAAACAGCAATTATCTGTGCAACTGTAGGAATTATGTGCCCTGCCATGAGTTTTATTGCCGCATGGCTTTATTATCCTTACTATGAGGGATTTAATATAGTTACACTGCTTGCAAATTGGCTTAAGCTTGTATGCTTTAACTTCCCGTTTGCATTTTTCTCCCAGCTTTTCTTTATTCAGCCGCTGATAAGAACTCTTTTCAAAAAAATTTTCCGCAGGAATAAAGCCGTCGTGGCTGATTGCTGAGCCGCCTACTTTAATATCACTTCAAACTCGATTTTGTTTTCGGCGGGGCATATTGCCCGTATAGAACCACCATGAGCCTCTGCGATACTGTGGGCAACGGAAAGTCCTATGCCGAATCCACCTGTGCCCGTGTTGCGGGATTTATCGGCACGGTAAAAACGGTCAAACAGCTTATCAAGATCATCCGTGTCGATTGACTCGCACATATTGGAGGTGCGGATAAGGACGCCCTTCTTAAGTTTTTCGAGAGAAAAATCAATAGGAGAGCCGGCAGAGGCATATTTTATCCCGTTATCCAGCAGAACAGAAACAAGCTGCCGTACAGCGTACTCGTCTCCGCAATAGCTGATATCGGGGGCAACGGTAATATTCAGTTGGTGTCCATTGGACAGAGCAAAGTCGGTAAAGGATTCGGCGGTTTCGCTTATTGTGTCGCTGATAGAAAACTGCTCGGATTTAAGGTGGGACTCCTCTTCGTCCATTCGGGACAGCGTTACAAGCGAATTTACAAGGTCCTTTAGTTTTTCGGTCTGGGCCATAGCCTTATCTATCCACTTCTGCTTTCCTGTTTCCATTTCCAGAACCTTCAGGCTTGTTGCAATAACGGTAATCGGAGTTTTCAGTTCATGACCGGCGTCGGTGATGAACTGTTTTTGTTGTTTTACGCTTCTTACCACTGGGTCGATTGCCTTTTTTGAAAAGAATACAACAAGAATATATACAAGGGTTATGCAGACAATTATTGCGATAAGGGAACAAACCGCAACTATTTTTACCGCACGAAGCTCCTGATAGCAGTCAAGGAATACCGCAATATAGTGTCCTTCGTCATGCTGCACAACACGGTATTTATAGTCGGAGTAATAGCCGTAGCCTGCACCGTGCTCCTGCGCAACCGCTAAAAATTCGCTGACGTCCTCTTCCGTAATTGCGGCGATATGGTTCAGGTCGGCATTAACAAGGCTTCCGTTTTCATCGAAGCGCAGATAAAAATATCTGGTGGAATAGGGCGCTTCCTGATTAAAAGGGGCTTTCTGATTATCCCGCTTCTTGTTTGGGGCTGTATCTGTACCCTCCGTATTTTCTTTTCCCTCTGCACCGGAATTGCTGTGCAGAGGGATTGTTCCCTGATTTTCGCAGAGCATATCCAGCATTTCGGTCAGATCGGAATCGGTGGAAATATAGTTTGCAATATTTACAATAAGCGAGAGAAAAAGCATAACTATCGTGACGGATAACATTGCGATACGAATAAACCGTTTTCTTAACCGCTTAATCATTTTTTATCCTCCAGAACATAGCCGAGTCCTCGGTTAGCGTAGATTGAAACCTTTGCACCTATTGCCTTCAGCTTTTTCCGAAGATTGGAAATATGCACCCATACAACGTTGATTTCTGAATCGCTGTCCCAACCCCATATTTTTTCCATAATTCTTTCAGCGGAAAAAATAATTTTCGGGGATCTCATAAACATTTCCATAAGCTGAAATTCCTTTCCGCTGAGTCTTATCGACTTGTCGGAACATTCCAGTATGCCGCTGCTTGTGTTTAAAGTGACGTCGCCGAAGGACAGCACCGTCGGCTTATATTCTTCGCTTCGCCTGAGCATCGCCCGCACGCGGCAGATAAGCTCGTCGGGTTCAAAGGGCTTCGGAAGATAATCGTCTGCGCCTGCATTGAAGCCGGTAATACGGTCGTCCTTCTGTCCTTTTGCCGTCAGCATCATTATCGGCGTTTTAACGCCTTCGTTACGAAGCTTCTGCAATACTTCAATGCCGTTCATTTTGGGCATCATAATATCCAGAATAATAGCGTCATATTCGCCGGAAACTCCGTATTCATAAGCTGAAAAGCCGTCGTTCACGGCGTCCACCGTAAAATGGTTCTTTTCAAAGAATACGGTAAGCGCTTCCGCCAGATCAAGCTCGTCTTCCGCAATCAATAAACGCATATCCTCCACCTGCTTTTCTGAAAATAGGTCAAAATGAGTGAATGATTATATGGTTACATTATAGCACCTGCACACAGAAAAATCAACTATCGGTTTACAGAATATCCTTGCCGGTCTCCTTGCAGCAGACAATGTTGAGATTGCCGTTGCGGCAGCGGATTTTGTCAATAAATTCTTTGGGCACACAGCTGTCTTTCAGCGTAATAAGATACTGAAGCTCATAAAGAGTTCCCATATTTGTGGTTTTCACCTTGTCAAGAGAATAGCTCTTTAAATAGGTTCTGAACAAATCGTCGAAAAGACCGTCGTAGTCGAGATTTTCGGGAATTGTAATTTTAAGGACCCTTTCTGCCTCGCCGCTCTGACCAAACTTCAAAGCTGTAAGAATAAGCATTACAGCAGCGATTATGACAAAGAAAATAACTGCCAGAACTACATATCCCATTCCCGTAGCAAGACCGATTGCCATGGCAAGAAAAATTGAGCTTATTTCCTTTGCGGTTCCCGGAACGGAGCGAAATCTTACAAGACTGAAGGTGCCTGCTATGGCAACTCCTGCGCCGATATTTCCGTTTACAAGCATAATCACAATCTGTACGACTGCGGGCATAACAGCAAGGGTAACTGCAAAGCTCTGGGAGCATTTCGTTCGGAACATACCGAGAAAGGCGGTGCATATTCCCAGCACCAGAGAAACGGCTGTACAGATAAGAAAAGAGGATAAAGTTATTTCGGTTTCTATAATTGAATTAAGCGCAGTCAGCATGGCGGGAAGCCTCCTTTTTGGTTTTCTTTAATATATGATCACGATAGCAAGTGCCGTATTTTGAAAATGATACAGGGAAAATTTCCGCTTCCGAAAGCAGACGGCTCAGCCATAACGGGCATGCTCCCGGTATTTTAATTTCCATAAGTATCCGATTATCGGATAGGATTGGCTGCCCGTAATCCCCCAGCCGCAAATCCAGGTCGTTATCCCGCCACCGCATATTGTAATCGAAGGTTATACGAAGTCCGGTATCCTCTGTTCCTGCAAAGGCGGTGCGGTCGTAGGCGATAAATACCTTTGGCTTTGTCTGGTGGAATTTCTGAAACCATGTTATTTCCTGTCCGATCTGCCCGTAGAGATGTTCAGGCTCAAGCCCGCACAATAAGGGTTCCGCCATATATGCTTTTGTGGTAATTCTTCGCTTATAAACGACGCCGTTATATTTCTTTTTAAGCTCGACGAATACCTTCCCGTCCTCTGCGGGAACGCCGTAGCTGCGTATCCGAAGCTTTTCCTTGTAAACGGGTTTTTCGATAGATTCACGTATAAGACGCCAGTCATCGGTATCATAATAAATATTGCATATTGTATATTCCCCGTAGTCGTCAGCCCTTATATATGGCTGCATTTTGCTGAGCAGGTATTTTTGCTGAATTGGCGTAAGAAAGTACTTTTTCTCATACCGTTCAAAGCTGTATTGAATTTTGTCTGCCATAGTAAGCGACCTCCTTTGTGCATTATGATAAACCAACCACTTAAAGAATACCTAAAGGGAATTTATAGTATGCCTTTAGGTTGATTTTAAGATAGGGTCGTAGTATATAGCCATAACAGAAAGGAGGATATTTCAATGAAATATTCGGATAGAATAAAAGCTTTATTATTATGTACGATTATATCTGCAAGCGTTTTGAGCGGATGTGCAGTCAGCACGGATACAGAGAGCGGCGGGAAATTAACTGATGAAAGCGAAGTGGTGCAGGAGGTTCCGGGAAACAGCACAGCAGCGCCCGGCACCGAAAGCGATACTATTACAACTACAAATGACAGCGCTGAATCTGCTGCAAGCGAATCGGTAATAGATACAGAGGGCTTATTGCTGATGGCAGCGGCAGAAAGCGTGGAAATTCCGGATACTTCAGATTCAACTAAAATTACTTTTTCGGGCAGTTCGGCAGCTGTTTCGGGAAATGGTGCAGAGGCTGAAAACGGTATTGTTACAATTACGGAGGGCGGCGTCTATACTGTTTCGGGCGAGGCGGAGGAGGGCCGCATCATTGTAAACGCTAAAAATGAGGAAGTAGCAATTGTACTGGAAAATGCCAATATCAGCTGCTCCTACGGAAGCCCGGTGTACGTTTATAAATCAGAGCTCACCACAATATATCTTTCGGAGGGCACAACAAATACCCTTACAGACGGAAGCGGATATACCTATAACGACAGCTTGTCCTCCGCTGCCGACGAAGAACCCAACGCCTGCCTTTATTCAAAATCCGACCTTATTATTGCAGGAAGCGGAGAGCTGCTTGTAAATGCAAATTTTAACAACGGCATTACAAGCAAGGACACGTTAAGAATAGACTCGGCTTCTGTTTCCGTAACGGCTAAAAACAACGGAATTAACGGAAAGGACAGCTGCGTAATAAAAAATGCCGCTGTTAAAGTTACAAGCGGTGCAGACGCGATACGCTCCACCAATGACAGCGACAGCGCTTTAGGCTATATTGTTATTACAGATTCTTCCCTTGAGCTGACATCGGGGGAGGACGGAATACAGGCTGAAACTGCGCTTGCAATCAGCGGCGGCAGCTGTAATATTGTTTCCGGCGGCGGCAGCGGCACAAAGGCTTCCTCCGATACAAGCGCAAAGGGATTAAAGGGCGTAACAGAAGTTGCTCTGTATGGCGGCAGCTATACTCTGAACTGCTGCGATGACGCAATTCACTCAAACGGAAATGTGCTGATTTCAGGTGGAACCTATGAGATTGCTTCGGGGGACGACGGTATGCACGCCGACAAGAATACTGCAATAACCGATGGATTAATCAACATAAGCAAGAGCTATGAGGGCATCGAGGGAGCGACTGTGGATATTTCCGGCGGAACGATAAATGTTATGTCAAGCGATGACGGTATCAACGGAGCAGGCGGTGCAGACAGAAGCGGAGCGGGATTCCGCAAGGATAGCTTTGCAGCTTCATCAGACTGCTATATCAATATTTCAGGCGGAATTATTACGGTAAACGCTTCCGGGGACGGAATAGACGCAAATGGGAACATAACCGTTTCCGGCGGCGAAATATATGTGAGCGGTCCCACAAACAGCGGAAACAACGCATTTGATTATGACGGCACGGCAATTATTACCGGAGGAATTGTTGTTGCAGCAGGTTCAAGCGGTATGGCGCAGAACTTCTCGGACGGTTCAACGCAGGGAAGTATCCTGTTGACTTATTCCGGCACCTCCACTGAACCAATTACATTGAAGGACTCGGCGGGAAATACGTTGGTAAGCTATTCTCCCGAAAATAACTATAACTGTGTTGTTATAAGCTGTCCGTCTGTTACCACAGGCAATACCTATACTGTTGAAGCCTGCGGACAGACAACTTCCGTTACTATGAGCAGTTTGATTTATGGCAATTCCGGCGGAAAGGGCGGCGGACAATTCGGCGGCGGTAAACAAGGAAACCGTCCTGATGAACGTGAAGGCTCGGACGCTTTTAATGGTGCCGGAGGACGGGGCAGTATGAAAATATAGCAAATTAAATGGCAAGGCGACGCTGCTAAAAACCGTTTTACGGCTTTGTGCGGCGTCGCCTTAAATCTACTTAATAACGTTATTACAGAAGCTATGGCATTGAAGGGCAGCTTTTCATTGGTTCAGGAATAGGGTCCCGAAATATGGTATTATAGCAAAATGAAATACATCAACCGCAGCAGGACATTCCTGAGCTTTCAAAGATCTCCGGCGGATAAATTAAAGGCTCATAGGCGGAAACTTCCTCCCTGATAGCTGCTTCGTCTACTGTGGACAAATCATCTGTCACTTTGATATAGCAGTAAAAACGATTGTCGCCGGTTGATACATCAAAACTTTCTGATGGATATAAACTCAACAGATTTTCACCGGACTCTAAATGAAGCTGGGTGGAATAATGGGGAGCCAACAATTCCGTTCCAATCCCAGCATCCGTCATACTGTTTTCAATATTCCAATATACCGGTAGATTACGCTGTACCACAATGACTGCCGGGGTAAATCCCTCGTCCGTCAGTTCAATGCTGACCTGTTGAATGTTATTCCCATATTCGTCTGTGGTTGGAGCAGCAATCGCTAACGTTTCTGTCGGGATTGAATATCCGGCAGGGGTCGGGGTGCTGACCTCACCTCCAAGAGCATTGGCACCAGCCTCCGTTCCGTCCGTGACAAATATATTGCCCCGAATCATTCCCATCCAGCAGCTATAACGAACCGTGCCGGTATTGGCAGGCGTAAATTCAATGACATTTTCCCCCGTATGGAACGTGTACTCGATTCCGTAATCCTGAATCAAAATTCTGTTGTTGCACCCGTTTATACTTCCCTCCGGTGCGTCAATCACCCATTTTACAGGAACTCCGACCTGAACCGTGATATTGGGGTAGCGACCGGGTTCTAAAGTGCAGTTGACCACCTGAACACCGTCAACGACCTTTGCATTGTTGTCCACAGCCGAGTTGTTTTGCAGTAGTGTTCCCTGAAAACTCCACAGAGCATAAGCACCGATTACAACTAGAACTGATGCAGCCTTTACCACATTTTTGATGACCTTTTTTTCAACGGGAATACTCAGCATTACTCCGACGACGCAAAGGGCTATAACCAGAATAAGCAGCAGATCGGGAGGAAGCCAGCCGCTTAAAGAGCCGCCTTGTGAGAGCATCGCTAAGCCGAGGACAACGACCAACACAGCGCCGACGTTCATAACCTGATTAGTAAATTTCCTGCCAAGGGCTGAAACGATGGAGCCGAGCCCCAGCATTAACGGCACAGTTCCCAAGCTGAACAGGAACATGGAGAGCGCACCGGCAAAAGGATTTCCGGTGGCCAAAGCCACAATCCACATGGATTGCAGCGGACCGCAAGGCATAAACCCATTCAGTATGCCAACAATGAAAGGCCGAGCAGCTTTCGCCTTTTGATTA
>JBJERM010000038.1:0-7640 GCA_051882315.1 Ruminiclostridium sp.
ATGTTGTACGCCTTACAAAAGAATTTGAAGGTCTTGCTATCGGAACAAAAGGCACTATTGTGCTTGAATATGACGGAAAATCCTTTGAAGTAGAGCTTTTTGACAATGATGGCAACACCATAGATGTTCTCACAACGCCTGTCGAATGTATTGAGCTTGAAAAAGAGTTTAAAAACTGAACATTACATAAGAGCTTCTCACACGAGAGGCTCTTATTATTTTCGCTTAAGCCAACAAAAACACATGCCGCACACGATTTTTGAAGTGGGGCTTGCGCTTTCGATAATACAGGACTGCTTTCACAAAGCATTTTCTTGACTATTTATCGAAATCGTGGTATAATAATTACAGCCACAGGAGGGATTCCATGAAAAGCTTTGCCGAACTGCGCCAAAAGTATCGCAAGGAGATAGACGAAATGTGCCTTATGGACGACAATTTTATGTCGGCTGTATTGCAGGACAAGGCTTGCTGTGAGCTTGTTCTGGGCATCATTCTCAATCGTGACGATATTGAGGTTATCGAATGTCATACCCAGTCCAACTTGACAAACCTGCACGGAAGGGCTGTAAGACTGGACGTTCTCGCCAAGGATAAAAACGGAGCTTATCTCAATATCGAGGTGCAGCGTGACGATAGAAACGCTACGCCAAGACGGGCAAGATACAACGGCAGTCTTATTGACGCAAATACAACAGAAAAGGGTGCCGCATTTGAAGAACTGCCCGAAACCTACATAATTTTCATAACCGAAAATGATGTTCTTGGCGGAGGGCTGCCGCTGTACACGGTTAAGAAAATTATTGAAGAAACCGGCGAAATTTTCAACGACGGAACGCATATAATATATGTAAATTCCCAGATTACAGACAACACGGCGCTTGGAAGACTTATGCACGATTTCTGGTGCAAAAATCCGGAGGAAATGCACTACGAGGTGCTTTCCGATAACGCTAAACTGACCAAGGAAAGGGAGGACGAAAAAGGTATGTGCAAGATTATTGAAGATATTGTTGAACGGGAGTCCAAGCGGGAACGCCAGCTTGGAGTTGAGCTTGGAGAAAAGCAGGCCCAGACTGATACTGCTCGCCGTATGATTCAAAAAGGCAAATACTCGGTTGAAGAAATAGCCGAAATGTCCAATCTTACTGTTGAGGAAGTAAAGGAGCTTATCAAAAAGCGTTCGGTTTGATGAATAATCTGTACGAAGATTAGCAGTATAAAATAATCCCCTTATAGCAGATACCCGAAAAAGTCCGGGACTGCAATAAGGGGAAATTTTTATCCCATAAATAGCAAAAATTGGTAATGATTCGTAACCGATTGGAATTTATGGCTTTAAAAGTTCTTTTATTTCATCGTAGGAAATAAAGTTTGCTTCGTCTTTCCATGACTCGACCTCTGCCTGTATTTTTTCATCGTCATACCCGAACCAGGTCATATCCCATAAAACAAGGGCAGCAAATTTTTCTTGCCGTATTCGGAAACGCTGTCGCTGTCAACAAGATAACCAAGCGTATGAAACGGCGCCAGTATGAAAACTGCTCAACATTGTAATATAAGATTTCTTGGGCGGTTTTGTTAGTGCTGTGGATGAGATTGTTTTGACAAGCTTGCTGAAGTTTTGACAAAGGCATATAGAGAAGAGATGGAAGCACATAAATATTACTATTTTCTATTATTATATTTTCTCAGCGATTATTCGGAAATACAATAATTGGGGAAGTTAATCAGGAGAGGTTGGTCGCTATATTATACATAAATAATAATGCAATCTTGTTGAAGTTGTACAAATTTGAAAATTATTGTTGCATTTTTTTCAAAATTATGATATTATATATAAAATTTATATAAGAGTATTATCAGTTTTTGACAATGAATTGTGAGATGCTTGTTTCCAATCTTTCAAAGCTTTTTGTGTAATACTAAAACTTTGCTTGTTTTTGCTTTTTTAATGGAAATTTTGCGGTTGCTATAATATTATTTGGTTGATTTCTGCACAACTGCGTCAGGAATTACAGGAATGAGTTTTATGAAAGAAATATCTTTTAAACAGTACAGAGCTATTGACCTTGGAATAATGGCGGTAATTCTGTTCGTTTTTGAAATGCTTACCGTTTTTGCAGGCAAGTGGTTTCCCTTGGAAAGCTATACGCTTTCACCAACAACACTTATGCTTTGCCTTGTTATGATGAGATGGGATGGGTTTGCTGTAATACATGCCGTTGTAGGAGGCTTAGCTTTTTGTCTTGCGGCAGGAGCACAACCGGAGCAGTTTGTCGTTTACTGCGCAGGAAACTGTTTTGCTCTTCTGGGTCTGATTATGCTTAAAATTTGCGGTAAGGAAAAGGTAAGGAACAGGATACCGTTTACTGTTGTGTATGTTGTAATCATTTTTATATCAATACAGGTTGGAAGATGGCTTATAAGCATTCTTTTCGGTTCGGATTTTGGCTCGGGTGTCACTTTTTTTGTGGCGGATTCGCTATCCCTTCTGTTTGCCGTAGTAGCAGTACTCATTTCCCGGAAAATGGACGGACTTTTTGAGGATCAGAAGCACTATCTTATAAGAACCGAGGAAGAGCGTATGCGTGAACGCAACTCTATAGAATAATCTACCATTACTAAAATAAATCTATTTCAGGAGGTTTCAGAAATGCAGATCAATGCCGGAGATTATTTGATTTTTGATGAGGAAAGCGGTACATATATCGAAAATCCGGAGCAGCAGGTCAGAGATGATGTTGAAAAGCATCACTGGCTTAATATTCTTAAGGCGGTAATCAAGGACTGGCGTCTTTATCTTATGCTGGTGCCGATGCTTCTTGTATTTCTGCTGTGGCGCTATTTTCCCATGTACGAGCTGCTTGGCTGCTTTAAGGTTTCCGACCCGGTTCTTCCTGTTGCCGACCAGCTTTATGCCGGCTTTTCGAATTTCAGAACCCTTCTCATAAGCGGTTCATCGGAATCCCTGAATTTCTGGCGTGCATTCAGAAATACTTTCCTGCTGAGCTTTTACGGTCTTTGCTTCGGCTTCCCGATGCCTATCATTATTGCGCTGTTCTTTAACGAGATTCGCTCTAATGTTGCAAGAAGCATTTTCCAGGTTGTTACATACCTTCCTAAGTTCATGTCAACGGTCGTGATGACCTCCCTTGTACTGATGCTCGTTAAACAGGGCTCGGATACTTCGGGTATAGGTATCCTTTCAAAAATGCTTGAATCTCTCGGCTTGATTGACGCCGCTACCGCACAGGCCGGCTTGCTTAATAACCCCGCCTTTTTCAGGGGCATCTATCAGATAAGCGGTATCTGGGAAACCGCGGGTTACGACAGTATCGTGTTCTTTGCCGCAATTATAGCGATATCTCCGACTCGCTATGAAGCGGCCCAGATCGACGGAGCAGGTAAGCTTGCACAGATGAGATACGTAGTTCTTCCGAGTATTCTTTCAACTATCGTAATTATGCTTATCAGTAAAATCGGTACCCTGCTTAATATCGGCTATGAGAAGGTTATTCTTCTTTACAACCAGAATACATATATTACAGCAGACGTTGTTTCAACCTTCGCTTGGAGAATGGGACAGGGTGGAGGCACGGGACTTGCTTCCTCCGCTGAAATGCTTAATAATGTAATAGGAATGCTTCTTGTTATCGGTGCAAATGCTATTGCCCGCAGAGCTTCCAATGTTTCGCTGTACTAATCCAATAAAACGAGGTTTGCTATGAAAAGAAGACTTGAGATCTCTGAGCTTATATTTAAAATTATCAGCTATACTCTGCTTACCATGTTCGCAGTCTGCTGTCTTTACCCGTTCATATACACAATTTCGGCTTCAATAAGCGGTGAACATGCAGTTACATACAGCGAGGTTGTACTGCTGCCTAAGGATATCCAGTTTGACGCTTTTGCAGAAATGTTTGCAAGCAATGGCTTCTGGAACGCTTATGCAAATACACTGTTCCTTACATTCTACGGAACTATATGGGAGCTGTTTCTTTCTATTCTCGGTGCTTATGCGCTTTCTAAGAAGCGTTTGCTGTTCCGTAAGGGTTTTAACTTCTTCCTGGTATTTACAATGTGGTTCAGCGCCGGTCTTGTACCCCAGTACCTTAACTACCTTGATACCCAGAAGGTTTTCAGAGCTATCAACATCACGGACGACAAATGGCTTGTTGTTATAGCAATGGGTATGGCTGCCATGAATATCATCCTGCTGAGAAACGCTTTCGAGGATGTTCCTTCGGAAATTGAAGAAGCGGCTATCGTAGATGGTGCTACGGAAATGCAGGTGCTCTGGCGCGTTTATATCCCTATGAGTAAATCAATCATCGCTACTGTTGCGCTGTTCTTCGGTATTTCCCGCTGGAACGGCTACTTCTGGGCGAAGCAGATGATTTCCGCACAGTCTAACCAGCAGCCCCTTATGGTATTTATCAGAAATAAGCTTGAAGAATTTCAGGATTCCGAGGCTATGGTAGGCTGGAATAAGAGCTACGCTCCCGAATCGATGATCTATTCGCTTATTATCTGCTCTATTATTCCTATTCTTATTATATATCCCTTTATTCAGAAATATTTTGCCAAGGGCGTAAATGCCGGCGGTGTAAAGGGTTAATTAAATTATGCGGTCATAACCGCAAAAACCTGCGGTTGACATAAAACAAACAAAACGATCCTAAAGGAGGAACACAATGAAGAGTTCAAAGATAGGTGCTTCATTGCTGGCTGCTGTAGTAACAGCTTCTCTTCTTCTGACAGGCTGTTCTACCGGTGGTAGCAGCACAACAGGAGATACTTCCAACAATGGAAACACCACAACAGCAGCACCTGACGCTGCAACAACAGAGGCAACTTCCGGCGAATCAGGCGGAGAAGGAACCACTGACAACACCCCCGATTACGAGCTGACCTATGCAGACGGTACCGTACTTCGTATGGCTACCGGATATAACAAGGCTAACACAGGTCTCTTCTTCGACGAAGAAACTGCCGGCTCCGGTGTTACGCTTGCTGACGGCAAGACCTACAACACCGGCGATCTCAAGCCTACATGGGTTGAGGTTGAAAACAAGCTCAATATCAAGTTTGAGGACAAGTATCAGGGCAACAGTGCTCAGAAGGAATTCGAGTACTGGAGAGAACAGCTTGATCAGGTTGATATGGTAAGCGGTACTGCTTCTCTTCTTACTGAGAACGGTATTGCAGGCCTTATGGTTAATATCGCTGATTATCTTGACAGCATGCCTAACTTCAAGGCCTACCTTGAAGCAAACCCCATCGTTCTTCTTTCAATCACAGGCTCCACAACAGGCGACAACAAGGGTGCAATCTATTTCTCACCCTACTTCGACGGCGTTAACGATATCGAACGTATGCCTCTTATGAGAGTTGACTGGGTTGAGAAGCTTCTCGACGGCGACGGCGAATTTACTGCTGACGCTTGCGGTACAACTGCTAACCCTGTTTACCAGCCCTATATGCCTACCTCCGGTAAGGTAACTGTTGACGTTGTTAAGCCCGACGGTTCAGGTGTTGAAACTGTTACCAAGGATTATGACGTAGCAGGCAATATCGTTGCAAAGATGAATGAAGCAGGCGCTATGAGCGGCGTTGACGCTGTTAATATGCTCCGTAAGTATATTGATGAAGCATACGGCGGATACTACGGAACAACTCGTTCCAACCTCTTCTGCGGTCAGAATGCTGCCTGGGACGCTGATGAGCTTGTTGCTCTTCTCCGCTGCGTAGTTGCAAACGCTCAGACACTTAACGGTACTGATACTGTACGTGGTCTCTTCTCCCGTGAAGACGCAAACAACCAGCGTAGAGTTGACTTATACCGATTTGCAGGTACTCTCTTCGGCGTTCGTGGCCTCGAATCCAGACAGGATTACCTCTATGTAGGCAACGACAACAATCTCCATGACGCTCGTCAGGAAGAAGCTACCTATGTTGCTCTTCAGAGAATGAACGATATGGCAGCTGAAGGTCTTCTTTCCAAGTCCTACATGGATCAGTCCGATGAAAGTTCCGCTACAATGCTTGAAAACGACCTTGGCTTTATGTCCTATGACTACAACCAGACTCAGACAGTCATGAATGCTACCAAGCTTCAGGATGGCGAAAAGTACATGGCTGCTATGGTTCCTGTCGCACGTTGGGATGACGGTACAGGCGAACAGTTCATGAGATTTACTGAATCCTGGCGTTCTGTTAAGACAGACGGTTGGGGAATTTCCAAGGCTGGTGTAGGCGACGATGTAAACAAGCTCAACGCAGCTCTTAAGCTTATCGACTACGCATACAGCCCCGAGGGTCAGATCCTCATGTCCTACGGTCCTGACGCATTTATCAAGCAGGGTGAAACCTTTATGTTCAATGGTGAGGAAATGCCCGTTATTGCAGACGCTACTTATGCTGAGCTCTGGGAAAAGGCTTCCGGTAACTACACCAACTATGCTCGTCAGTACCTCGGTTCTACCCTCAGCTTCGTAAAGAGCCAGGCATTTGAATACCAGTGCACACACGAAGTAGGTAGAGAAGGTGCAGGCTATATCTCCAACGCTATCGCACTCGGCACAATCAAGCATACCGAGCTTGCTCTTGCTGATAACCCCTGGTACACCTCTGTTCCTACCGTTCTTCCTAACACAAAGGCAGAGAACGATGAAATCAAGGGCTACACAGAGCTTGGCGCAAGCGGTATGTTCGGTCAGTCAAAGGATCAGGTAAACCTCTTTGTTGACATTATCACTAAGGGTTACACAGGCGAGGGTACTTCTTCCATCGCTGAAACAATCAGCACAATTTCCGGAACATGGCATGGTTCACAGTACCTTGAGCTCAAGCAGCTTGCATGGGAAGACCTCGTAAGCTACTTTGATGGACTTTAATTTATCCGCTCAATCAGTTTAAACTAAAATAATTTATTATTTAGTTTTCCTCTGAAAATAATCAGATTATGTTGTAACGGGGGAGAAAATACTCCCCCTTCAACATAAAAGGAAGGTCTATTATGTATAAAAAGCAAATGACATTTCAGCGCGTAATATGTTTTGCGGTGCTTATAGCTTCTGCTCTCGTATTCGTGTACTCGTTAGGTCTTATGACAGACCTTCAATGCATTTATTCTACTTCTGTTATCAGAGACATATCCGATCTTGACAGCTCAAGAGTTGACGGAGCAAGAATTTACTATGATATGCAGGAGTTCGACAGTCATCTTACCATTGTGGGTATAGTTCTGGTTATAGTTTCATTGACACTATTCATTACCTGCACACATTCGCGCAGGAAGTATTATATCGGAAATTATTTGTCTATGGGTATTGTCACAGTGTGCAATATCGGAGCAGCTATCTGGACTATCGGAGGTGTCTCGGGTTACCGTGAACAGTATCTCCGTATGGACTTTGAAGCGCTTCAGCAGTGGCTTGAAAGAAAAAACGCTTCTGACTTATATACCGATTCGACTTTTTGGTTTGATATTGGATATGTGATTTGCGGAATTCTTTTATTTGCGACAGCACTGCTTATTGTAAATTTAGTATTGAAAATAATTGTGATGAAGGAAGAAAAGCGTCTTATTGGCAGCAGAAAGGATGTTACAGCATGACTATGAGTAATATTGCTGA
>JBJERM010000039.1:0-7580 GCA_051882315.1 Ruminiclostridium sp.
CTGGTAAGAGAGCGGAAACCGAAATAATTGCCGCAGCAATGCTTGCGGGGGGGCACGTTCTCCTTGAGGACGTTCCCGGAACAGGCAAGACTATGCTTGCAAGGGCGGCGGCGAAATCCTTGGGGCTTTCCTTCGGAAGAATACAGCTTACACCCGACCTGCTTCCCTCGGACATTACGGGAATAAACTTCTTCAATATGAAAACCCAGGAGTTCGTTTTCAGAAAGGGCGCTGTTTTCACGAATATTCTGCTTGCCGACGAGATAAACCGAGCGACGCCGAGGACCCAGTCTGCTCTCCTTGAATGTATGGAGGAAAAGCAGACCACAGTTGACGGGGAAACCTATAAAATGGCTTTGCCCTTTTTCGTTATTGCAACCCAGAACCCCGTTGAATCTGCGGGTACTTACCCGCTTCCCGAGGCTCAGCTTGACCGCTTTCTTGTACGGCTTTCCCTTGGCTACTGCGACAGGGAGAACGAGCTGGAAATGCTGGCGGCTGTTGGCGAAAGGCACCCGATTGAGGATATCGAGCCTGTTTTAACGGCGGAGGATTTTGCTACCGCCTCCCACGAGGCGCTTAATGTTTCTCTTAATTCCGCTTGTGCAGGATATATCTGCGATATAGGGGCTGCCACAAGAAAACACGAGAAGATTAAGCTGGGACTCAGCCCCAGAGGACTTATTGCCCTTAAAAAGACGGCGCAGGCTTACGCCGCAGTTAAGGGCAGCAGCTTTGTAACTCCCGACCATATCAAGGCGGTTGCGCCCTACGTTATTCCCCATAGGCTTATATGCAGGGAGTATGCAGTCAGCGGAACGGGAAGAACAGCCGAAAATGCGGTAAAGGAAATTCTCGACAGCGTAAGCGTTCCTACGGAAGAAATAGGCTGAGATGGAGATAATAGCCGCACTAATAATTATCGCTCTGCTTGTTGTCATAGAGCAGATAATTTTCAGGAAATACGCCCTTAAGGGTGTTTCATACACGGTCAAATTCAGCTGCGAGGAGGCTTTTGAGGGGGATACCTTTGAAATCGTTGAGGAAATCGTAAACGACAAGGGGCTTCCCGTACCCTGGATAAAAACCGAAATTTCCACAAGCCGCTGGCTTATGTTTACCGGCTCATCAGCGGCGAGAGGCTCTGACGCAAGGTTTGTTCCAAGCGTTTTTTCAATGCGTCCAAGAAGCAAATGCACCCGTACAAGAAAGGTTACTGCACTAAAAAGAGGAAGCTTCAGCCTTGACAACGTAACGCTGGTTGCCTGCGACCTTTTAGGCACTCTTTCAATTTCTGCGGCGGTGCATATTGACGCTAAGGTCCGTATTCTGCCTGCTCCCTACGAGCTTGCGGAGGGGGACTTGTCGGAAACAGAGCTTTACGGGGAAATTCTTGCAAGGCGCTTCATCTGCGACGACCCCTTTTACGTTTCCGGCGCAAGGGAATATACAGGCAGGGAGCCGATGAACCGCCTTCACTGGCAGGGAACGGCGAGAACAGGCAGGATAATGGCTCGAAGCTGTGACTTCACAACAACACGGCGGGGGCTTATTCTTCTTAATATGCAGAAGGCTTCCGGCGGCGAGCCAAGACCGATTATAACCGGCGACCTTGAAACCTATATAAAGGCGGCGGCGTTTCTGATTGATATGCTTGCAGGACAGAGGGTAAGCGCTGATTTTGCCACAAACGGCTCGGTAAGCGGCGGCTTTTACTCCGAGGGAGGAAGCAGCAGAGAAAGCTATATCGGACTTCTGCGGGAGCTTAGCGGGCTTACGGAATACTGCGACAAGGGCTTTACGGAGTTGGCAGAAAGCCTTGATTTTAAGGGAAAAACAGATGTTTTTATAATAACAGCCTACATTGACGAAAAAATGCTTGCTCTTGCCAATACGCTTCGGCGGCAGGGCATAAACACGGTGTTCTACTGCAACTCGGAGGAGGTGGGCGAGGTTCAGCTCCTTCGTGTGGGCAGGGTAAACAGGTATTATTTTATGAACGGCGAGGAATGATATGAGAGGACGGCTGGCGCTTAAAATACTTGCGGCGGTTTCAATGGGAATGATTGGTTTTCCGCTGATGTTCTGCTGCGATATTAATTCCTTTGGCAGTATCGAGCCTCTGCGGCTTCTGATTTGCTACGGGGTTTTTCTGCTGTGCGCCTTTCTGGGCTTTGCAGGCGGCGAGGTTACAAAAAAGCGCCCGAAGCTACGGCTTTTAACACGGCTTTTCGGTATTCTTACCTTTGGCGCTGGGTTCATATATCTGCTCCTTGGCGGAGATTATTTTGCGGTTTTTGCAGCAGGCGTAAACTCGGTTTTCTGGTACTTTATCGGGGAGCGCTTCGGCAGGGTGAATTTTGCGGATATGTTCCCCTTTTTCCTTATGGGATTTTATATCGTGCTGGCGGTTTTCTGCTATCTTTACGCTGCCTTTGCAGCAGAAGAAGCAATACGGGAAACGGCGAAAAAGACGCTTTTAGGCGCACTTGCCTTACAGTTCTGCTCAGCGGCGCTTCTGATAAATCAGAGCGGAATTTACGACAGGGCGGAAAGGCGCAAGGACGTAAGAGCAGCGCTTCCCGCCGGGCTTTCGGTTTACAACGGCGCTCTTATTATCGGCATTACTGCGCTTGGTTTTCTTCTGCTGTTTTTTGCCGACAAGTTGGCATGGTGCCTTGAACGGGTAATGTATTTCTTTATATGGCTTTTTGTTGCAATAGCAGGTCTTTTCAACGCTGAGAAAATGGCGGTTGAGCAGTCGCAGGAAATGACGGAGCTGAGAGGCTTTGCAGAAGCCGGCTCTAATCCTTTGTGGCAGGCGGTTGCTGTTATAATGGCAATAATACTGCTGATAGTTTTCAGAAAAAGGATAATTGCGGGAATAAAGGGCTTTTTCAGCCGTATAATAAAATTCCTTTCAAAAAAGGGAGAAACCTCGGAAGAGGCGGATTTTACCGACGTTTTCGAGGATTACAGGAAAATGCCCGAGAAAAGAGAAGAAAAAGTATCTCTCTCAAGGCTTTACAAGCAGTACAGAAACGAAAAAGACCCGGAGAAAAAATACCGCTGCGGGTACAGAATACTGCTCTATAAGATAAAGGAAAAAGATAACAGCCTGTCGGCTTCGGACACTACCTCGGTGCAGGCGGAAAAGGGCGGAGATGCCGGCTTTTCGGGAATCTGCGCCGTTGCCGCAGACTACGACGGGCTTCGCTACGGCGATAAAAATATTACGGAAAATCAGCTTGCAAAGCTAACACAGCTGATTGGAAAGGAATAAACCTTGAAGGACGGATTTCTTAAAATCAGCGCAGGAACGCCGAAAATTAAGGTTGCAGACTGCAAATACAACAGGGAGAGCATTATTTCCTGCATAAAAGAGGCTTACGAAAAGGGGGTACGGCTTTTAGTCCTGCCGGAGCTTTGCGTTACGGGCTATACCTGCGGCGACCTTTTCTATCAGAGCGTGCTGCTTAACGGAGCATGGGAGGCGGTGGAAGGGATTGTGGCTGAAACCGCGGGGCTTGATATGGTAAGCGTAATCGGTGCGCCGGTTCGTATGGAGGGGAAGCTTTATAACTGCGCCGTTGTGTTCACAAAGGGAGAAATCCTCGGAATCCTGCCGAAAAAGTATCTTCCCAACTATAACGAATTTTACGAAAAGCGGCACTTCGCAAGCGGCGATAAGCCTATGGTATTTGCCTGCCGTCAGTACCCCGATTTCTGCTTCGGAGTTGAAATCTGCGAGGATTTATGGGCGCCCTGTCCGCCCTCGGATAACCTTGCCCTTTCGGGAGCAAATATTATTCTTAACCTTTCCGCAAGCAACGAGATGATAGGCAAGGCGGAGTACAGAAGAAGCCTTGTTTCGGGGCAGTCCGCCCGCTTTATCTGCGCTTATGCCTACGCAAGCGCAGGAGAGGGCGAAAGCACCACCGATATGGTTTTCGGCGGACATAACATAATTGCTGAAAACGGGGTTATTCTTGCTGAAACGGAGCTTTTTGAAAACAAGCTTGTTACCGCCGATATAGATTTGGGCAGGCTTGCCTTTGAGCGTAGAAAGAATACCTCCTTTGAGCCGATAAATAAGGCTGAGGTTGTGGAATTTGACCTTGAGCCTAAGGAAACTAAGCTTTCCCGTGAGTTTGCAAAAACGCCCTTTGTGCCTTACGGAAAAGAGGACAGGGACAAGCGCTGCGACGCTATTCTGAAAATGCAGAGCAGCGGGCTTAAAAAGAGAATCGAGCATACAAATGCGGCAACTGCCGTTATCGGAATTTCGGGAGGGCTGGACAGCTGTCTTGCCCTTATCGTTGCGGTTAAGGCTATGGATATGCTGAACCGTCCGAGAACGGATATAACTGCGGTTACAATGCCCTGCTTCGGCACAACAAACCGCACCAGAACCAACGCAGAAGCCCTCTGCGAGTACCTCGGAGTAACCTTCAGGCAGATTGATATTGCAAAATCGGTAAACTGCCACTTTGAGGATATAGGTCATAGCGCAGATAACTACAACGTTGTTTACGAAAACGGACAGGCAAGGGAAAGAACTCAGATTTTAATGGATATTGCAAATCAGCAGAACGGGCTTGTTGTGGGTACGGGCGACCTTTCCGAGCTGGCGCTTGGCTGGGCTACCTATAACGGTGACCACATGTCAATGTACGGGGTAAACGCTTCCGTTCCCAAAACCCTTGTGCGGTATATCGTGGGATATTACAGTGATACCTGCGGTGACGAGAGGCTCAGCGCTGTGCTTAACGACATTCTTGACACTCCCGTAAGCCCTGAGCTGCTGCCTGCGGAAAACGACAGTATTACCCAGAAAACCGAGGATTTGGTGGGTCCCTACGAGCTGCACGACTTCTTCCTTTACTATGCGGTGCGCTGGGGCTGTCCGCCCGAAAAGGTTTACCGAATGGCGCTTGCTGCATTCAAGGGAGAGTACAGCGGGGAAACCATACTGAAATGGCTTAAAACCTTCTTCCGCCGCTTCTTCAATCAGCAGTTCAAGCGCTCATGTATGCCGGACAGCGCAAAGGTGGGCTCCGTTACCCTTTCTCCGAGAGCCGACTGGCGTATGCCCAGCGACGCTGTAAGCAGGCTGTGGCTGGAACGGCTTGATGACATTGAGGTGCAGTCTTGAGTATTTTTGAGGAAATTTATCTTGTGGTGCAGTCCGTGCCACGGGGCAAGGTAGCTTCTTATGGGCAGATAGCAAGGCTTGTTGGAAACAGAAGGCTTTCGAGGGTTGTGGGCTACGCCCTGCACGCAAATCCAAGACCGGGAGAAATCCCCTGCCACAGAATAGTAAACAGGTTCGGCGAGGTTTCAAGCGCTTTCGCTTTCGGCGGAGAAAACAGGCAGAGAGAGCTGCTTTTGTCCGAGGGTGTTGAGTTTGACGAAAATGGTAGAGTTCTTCCCTGGTACTTCATAACTAACGAGGATAAAATACTGCACAAAAATTAATAACAGTTTTACAAGTATTTGTAGAATTTTAAGCAGCATATTGCAATAGCCTGTCATAAGGTGTATAATGATTATAATATATCGTTTTTACGAAGGGTTGAAGAGAAATGCTTGAAGAATTAAGAGAAAAGGTTTATGCCGCAAACCTAAGGCTTAAGGAAGAGGGACTTGTAAAGCTTACCTGGGGCAACGTTTCGGCAATTGACAGAGAGAAAAAGCTTATTGTTATAAAGCCCTCGGGGGTAAAATACGAGGAGCTTACTCCAGAAAATATGGTTGTTGTGGACATGGACGGAAACGTTGTTGAGGGCGACCTTAACCCCTCCTCGGACACTCCCTCCCACATAGCTCTTTATCAGTCCTTTGAGGAAATCTCCGCCGTTGTACATACCCATTCAAAGTTTGCTACAATCTGGGCGCAGGCGGGGCTTGATATTGTTGCATACGGCACAACCCATGCCGACTATTTCTACGGGGATATTCCCTGTACAATACCTATGGAAACGGGTCTTATCCAGGAGGACTACGAAAAGAACACGGGCTTTGCAATTGCGGATACCTTTGCCCGCCGCAGGATAAACTGCATGGACATTCCCGCCTGTCTTGTGGCTTCCCACGGACCTTTCACCTGGGGAGAAAGCCCCGAAAAGGCGGTTGAAAACGCAGTTGTTCTTGAAACCGTGGCGGAAATGGCGGTTTACAACACCAATTTCCAGTTCGGTCTTACCCGTATCCAGGAGGCGCTTCTTGACAAGCACTATCTCAGAAAGCACGGCGAAAACGCCTATTATGGACAGGGACATCACTTCGTAACTCAGGTTACTCCCTCCGACGAGAAGAAGGATGGGGAGGAGGAATTTGAAATCGCTCCAAGCGACCATACAATCGAGCTTAAGAATATGTCCACAATGGCAGAGTCGAGCCGCCCGGTTATAAACAAGCCGCCGAAAAAGGAGGATAACTTCGATTTCGGAAGCGAGCCTGCAAAAGCGGAGCAGGAGAGTATGGCTTCGGAAGGACCGCTGGATTTTACGTTCTGAATATAATAATAAAAAAACGGACCGTTCACACGGTCCGTTTTTTACGCTTACTTATCCCGGATCTTATCCCTTTTTTCGGAATAGTTCCGTTCTCTCATATTCTTCCTGCGTAAAAGCTCAATAGTCTTTTCCAGCAGCTCAATATCCTCGTCAGTAAGCCCCTCGACGCTCAGCGCAGGGCTTTCTTTTTCTATTCCGAGCAGGCTGTCCACCGAAATATGAAACACATTTGAAAGCTTTATAAGAATTTCCGGAGAGGGATTGCGCTCGCCTAACTCATAATTGCTGATTGTGGATTTTGTTACCCATATACGGTCGGCAAGCTGCTGCTGGGTAAGCCCGTTTTTTTCCCGCAGCTCCTTTAATTTTTTACCGAAATCCTTCATTATATCACCGCCTTTAAACAGTATATCATATATTATATGTCAATTTGTGGATTTTTTATTTACAAAGTGTTGACTTTTGCCAAAGAATATGTTATTATAGCTACATGAAGTCATAAAATTCGGGCAAACCGTAAAAACAGGAGGAAAAAATGAGCTATTACAATGAAATGTCGGAGTCAGCCCTGAGGGCAAACAGGCTAAGAAAGGTAACCTACATAATCGCTATAATTCTTGCGCCTATTTTTGTTATTGTTCTCAATAAGCTGTTCTTGTTCGCAAACGACTATTATAACGATTATTCCTGGAGCAACGATATGCTTTTTCGTATGGCAGTCAATTTAGGCGTACCCCTTGCCTGCCTGCCCCACGGCATAGCCCACTGGGCAAGAACCTGCAAATTCCTGCTGGGAAAGGTGTTTGTGATTTTCGGGGCATTTTGTTCCGTAGGAATAATTATTATTCCGTTTTTTGTATTTGGTCTTGCGGCATTATGCTTTGTTGTATCTTTTCTGATTGCTATAATAGGCTTCGGTCATATATTCTGGGTTATTGATACAGTGCTGCTGATATTCAGAAAGCCCCTTGTCTATATATATGAGCATAGTTTTTATCAGTAATAACTCAGGCTGTCGATAAACCACCATCTGCGTCGTCAACCGCATAACGGCAGGCACAA
>JBJERM010000040.1:0-7543 GCA_051882315.1 Ruminiclostridium sp.
GTAAAATAATTCTTCGGTTTTGTTCGGAGATTTATAATTATTATATCTGTGCGGGGAAACAGAATTGTAAAAATACAATTATCTATTGCGGTCATGGGATAAATATGGTATAATAACCTTAAAATGAAATGCTGACACTTTTCGACAAGCTGCATATTATCTGGAGGTCATATGAAAAAAATTCTGATAACAATACTTATCTTTGTCTGTGCTATCGTTGCAGGATTATTATGGATAAGGGTTAACCACCAGGATACCGACATCACCAAAACACAGACGAAGGTTGGCTTCATTCTTAACGGACAGGTAGACGACCACAGCTGGGGCGAATCGCATTTCAATGGCATGGAAAAAAGCGCTGCGGAGCTTAATCTAAATGTGATTTACAAGGAAAATGTACCTGAGGATGAGCGTTGCGTTGAGGCGATTGAGGAGCTTGTTTCCGATGGCTGCAAAATAATTTTCTGCAACTCCTTCGGTTTCGGGACATGGGAGCTTGAATGCGCACAAAAACATCCCGATATCTCCTTCTTTCATGCCACAGGAGTTGAACAGGCAGATAATCTTGCTACCTATTTCGGGCGGATATATCAAATGCGATATCTGAGCGGTATAGTGGCAGGCCTGCAGACGCAAACCAATGAGATAGGCTATGTTGCCGCAATGCCCATTGCGGAAGTTAACCGAGGAATAAACGCCTTTACTCTGGGTGTGCGTGCAGTAAATCCCGAAGCCCGGGTGTATGTGAAATGGAGCAATTCCTGGATAGGCGAAGAAGAAAACGGTGAGGCAACAAAGTCGCTTCTTGCTGAACACAATATTGACGTTCTGGCTATGCACTCCGACGCACACTCACCCATGGATATTGCAAACGAAAACAAGGTATGGATAATCGGCTACAATGTTGACAACAAAGCTCTTTTCCCCGATACATATCTGACAGCGCCTATATGGAACTGGGAATATTTCTACGAGCCGAGAATACTGGAATGTCTGCAGGGCAAGTTCAGGGGTATCAATTACTGGGAGGGCGTTGAAACAGGTATCGTTGACCTTGCGCCATTAACGAAAAATGTTAAGCCGGGTACTGCCGAAAAGGTGGACGAGGCACGCGAGAGGCTGATGAGCGGTACATTTGATGTTTTCTACGGTCCCATAACGGACAATGAGGGCAATATCCGCATAAAGGAAGGACAGAGCATGACCGACGAAGCTATGCTCAATGATATGTTCTGGTATGTAGAAGGAGTAGTAATAGATGAAACTGAGTAAAAATAAAAGATCCGTATTATTGGTTATTTGTTTTCTGCTGCTGGCAGTAATTATCGGAATATTGCTGCTTATGGGCAAAACCGTTAATAAAAAGGAAAAGATAGGCATTATCATCACAGGCAGCATAGACGAGGGCGGCTGGAACGGTATGCACTATACAGGTGCGTCAGAAGCATGCAAAGAGCTTGACGCCGAGCTGCTCGTAAAGGAAAACATCAAGGAATTCTGCGGCGACTGCGGTCCTGCGGCAGAGGACCTTGTGAGCAAGGGCTGCAAAATGATAATCCTCACAAGCTTCGGCTATTTGGAGGAAATACAGGATATAATACAGAAATATCCCGACGTTTCTTTTTACGGCAACGACTTCAATTATCACGCAGACAACATCACCTCATTCTTTGCCCGTATGTATCAGGCAAGATATCTTGCGGGTATTGCAGCGGGTATGCAGACTAAAACAGGCAATATCGGATATGTTGCCGCCATGCCCACAAGCGAGGTCAACCGCGGAATAAATGCGTTTACTCTTGGCGTGCGCAGAGTAAATCCCGATGCGACAGTTACCGTTGCATGGAGCAATTCATGGGACAACGAGGAGGAGGAACGCAGACTTGCCGACGCTCTCATTGAAGAAACGGGAGCGGATGTCCTTACATATCATCAGAACAGGGCATATACAGTAGAAGAAGCGGAAAAATACGGGGTTTATTCCATCGGATATCACCAGAGCCCGGAACAGCATTCGGACAAATACCTGGGTGCAGTCACCTGCGACTGGAAGCTGACCTATGAAGCAATAATCAGACAGTATCTTCAGGGTAAATCCTCGGATATTAAAATATACTGGGTCGGAATTGAGGAAAATGCAGTCAGATTATCCGACCTCTCTCCTCTTGTAAGCGAGGAGGTAAAGGCTGAGATAACAAAGGCGCAGGACGAAATTCTTGCAGGTCAGGACGTTTTCTCGGGGGTTATATACGATAACGAAGGCAATCTCCGCTGCAAGGAAAATCAGACCATACGCGATGAAATAATCCTTGAGCATTTTGATTGGTATGTTGAAGGAGTAAATTTCTATGATTAAGAAACTCAAAGAGAAAAAAAGGATTATTGCATTCCTCTCAGCAGTCATTGTAATATTGATTGGCGTCGGTCTGCTGATGGATTTAAGACTGCGCAGCCTGCTTAAGGGATATGTTGAGCAGCAGGTTACAGAGCAGGCAAGGACTTTGGCTATGCTTTCTGCTGAACAGTTTGAGCTGGAGATATATGAGCTTGAGAATATGGCAGCAAAGATTCCCGCAGATGTCAAAGAAGATGACGCTGTTCTGGACATTGTGTTAAACGACAGCGAGAGTATTACAATGGGTCTGCTCTGTCTGAACGGAACGGCGCTCAGAGGAAGCACATTGAATTTCGCCGATTTTCCCGGTATACAGGACGCATTCCACGGCAACTCCTCCGTCTGCTACAAGGAGGGGCAGGGCTTACTGTTCACAACTCCCGTATATGATGAGGAGAATGTAATTTATACCTTATACAAGCTGTATGATGAAAGCGGGCTGCTTGAAAAATTCGGCGTTTCATGCTACAAGGGAAAGGGACAGGTAGCAATTCTCGACCAGAAGGGCAGGATAGTTGTACCCTTCTCCGATGCGGCAGTCGAAACGGAAAATTATCTGCGTAAGGAAAATGTTGCAGCGTCAATGCAGGAATTATATAAACAGATGAATGTGGATACTGCCGCTGCCATATTCTATAATGACGCTGACGGCATGAACTGCCTCTTTATTTCGGAGGTAAAGCAGCTGGGTATCTACCTTGTAGGCACAGTGCCGGAGGACGTTCTGATGGAAGGTCTTTCCACCATTACGACGCTGATATTGTGGGTATTCGGTCTGCTTATACTGCTGTTTGCCATCGGCATGATATATCTGCTCAGCGCCGAGGAAAAGGTGCGTGAGAGCAACGAGCTTCGCGAGGCAAAAAACATTGCCGAGCAGGCAAACCGTGCCAAGAGCGATTTCCTTGCAAATATGTCTCACGAGATACGCACGCCTATCAATGCTATCATGGGTATGAATGAAATGGTTCTGCGCGAGAGCAAGGACGAGATGATAAGGGATTATGCAATTAATATCCAGAGCGCAAGCAAAACTCTGCTGTCACTTATAAATGATATCCTGGACTTTTCCAAGATAGAGGCAGGAAAAATGGAGATTATCCCTGCGACCTATGATACGGCGCTTTTCCTGAATGATGTTATAAACATGATTGACATCAAGGCAAAGCAGAAGCAGCTGGATTTCCGTGTTGACATCGACAACTCTATTCCATCTATGCTATACGGCGACGAGGTCAGAAACCGTCAGATAATTGTAAATCTGCTGAATAATGCGGTAAAATACACAAAGCAGGGCTATGTAAAGCTCAGCGTATCCGCTATCCGCGAAGCAGACAGCGTCACCCTGAGAATGCAGGTATCCGACAGCGGCATCGGCATAAAGGAAGAAGACCTGAACAAGCTGTTTGAAGGCTTCCAGCGGCTTGATCTGGAGCAGAACCGCAATATCGAAGGCACAGGACTCGGGCTTGCCATAACCCATAGGCTTGTGGAGCAGATGAACGGACGCATGGACGTTTCCAGCATTTACGGTCAGGGCTCCGTATTTACTCAGGAAATACGGGACGAAAAGCCTGTGGGCGATTTCAGACAGCATCTTGAGGCTGTGGCAAAAAAACAGGCAGAATACAAGGAGAGCTTCGTTGCTCCGGATGCAAAAGTGCTTGTTGTGGATGATAACGAAATGAATCTGGCGGTTGTTAAGGCGCTTCTGAAAAAGACTAAGGTTCAGGTCACCACCTGCACCGGCGGAAAAGAATGTCTTGAAATTGCAGCAAAAGAGTTCTTTGATATTATCCTTCTTGACCACATGATGCCCGAAATGGACGGAATTGAAACCCTCCACAGATTAAAGGAGGGCGAGAACAAATGCAGCAGCGTACCTGTAATTGCACTTACCGCAAACGCTATTGTGGGAGCAAAGGCAGAGTACATAAATGCGGGCTTTGCGGATTATCTATCCAAGCCCATTGAAGGTGATTCCCTTGAAAAGATGCTGCGCAGGTATATCCCCGAAAGCAAGCTGAACAGCGGGACAAGCGAGAAGCCTGCTTCCCCTCCCGAAGCCGTAACGGAAAAGAAGGAAGCCGGTTCCTGCATCAACCGTAAAACAGGTATGCGATACTGTGCAGATGATGAGGATATGTATCGGGAAATGCTGGAGGTGTTCGCCGAAAGCTATGAAGAGACGCTTGCAAAAATAACCGAATCACTTGCCAGCGAGGACTGGAAAAACTATACAATATATGTGCATGGATTAAAGTCCTCTGCATTGACAATCGGAGCGGAAGTCCTGTCTGCCGCTGCAAAGGAGCTTGAATTTGCAGGCAAGGATATAAAGGCAGGAAATAACACCGAAGAAAAAATCGCTTTCATCAATGAACATAACGACAAAGTTTTGGATTCATTAAAAGCGGTCGTACTTGAAGCCCGACAGATGCTCAACGAATAGCCGAGTACCTCGGCACGCATAAAGCCCGATTACAAGTCGGGCTTTTGTTTTATTCACCTTTTGCTTGCGATTAACCAAAAAAATATCAGGCTATCTCCTCATAGGGATATCGTTCACGGTCTTAAGACCGTTTACGTCCATGGAAACGAAGACAAAATCCTGCTCCTCGGGAACGTCGGGGTAATTGTGCAGGTCCTTTTCGTAAGCACGGCGATTATAGCACCGTGTCAGCTGGTCGGTGGTGGACTCCTGTATCAGATGCTCCTCCTTGCGCTTTTCCTCGTCTATAATCTGGGTGGTGCAGATTACCTTTTCGGGCACTCCTTCGGAGTCTGCGCTTATTGCAATAAAGGACATTCTAATCCAGCCCACGTTTTTTCCAAGCAGGTCCATGAAAATAATCTTCCTGCCCTTAAGCCTTTCGGGAAGAGTTGAAATGTCGGTAAATAGGAGTCCCTGTTCAAGATATTCGTCGGACATGGTTGCGTGCATAACCTGACGGATTGTTTCAGCGAGATTTGAGGCGCTGTTCTTCTCTACGACCTCCTTTACCTGATTGCGGGCAGCATACTCGGTAAAGGTATTGCTCTTAAAATCTATAAGATGCATGCTGTAATAGATTCCCGACATAGAGGTGAGTATCATAAGCTGGTCCATCTGCTCTTTTCTTATAATAAGCAGGCGTTTTATTATTATAAGCAGGGCTGCGGCTGCGATAATCAGATATGCAGCCACCATCAGCAGCGAAAGAACCGTTTCCTTTCTTGTGCCTGCATTGTCCTGCACAACGCATATTACATATTCGTCCTTATTTAAAACTGAGCAGCCGATTGTCCGCCCGTTTATAACGGTGTGAAAATGGCTTATAACTCCGGGAACCGCATCAAAAGCATCTATTCCGACAGAGCTCAGCTCCATTCCGCTGCTGTTGTCCGTTGCTCCGAGTATTTCCCCCGTTTCTGCGTCTGCCACATAAATTTTCAGATATTCATAAACGGGCATACTGGCAACAACATTGGAAACGCTGTTGTTTTTAAGCTCGTCAAGAAGTCTTATGGGACTACGAAATCCCATACCAAAGCGAATTTATGATTGACTACTTTACTTTATTAAAAATTACGCTGCACCAATTCGGAAAACGCAAAAATCATTCGCTTCTCAGCGCAATTACAGGGTCCTTCTTTGCCGCAAGCTTTGAGGGAATAAGTCCTGCAATCATAGTAAGAACAACGCTTATCACAACAAGAATAATTCCGGCATTTACCGGCAGAACAGCAATATTTGCTATGCCTGTGAGGTTTTCGGCGATAATGCTTATGGGAATATTCATCAGCAGCGTAACGCCTATACCGATAAGTCCCGCCGCAAGTCCCACAATAGCGGTGGTTTCTGCGTTGAATACGCGGGAAATATCACGCTTCGACGCTCCCACGCTTCGCAGAATACCGATTTCCTTTGTTCTTTCAAGAACGGAAATATATGTGATAATGCCAATCATAATAGAGGATACAATCAGCGAAATTGAAACAAATCCGATAAGGCCGTAGGAAACTGCGTCAATCATTGTGGTCACGCCGGACATAAGCAGAGCAACATAATCGGTGTAGGAAATTTTGTCCTCCTCGGAGGCGGAATTGTTATATTCCTCTATTAAATCATCAATATGCTCCTTGTTCTCAAAGGTTTCTGCATAAATATTTATTGCAGAGGGAGTTTCAAGCTGTACTGCGCCGATAGCAGACAGGGTTTCGCTGAGAGTTGACCCCGAAACGGTTGAGGGCATATACTCGTCATAGTAGAATCAAGAAAGAAAAAGATTTTCAGAAATGTCGCCCCGGCGATACTGTCCAATGCCTGCGTGTTCCTTTTTTCGGTTGTGGACGGTAATGGGTAGTTGTTCTTGATTATTTAAAATGAATACAGAAACAAAAACCTCCCAACACCATCTCGTACCTTGCGGTACCGACGATGTCGGGAGGTCTTTAATTTAATATTCCGGATAAATATCAACCGTCAGGTCGTTCCATTGGTTCTCTCTCATGTACGAGCCTGTGGCTTTTCTGAAAGCTTTCGCCTTCAAAAACTATGCTGAACGTGTGCTGTCTTTACTTAAGCGCAGCCTGTGCAGCAGCCAGTCTTGCGATCGGAACTCTGAAGGGTGAGCAGGAAACGTAGGTGAGACCGAGCTTGTGGCAGAACTCAACAGATGTGGGATCGCCGCCGTGCTCGCCGCAGATACCAACGTGGAGCTCAGGACGTGTAGCCTTACCAAGCTTGATAGCCATTTCCATAAGCTTGCCAACGCCTGTCTGGTCCAACTTAGCGAAGGGATCGTTCTCAAAGATCTTAGCGTCGTAGTAAGCGTTAAGGAACTTGCCTGCGTCGTCTCTGGAGAAGCCGTAGGTCATCTGTGTAAGGTCGTTTGTACCGAAGCAGAAGAATTCAGCTTCCTTAGCGATTTCGTCAGCTGTAAGAGCAGCTCTCGGAATTTCGATCATTGTACCAACCTCGTACTTGAGGTCAGCGCCGGCAGCCTTGATAACTTCGTCAGCTGTTGCAACAACAATATCCTTAACGTACTTTAATTCCTTAACCTCGCCTACGAGAGGAATCATGATTTCGGGAACAATGTTCCAGTCGGGATGAGCCTTCTTAACGTTGATAGCAGCCTTGATAACAGCCTTTGTCTGCATCTT
>JBJERM010000041.1:0-2237 GCA_051882315.1 Ruminiclostridium sp.
GTGAGCCACTGACTGCCGATAAATACGTTGGACAATCCTTTGACAGTGTTTTTTGCAGTAAGACTTTTGTAGCCCTTCATCTGGAAAAAGCTCATATATGAGCCTTTATATGCGCCGCACCACTTTGTAAATGTCACCGGAGAATATGTACATAACAAAACAAGCCTGTTCTGAAGCTGCGGATATTGCTTGTATATCCGTTCCTTAACCGTCTCGGCTATACGCTGTTTTTCCGTATTATAGCGTTCCTTATCGTCATAAACGCTGTTCCAGTATTCATAGTCCTCGGTATCCTGGAGAATATTGCACTGGATAACACGCTTATCCTTCGGAAACAGTGTATCATCATAATCGTACATACGAAGCCCCATATAATCAGCAGTTTTTCTGCCTGCCGTAAAGCTCTTGCAAGGGAATATGCAGGAGCCGCCTATATCGCCCACTTCTTCCTCGCCGATTATTCCAAAGGACACATTAAAAATCGATGAAACATTATATCCGTCTGTCTGACTATACATTTTTCTAAGCGTTTTATCCATATATTCCGGGGGCAGGAGCTTGCCGAAGGTTACAGTCGGGTCAGCCGCACAAATCACATAATCGCAGGAAACTGTACTGCCGTCCTCGAAAGATACGGATTCCGCCTTGCCGTTGTTGATATTGATTTTTGAGGCAGACATTCTGGTATGAATTTTGCCGCCAAGCTCCTCAAACCGTTTTGCAATCCGATTTACCATACCCACAGAACCGCCCTTAGGAATAGCGGCAGTACCGCTTGTATAGAATCCGTAGGAGGTAATAAAGGTAATCGCCATGTACGAGCCGCTGAAGTAACGGCTCAGCATTTCCTTGACAAACTTATTTCTGAAACGGTTTGCAAGGTCGGCTATGGTATCTTTTCCGTATTCTTTCATAACTCTGCCCATACCTGCCATGCTCATGCCGAGTTTCATGTATTCAATCGGGTTCATGTCGGCAAGCGATTTTTCAGAAGGAACTCTTATACATTCCGCAAGTTTTACGCTGTCGAATAATTTGTTAAGCTCGGTTTCATCTTCGGGAGCGATTTCAAGAAATTCTTTCCGTGCCCTTTTAATGTCGCACCATAAATGAAGCTTCTTTCCATCTAACTCCATCATATAAAAATACGGCTCACGGTAAAACTCGGTAGTATCATCGATTGCCCCAACATTACGCCATATTTTATATAAATCGTCCTCGGGACGGCAGCCTGTCAACCAGTGGATACAGTTGTCTATATGATACCCCTGTCTGCTCCAGCCTGTACATTCACCGCCCACCATAGCATTTTTCTCATAGATTTCTGCTTCAAATCCGCCTTGCAGCGCATATATTCCTGCGGTAAGTCCTGCAATACCGCCGCCTATTATAATTACCTTTTTCATTTTGCACCTCGTATAATATCAATAATCCAGTCTGTTTCCGGCAGCTGTCCTTTTTCAATCAGCTCAGGGGAAACTGCAAGCTGCTCCATAATTCCCTGAACACTGCTCCAGAAAGCAAAGGAAAGGGAATAAGGGTCTCCCTCACGGAAATAGCCGTATTGCTGACCTGCGGCAATTATCTCTGCTGACTGTTCTACCTGATTTACGCTCATAGCTATTTCTCTGATATGGGGCGGAATACCGTCGCTTCGTCTTGCCTGCGACATAAGCACAAACATATAGAATACCCAGGGCTGTTCCTTTGCGTATTGAAACAGTATTTTGAGAAATCCCGAAAAATAATCAAGTGGATCTTCAAAGTTCATATCAAGAGGAATGTTTGTACCCTGTGCACCCATACGCACAAGCTCCTCGTATAGCTGTTCCTTGGATTCAAAGTAATGGAACATCAGCCCTACGCTCATATCGGCAGCTTTTGCTATATCTCCGATTTTTGTATCGGAATATCCCTTTCTTGCGAATAGTTCAAGGGCTTTGAAAATAATAAGCTGTCTGCGCTGTTCCTTTTGCTCATCTCTTGTTGACATATTGCACCTCGCTGAATATATATTCATTGAATTTGCATTCAATATTATAACATAGGTGTGCCTGTTTGTCAAGCAGAAGTTGAATATTTTGTAGAGAAACGCCGTAATATCGAAAGATAAATTATCAATGGCAGGGCTAAAGCCGAGTACACTTAAAACTTTTGCGGAGCGTGGCTTACTCCTCTATGATTGCGTGGATAACGATGAAGCAGGCTCACGGTTTATCTCGGAGAACAACCTCATT
>JBJERM010000042.1:0-2236 GCA_051882315.1 Ruminiclostridium sp.
GATAGGCTTTTTTCATAATTATAAAGCCTATCAGAAGTTAATGAGCGTACATTAATTAACGCAGCAGCATATTTTTAAATAGTGGCGCTGCGGAAAGGCAGATTATGGAAAACTTTCTTATCGGAAAAAAGCATATACATTTCATAGGAATAGGCGGAAGCGGAATGTTTCCACTTGCTCAGATTCTCCACGGGCAAGGCTACTACCTTACCGGCTCGGACAATAACGAAACCGAAACCCTTAAGGCAGTAAGAAATATGGGAATACCCGTGTTTATGGGACAGAGGGCGGAGAATATCGAGGGTGCAGACCTTATTGTGCATACAGCGGCAATAATGGCTGACAATCCAGAGCTTATTGCCGCAAAAAACAGCGGAGTTCCCGTAATCGAGCGCTCTGTACTGCTGGGGCTTATTACGAGTATGTACGATAACGCAGTATGCGTATGCGGAACTCACGGAAAAACCACCGCAACCTCTATGCTAACCCACATTTTCCTTGCAGACGGAAACGACCTGACAGCGGTAATCGGCGGAAAGCTTAAGGCAATCGGCGGAAGCGGAATCTGCGGAAAAAGCGACGTTATGGTATGCGAAGCCTGCGAATTTGTTGATACCTTTCTGAAGCTTTATCCCGATACGGCGGTTATTCTTAATATCGACTGCGACCACCTTGATTATTTCAAGACAATGGAGAACTTAAAGCTTTCCTTTACGAAGTTCTGCAACCTTACAACCAAAAAAATCATCTATAACGGCGATGATATGAATACGGTTGAGGCAGTTTCTGCCGCAGAATCGGCAGCAGAGCTAATTACCTTCGGAAGAAGCGAAAGCAACAGGTACTGTCCCAAAAATATACGGAAAATTTCCGATTTCCATACCGAATTTGACCTTTACTGCAACGGAAAAAAGGTTACAACGGTTGCAATTCACGTTCCCGGTGAGCATAATGTTCTCAATGCGGTTGCGGCATGCGCAGCAGCTCTTGAAAACGGCTGCCGCCCCGAATCCCTTGCCAAAGGGCTTTCTACCTTTTTTGGTGCAGTAAGGCGTTTTGAGAAGCTTGCTGAAATTAACGGAATAACCTTTGTTGACGACTATGCTCACCACCCCACCGAGGTAACTTCCTTGCTTAAAACCGCAAAGTCAATGAATTTCAAGCGTGTATGGGCAGTTCATCAGCCCTTTACCTATTCCCGTACAGCAACCCTTATCAACGAGTTTGCCGAGGCGCTTAGTATTGCCGATAAGGTAGTGCTTACCGAGATTATGGGAAGCCGTGAGAAGAACACATTCAATATCTACTCCAAAGACCTTGCGGAGAAGATTGACGGCGCAGTCTGGTTTCCTACCTTTGAGGAGGTTGCCCGCTACGTTGTTGACAATGCAGAAAGCGGCGACCTTGTAATAACCTTCGGCTGCGGCGATGTTTACAAGGTTGGCTACAGAATGATTGAAATGCTGGGCGGAAAGGTAAACTGAACAGAATAAAATAACCGCCGCATTGGTAATTTGCGGCGGTTTTGAACATAAGGAGATATAATTTTGAAGCTGAATGATAATCCGAATAATGAAAGCCTTAAGGAGCTGAAAAGGCTGTATCTTTCCGCATTTCCACGATGTGAAAGAAAGCCGTTTTTTATGATAAATCAGCTAAAATCCAAGGGAAAAGCGGAGATTCTATCAATAGAAAACGACAGCGGCGAATTTATAGGACTTGCAATTTCCGTTTTCTACAAGGATATTGTGCTTCTCGACTACTTTGCCATGTCCAAAGAAGTAAGAGGGCAGGGCAGAGGCAGCGAAGCGCTGAAACTTTTACTTAACCGCTATTCTGATAAGCGTTTTCTGCTTGAAATAGAAAATACTGAGGGAATAACAGACGCTTCTTCGGAAAAGCTCAGAAGAAAAAGCTTTTATCTTAAAAGCGGGCTTGTAAAAGCGGATTTTAACGTTATGCTTTTCGGCGTGCCCGTGGCTACACATTATCAACTCAACTAACGCCGATACAGAGCCAATCCATTAAACCCGTTAGCTGTACGAATATGAAAAACGACCAAAGAAATCATCTCTCTTTGGTCGTTTGTTCTATTAGTAATCTGATTGATATATGAGAAAATGTCAGTAAGATAAATCAAGATTTAACCGAACAACGGATACTCTTGTAAATCAATAAGGTGATTACGCATATTATTCATAAAATAGCAAATTGAATCTGCTTCTTTCTTTTCTAT
>JBJERM010000043.1:0-2229 GCA_051882315.1 Ruminiclostridium sp.
ATGAACAGTACAGTAAGATTCTTGCTGTTTTTTCACCAAACGATATGAAGATTATAGAAGGTATTCTCGACAGTGGCTCGGGGGCAGAGCTTGAGGAGGCAAGAGAAACCCTTCAGAATATAAGAAAATCAAACCCCAACGGCGGTTACATATATCCTGTGAGCCTCACGCCAAAGAACTGGTTTGAACTGCTAGATAATTCTTTTACGGGCATTGACCTGCTGGATTCTCCCGAAGCACTGTCGGAGCAGATGTATCTTTTGTCAAGTCAGAGAATGAGTCTTGTAGCACAGGCAAATTCCATTACCGAAGCAATTCCGGATGACGCAGAAATAGATGCGAAGAAAGACGCTGTTGCGGCAGCGCAGGAGGCTCTCAACACAGCCGAAAGCGATCTTGTCAGCAAATACGGTCAGGGCGCTTCTGCTGTGCTTCACGCGGCGCTTGATATTGCGGAGGCAGTAGGCGGTGGCGGTGTTACAGCAGCGATTCTTAACAGGCTGATTTCGAAAACAGGAACTCTTAGTCCGGAAACCGAAGGCTTGCTGGGCGATCTTACAACTGCAATAAGCAACGCCGGAGATGCACAGCATAAATATGTTGACGCTTGTCAGCAGCTGTCCGACGCGCAGATGGCTTATATTGAAAGTAAAAATATGCAGTCGCTTAAAGAAATACTTGTTCCTATCCGTACGCAGCTTGAGCAGCTTGATCTGGAAATATCAAATCTCAGCAATAAAATTAAGCTTTCCTCTGCATTGTCGGGCAATGGAGAAAGCGGTGATGGCGGAGACGGCGGCGATAAGAATGACGATCCCGATACCAAACCGAAATTTAAAGCAGAGATAATCGAAAGCGTTACACCGAACAAGGTTCCGAAGGGCTTTATGCAGTTAGTAATCCAGGAATCTGCAAGCACTATGAATAATGATACGAGCAGATCCGCTTCGTCATCCTCCTCTACGAGCGGTATAAACTTTTTCTTCTGTGGGGGCAGTACAAGCAGTAGTCAGAGTGAAAGTGCTTTCAGCAGCTATACCGCTTCGGATAAGTGTACGGTTGAGATAGGAATGTCGGTTGCAAAGGTGGAAATAGGGCGCGACTGGTTTAACCCGGGATTGTTTACGCTGACCGGCGATATGTATAATGTTACATCGGAGAAGATTGCACCAAATAGTGTTTCGATAACTGAATTTGACGATAACAGACTTCGGGAAATGAATAAATGTGTATTCCCTTGTTTCCCAACGGCATTTGTTGTGGCGAGGGATGTATCTGTAAAACTCACCACCGAAAAGGCTATATCATCTCAAACTGCTATGGCTATGGAGCAGCATGCTTCAAAGGGCGGCGGATTTCTGTTCTTTAGCGGTAGCAGTTCTTCTTCAAGCTCAGGCTCATCAAGCAGCGCTCATGTTTCGAGTAAAGCCAACAGCACCACTATCCGTTTTACTGACCCACAGATTCTGGGATATTACATCGAGGCAACTCCAGCGGATAACAGCACTGCATTGTCCGACGCTTCAAAGACGGGTAGCGATGAGTATGTAACAATACTCGATTTTGTAAAGAAGTGCAAGGAGCTGCTTCTTCAGCATAGAAATGAGATGCTTGGCTAACAAAAATCATATTAGATATGATTGTCGTGGCAATTAAACTGAGCAAAAATTATCATAATCAAATTTATTTCGACATAATTTGACATACTTTTTAATTCGGAAGTGTTATAATTTTACTAGCATTTACATTTACGGCTAACGAGCTTTTGTTGAGGCCGCTTCTTATAGTTAGCTGGAAATGGGTTATTCATGGCTGTTATAGACTTTACTAATTGTTAAAAGTGTATTGAAATTACAAATGTCACTGTGAAGGGAAATGATATATGTTCAGCATTAACAACAAGAGTTGGGATAAACTAAGGTTTTCTGATATAACGAAAATGCTTGCAAGCGATGACGACGAGAACTTCTTTATAGAGTTTAAATCAGATAAGGAATCTAACTCAAAATTAGCTAAAGAAGTATCTGCTTTTGCAAATACTTATGGAGGATATATCTTTTTAGGCATTAATGATGATAAAACTATTGGCGGTTGTGTACAGTGGAACGAACAAAGAATTCATAATACTATATACAATGGAGTCTCACCAATTCCATCTTTTGCGGTAAAAAAATTCAGGAACAATGGATTAGTTGTTTTAGTAATAAAAATTGAGGAAGGAAGAACACC
>JBJERM010000044.1:0-7501 GCA_051882315.1 Ruminiclostridium sp.
TAATACCGCTGCAATTATTCACTATTCAATATTCTTTGTTTTCCGGCTACAAAAATGTTCACACTCTGCATATTCGCGAACATCACCCGAATATCGGCTGCGGCTTCAATCTGTTAAGTTTCCTGTCCGTCTCGAAAAACCCGCTGTAAATCCCCTCGCCGAAGCGGTAAAATCCATCGGAATGTCCCGCCACAAACAGGTGCGTAACCTCATGCGCCGCCACATACTCAAGATACTCGGGAGGAAGCTTACAAAGTGCAAGATTAATGGTAATCGTGCGGGTTTTCCTGCTGCAGCTGCCCCAGCGGCTTTTCATATACTTAAGCTTAAGGTGTATTCCCTCTCCCCTGTACTCCGAAAGCCGCAGATACTTTTCCACCGCCGCTTCTGCCAACCTTCGGGCGCTGTCAGCCATAAAGGAAACAGCCGCCGCTTCCCCGTTCTCATCTTCCGGTGACTTGTACAGGATAAGCCTATCCCCGCTCAGCTCGTACTGCCCGCAAAGCTTATTATCATCAATAATCTCAACATTATAGCGACAGCCGAAAAGTGTCAGAAATCCGCCGTTTCCGGGACATTCGGGCGCAGCCTCATTACGCAGGAGAACCGCACGGCGGCTTTCCTCAATCCAATCCCTGCGGCTCTCTACAAATTTATCAATTTCACGCTTAGGAACATAGGGCGGTGCGCTTACAGCCACGCTTCCGTCCCCGCAAATCCGCATGCGAAGGTTTTTCATGCCTCTGCGGCGGGTAAGGCTGTATTCAACCATCAGTACTTGCTGTCGGGAGCGTCAACAAACTCAGCGTCGGCATAGCTCTTTGCAGGCGCAGGATCGGGTCTTGCTGCTCTCTCCCGTGGCGGCTCTGTGGGCTTAGGAGCAGGCTTTGCAGCCGATTCCGCTTTATGTACGGGCTTCGGTCTGCTTTCTGTCTGCGCTGCGCTTGCCTTTTTTGCGGCAGGCTTTGTATCCCCGCTGAACTTGAAACGGCTGATTGTGCCTCTGAGCATATTGGAGCGGTTGGTGAGCTGTTCTGCGGAAGCAGCGCACTGCTCTGCGGTGGCGCTGGTGTTCTGAACAACTCCGCTTATCTGCTCAACGCCTGTGTTAATCTGAGTGATAGCCTCGGACTGGTGGTTGCATGCCTCGGAAATAACGTTGAGTCCACGGCTGATTTCCTCGGTTTTTTCTGCGATTTCCTCAAATGAGCGGGCGGTTTCGTTGGTCTTTTCAACGCCCTCCTTAACGCTGCTTACGCAGCTCTGAATAAGCTTGTTGGTCTGCTGGGCTGCCTCCTGGGACTTGGTTGCAAGGTTCTTTACCTCGGTAGCTACAACCGCAAAGCCCTTGCCCGCCTCTCCTGCTCTTGCCGCCTCAACGGAGGAGTTAAGTGCAAGAATATTGGTCTGGAAAGCTATATCCTCGATAACCTTTATAAACTTAGCGATTTCATCGGTTGAGCGGCTGATGTCATCCATAGCCTTAAGCAGCTCGTTCATCTTTACGGTGCCGCTTTCAACCTCCTTAGCCGCTTCTTCTGCGTTTTTGTATGCATTATCCGCATTTTCCGCATTCTTGATAACTGCGGTTCTTACCTCGTTGATTGAAGCAGAAAGCTCTTCCAGGGTGCTTGCTTGTTCTGCTGCGCCCTGAGAAAGGGTCATGGAAGCTGCGGAAACCTGTTCGCCGCCGCTGTTGACCTCGGTTGCGCCCTCGTAAATTGCATTGAAGGCATTGTTTATGCTCTCGGAAAGGGTGTTGAGCCCTGAACTTATTGCGTCGTGGTTGGAAGCATCAATACGCTGTGTGAAATCGCCCTCGGCAATCCTCTGAATAAAGCCTGCTCTCTGCTCGCTCTGTATGGCGATATTATTGAAAAGCATCGCCATGCGGTCGAACTCAAGACCTGTTTCAAGCTTCAGATTTACGTCGTAGTCGCCCACGCATATCTTATCCACGGCTCCTGAAATTGCAGTAATGGGATCTGCAATTCTCTTCTTAAGATACCCAATTACAAGGAGAACAAACACGATAGAGGTGATAATTTCAAGTCCCGAAACGAGGACAAGCACCTTATTAAAAGCCACCTCTCCCGTAACCACTGCAACAATGCTTAAAACAAGCACTAAGACAGCGTTGAATGCGCCCAATGAACCGGTGATAAGAAGCGAATTTTTGAGCAATCTCTGTACTGTACTTTTTTTCATAACAGAAAACCCCCGATTTTCTTATTATAATTTATAATATATTACCATATTTTTTCATATTTGTCCATAGTTTTTTTAAGATTATTTCAAAAATTTTCAAGAGAATAAATGATAGCGTCGTCGTCGCCGTAATATCCCTTTCTTATTGCAAGCCTGCTAAACCCCAGCTTTTCATAAAGCCCGATAGCCGCAGTATTGCGGGAGCGGACCTCGAGAAATACCTTCTTTGCCCCTCTTTTTTTGCAGTCCGCAATAAACCGCTGCAAAATCTTTGTTCCCGTTCCTGTTTTTCTGTTTGTAGGAACAACCGCAATCCTGTACAGCTCCGCTTCATCGCACACAATATTCCCTAAAGCGTAGCCAACCGGCTCTCCGGCTTCCTGCCACAAAACAGAAATACAGCATGGACTATTCATCTGTGCGGTGATTGCCGCAGAGTCCCAGCAGCTCTCAAAGCAGAGCCGCTCAAGCTTAGTTATAGCTTCGATTTCATTCATCAGTGCGCCTCGTACCAGCTTTTTCCGATTTTTGCGTCAACAGTAAGGGGAACGGAAAGCTTGACTGCGTTTTCCATTTCCTCTTTCAATATCTCCGCAGCCCGCTCTGCGCAGTCCTCCGCCGCCTCAACGATTAGCTCGTCGTGCACCTGTAAAATGAGCCTTGCGTCAAGCTTTTCCTCGGCAAGCCGACGATAAACCTTTATCATGGCAAGCTTTATAATATCCGCCGCAGTTCCCTGTATGGGCGTGTTCATAGCCATTCGCTTTCCCAAAGCCTGCACATTCTTGTTGGAAGCGGAAAGCTCGGGAATATACCGCCGTCTGCCGAACATTGTGGTAACAAAGCCGCATTTCTTTGCGTTTTCCGCAGTTTCCCGCATGTAGCGGTCAACCCCGCTGTACTTCGCAAGGTATGCCTTTATATATTCGTCCGCCCGTGCAACACTTACCCCTATGTCCTTTGAAAGGGAGAAAGCCCCGATACCGTAGACAATGCCGAAATTTACCGCCTTTGCGCTTCTTCTCATTTCGGGCGTAACCCACTCAACGGGCTGATTGAACACCTGTGAAGCGGTGACGGTGTGAATGTCCTCGCCGCTGTTAAAAGCCTCAATCATCGCCTTATCCCCCGAAATATGAGCAAGAATACGCAGCTCAATCTGTGAGTAGTCTGCGTCCACAAGCACTCTTCCCGTTTCCGCAACGAAAAATCGGCGGAACTCCCTGCCCCGCTCGGTTCTTACGGGGATATTCTGTATATTCGGCTCTGCGGAGGAAATTCTGCCTGTCCGTGTTTCGGTCTGCTTGTAGGTGGTGTGGATTCTTCCGTCCTCGCCTATTACTTTCAGCAGTCCTGCCGCATAGGTGGAATTAAGCTTTGTAACCGCCCTGTATTTCAGCACAAGCTCCACAATCGGGTCATATCCCACAAGGCTTTCCAACACCTCGGCGTTGGTTGAGTAGCCCGTTTTCGTCTTTTTACCCGAGGGCAGACCCAGCTTCTCAAAAAGTATCTCGCCTAACTGTTTCGGCGAAGAAATGTTGAAGGGCTCTCCTGCGCAGACGTAAATCTGCTGCTCCAAATCCTCCGCCTCGGCGGAAAGCTCCTTTCCGAAGGCTTCAAGAGCGCTTTTGTCAATCGCCACCCCGTCCTTTTCCATAGAATCAAGCACATAGGCAAGGGGTATTTCAATTTCAGTCAGCAGCTTTTCCGTTTCCTCCTCAACCACTCCGCTGTAAAGGCGGCAGTTAAGGCTGTAAAGTGTGTCTGCAAGCCTATTTTCCTCGAAAGCCACGCTGTACCCCGCGCAAAGCCGCTCAAGGCTGTACTCGGAGGCGCTTACGTTCAGCAGATATGCCGCAAGGGTTGAGTCGAACACAACGTTCTCTACTGTAACACCCGTTGCGCCGAGGATTTCCTTTAAGTTGAAAGTGCGCTTTTTACCCTCTGAGCAAAGCTCCTTTTCGTAGTTTTCCGGCGGTATTTCCTCGGAAATACCGTTTAAACAGCGGAAAAGTCTGTTATTTATAAAGATATAATCGGGAATATCCCGCTCAATTTCCTTAATCTCGGTTTCCTGCGGGGTTTCAGCCGCTTTCTCGGCGGCAGCGCTTACTGCCTCGGAAGAAACGTTCATCTTTTTAAGAAGTGTGAACATTTCCAGTTCCGTCAGTATCTCCGCAAGCTTAACCTGGTCGGGAGCTTTGAAGCGGTAATGCTCCAAGTCCGTATCAATAGGCGCTTCCTTTGAGATAGTGCCCAAAAAGCGGCTTAAATAGGCGCTTTCCTTGCCGCTTTCAAGCTTCGCACGCACGGATTTTGTAACCTCAGCGGCATCTAAATCGGCATAGATATTGTCGATATTATGGTACTTTCCGATAAGGGCAAGGGCGGTTTTTTCGCCTATTCCGGGAACTCCGGGGATATTGTCGCTGCTGTCCCCCATAAGCGCCTTAACCTCAATCATTTCGGGGGGCGTGACCCCGTAAACCTCCATAATTTTAGCGGGCGTATAGAAAACGTCCTCCTTCATAGAGGCAAGATTTACATTTACTTTGTCGGTAATGAGCTGGAATGAATCCCTGTCGCCGGTGGAGATTATGCACTCATTTCCCGACTTGTCGCAGACTGCACTTAAAGTACCTAAAATATCGTCCGCTTCGTAGCCCTCGCACTCGATAACCGGAATATTCATTGCCCGCAGGATTTCCTTGACATAGGGCAGCTGCATGTGCAGCTCCTCGGGCATACCCTTTCTTCCCGCCTTGTAGCCGTCGTACTGCTTATGGCGGAAGGTGGGGGCTTTAAGGTCGAAGGCAACCGCCGCTCCATCGGGGGAGAAATTTGCGATAAGCTTGAGATAGATGTTGAAAAATCCGGTTATCGCATTGGTGAAAACGCCCTTTTTGTTTGAGAGCAGGCGTATTCCGTAAAACGCCCTGTTGAGTATGCTGTTTCCGTCTATTACAAGAAGTTTCATTTATTTCTACCCTTTCCGAAAAAGCCGAGAATACGCTTAAAAAAGCCTTTTTTCTCCTTTGGTGCTTTTTGTGCAGTTTCTTCCCTCTCGGGGCTCTGCTGTATTTTTTCCGCTTTGGCAGTATGCTCTGTGCGGGATTTTGGTGCGGCCTGCTGAGCCTGCGCCGTCTGTTCCTGCGCTTTGCGGCAGCTGAAAATCTGCCCGTCCAGCGGCTCTCCCGATGTCTCCCGCCGCAGGTATGTACCGTCTCTTTGCTGAACCCTTGCTTTGACGTTATCGGACATCATCATAAGAAAATATTCGGTAATTTCGGTGATGATTGAGGGGTCTTTTATCGGTGCGGCTACCTCAACACGGCGCTCGGTGTTTCTCGTCATAAAATCTGCGGAGGAAATATAAACCCGCTTGCGCTCGTTCCTGCCGAAGATATAAATTCTGCTGTGCTCCAAAAACCTGCCCACAACGGAAACCACGGTTATATTGTCGGTTTCGCCCTCAATACCGCCGATAAGACAGCATGCGCCCCTTACCAGAAGCTCGATTTTAACACCGCATTTCCCTGCCTTAATCAGCCTGTCCATAATATCCTTATCGGTAAGGGCATTCAGCTTAAGCCCGATATAGCCCTCGTTTCCGAAAACTATCTCCCGTTCTATCATTTCCATTATTCGGTTTTTCATACAAAGCGGCGCTGCAAGCAGCTCCTTGCACTCTCTCGGCGGCTCACGGCGCAGAAGTGCGCTGAAAATCCCCTCTGCGTCAAGGGCGATTCCCCTGTCGGCAGTCATAAGTGTAATATCTGTGTACTGCCGTGCGGTTTTCTCGTTGTAGTTGCCTGTTCCTATCTGAGTTATATATGAACATTCGCCATTCCGACGCTGTTTTATAAGCAGAAGCTTTGAGTGAACCTTCAATTCGTCCGGACCGAAGATTACCTTTACTCCCGCTTCTTCAAGCATAGCAGCCCAACGCATATTTTTCTCCTCGTCGAACCTTGCCCGAAGCTCAACCAGCGCAAGCACCCGTTTTCCTGCCCTTGCGGCATTACAAAGCGCCTCCACAACACGGCTGTTCTTTGCCGCACGGTAGAGAGTTATCGAGATTTCCTCTGTTTCGGGAGAAGCTGCCGCCTCGGAAAGCAGCTGCAAAAAAGGCTCAATGGACTGGAATGGGTACATAAGCAGCCTGTCCTGCTTTCGTACAGCCTGAGTCACGCTTTCCCCGCTGCTGTACCAAAAGGGCATAGCAGGCTCTATTCTTTCGTAGAAAAGGTCTTTATCATCGGAAAGCTTTTCTTCAATAGCGTCTGCAAAGCCGAAATCAAGGGGGTGCTGCACACGGAAAACAAACTCGTCCCCAAGGGCAAGTCCTGAGCTTTCCGCAAAGCTGTCCGCCGCCTTTTCGCTGATGTTTTCGCTGTACTCTATTCGTACCGGGCAGAGCTGCTTTCGGGCGGAAATGAAGCTGCCTAAAGTTTCCATGTAGTCGGAATTGCTGCGGTACATTATCCCGTTTATATCCGAGTCAGCGTTCCTTGTAATACGCACAAGTCCCGCACGTTTCAGGCTGTAATCCGGGAAAAGCAGACCTGCAAAAAGAGAAATAACCTCTTCAGAAAGGACGTAACGAGCGCCCTTTTCCGAGGGCAGGAAAAACACTCTCGGAAATGCGGCTGAAACCGCGGTCACAAGCCCCAGATACTCCTTCTTTTTCCGTGAAAGCTCAGCTAATACGCAGACCGTTTTATTCGGAATAAAGGGAAGCGGGCGCTTTTTATCAATAACCGAGGGGAAAAGGTGGGGCTGCATCTCCGTAACAAATCGGCGCATAAGCAGGCTCTTATCCCTTTCAGTAAGCCTGTCGGCGGGAACGTGCACAACTCCGCAAATGGCAATCCGCTCCTCGATTTCCCGATATGCGGCGTTAAAGCGGGGCATAAGGTGAGCAACACGGTCAGCGATAAGGGACAACTGTTCACGGGGAGAAAGCCCTGTTTTATAGTCACGGCGGGACTTTTCTGAAATCGCCTTGTCGTACAGCGACCCTACCCGCACCATAAAGAACTCATCAAGATTGCTTGCAAAGATAGAAGCGAATCGGAAGCGCTCAAAAAGGGGAACTGCTGGGTTTTCCGCCTCCTCAAGAACACGCAGGTTGAATTTAAGCCAGGAAAGCTCCCTGTTATCGTAATAAGAATTATTGGACATAAATCATACCTGCCTTTCCTCGAAAACCGCCTTCGGTTTTCCCGCTTTTTATAATTAATGTCTGCTCATTAACTTCTGATAGGCTTTTTTAATTATGAAAAAAGCC
>JBJERM010000045.1:0-2222 GCA_051882315.1 Ruminiclostridium sp.
TTGTAAATGGATGTTGATGTGGCCTATTTATTAATATTTTAATATAAAATTGCCCATATGTCAACAATAAAATGTGGTGTTTTTGGTATTATATTGTGATTGATTGTTGATTTTATTCAAAAATAACAATAAACGACAAGAAGTTCATATATCTCTAGCTATAAGATAAGGCATTCACTACAGGAGTAAATGCCTTAAACTTTGTTAGTTGTACGTTAGTTATGTGTTAGTTACGGCTCTGATTTTACCCGATTTCAAGCAATCCCAAACCACCACAAACACGATAACAAAGCGTTTTGTAAGCTCCCGAAAGGGAAATTTGTTATCTCTTGCAGAAGATTTTTTAACGCTTGCTGAACTGCGGAGCACGACGAGCAGCCTTTAAGCCGTACTTCTTTCTTTCCTTCATTCTGGGGTCTCTTGTAAGGAAGCCAGCCTTCTTGAGAATGGGGCGAAGTTCATCGCTGTACTGAAGAAGGGCTCTGGAAAGACCGTGACGGATTGCGCCTGCCTGACCTGTAACGCCGCCGCCTGCAACTGTGCAAACGATGTCGAACTTATCGGTAGCACCTGTTAAGGTAAGGGGCTGACGAGCGATAAGCTTTAAAGTATCAAGGCCGAAGTAGTCGTCAATATCTCTGCCGTTGATGGTAATAGTACCGCTGCCGGGGTAAACACGTACTCTTGCAACGGAGTGCTTTCTTCTGCCTGTGCCGTAGTAATAAGGTTTAGATTCGTACATTGTTTTTCCCCTCCTTAAAATTCAAATTCAACAGGCTTCTGAGCAGCATTCTTGTGCTCTGCGCCTCTGTAAAGACGAAGTCTTGTCATAGCCTTGCGGCCGATTGTTGTGTTGGGAAGCATACCGTAAACAGCAAGCTCCATAGCCTTTTCGGGCTTGGTTTCCATAAGCTTTGCGTACTGAACGGACTTTAAGTGGCCGATATAGCCGGTGTGCCATCTGTAGTACTTATCCTGAAGCTTATTTCCTGTTAAAACTGCCTTTGCGCAGTTGATGATGATAACGTGGTCGCCGCAGTCGCAGTGGGGTGCGAAGGTGGGCTTGTTCTTGCCTCTGAGGATTGTAGCCGCCTGAGCTGCAACACGTCCTAAGGGCTTGCCTGCTGCGTCTAAAATATACCACTTGCGTTCTACTGTTTCTGCTTTGGGCATATAGGTTGACATTGTAGATTTCCTCCTGTTTTTTTCTTGCGTTTTTTCGCTGACTTTGCTATTATATACGTTTAGGTCGGGTTTGTCAATGGTTTTTTTAAACTTTTTTGAAATATATCTCGTTTTCTCTCGTTTTCTCTTTATTTCTCTTTGTTTTTCTGCTTTTATCGTTTATCGTTTCACTTTTTCATTCCGTATTTTTTCTCGCATTGTCTGAAGGTCTCAAGCAGATCCTCAACGCTGTTATCATCGGCGTCGTGCCACTCCATAACCTTAAGATATGGCTTTGCCCAGCAGCGGTACAAGGTCATTGTAACAGCTCCGATTGCGCCGAAAGCGTCCTTCTCCCCGGGTCTGCTTATAAAAATAAGCCGCTTCCCTTCGGAAATATCGTGAAGTCCCTTTTCGGTAAACATCTGCTTCACAACACGGTAGGTATCCTCAAGGTCGTGCCTGCCGGCGGAAAGGATTATGTCGTCGTCAAGCTCCACTACTACTTTGTATATATAGTTTTCCATAGCTGTTTTTCTCCGTTGATTTTTGTTGAATTTATTATAGCATATAACAAAGCTTATCACTCTACAATATCTGAATGGTTTCTTGCAAAACAGACAGCAGTGTATTCATCATCTCAGCACCCGGCAAATGTCCCGTATCAGCAACAATTTTTAACTTCAGATTCGTATTGTTGCTATCAGAAACCAATTCCTTAACCGTTTGTGTTGACGCTACTATATCTGTATCGCCTTGTAAGATAATATACGGGATTTCTACGTTTCTTAATTGCTCGGTAAGATTTATTCTTAGTATCTCTTTCCATAAGGATGTATTCTTCATATAGCCATTAATCATAACAGCCTTAAAGTCCTTCAGCTTATAGTCAGGGCTTGTTATTAAGCCTTTGATAATCTTACCAATAGACGCCTTTGCGCCTGTCTTATTCTGATAAGCATTTGTATATTTCCGAAGAGAATCTGATATTAGTTTTAGGTTTTCACCCGAAAAATTCTCTACGGTTACATTATTTATTCTTTCTAATTTCTTTTTAT
>JBJERM010000046.1:0-7484 GCA_051882315.1 Ruminiclostridium sp.
CAGCACTTTTTTCAAGAACATTTTATCATATTAAGGAATCGCCTTGCGGCTCTTTTTATGATATAATAACCCATATAAGGAGATGATAATATGGCATATCCTGTTGACGGAACAATTGTTCTTGACGTAGACGAGAAGTTTATGACCGCCCATTTAAGCATCACCGAGGCAAAGAACGGCGGTGCTCCCGTTACGCTTGAGATGATTAAGGACGCACTTACAAATAAGGGCGTGCGCCGTTTTGTGCGGGAAGCGGAGCTTACGAAAATGCTTGACGAGCATATTTACGGCAGAAGCGTGCTTATCGCCAAGGGACTGCCTCCTGTTGACGGGCAGAACGGCTATATTATCTACCATTTCGACAGAAAAGAAACTCCCGAAATGAAAACCGACGAGTTCGGAAACGTGGACTACCGTGACCTTGGAACAATTCAGAATATCCGTGAGGGTACGGTTATCGGGGATATTTTCCCTGAAACCGAGGGTACTCCCGGAATGGATATAAGAGGCGTTGAGCTTAAGCAGTACGCAGGAAAGCCCGCAAAGGTCGTAACGGGTAACGGAATCGCCCTTACCGACGACGAGCAGCACCTTGTTGCCGCTATATCGGGAAATCTCCGCTGGAACAAGTCCTACTTTGTAGTTGATAAGGACGTTACAATATCGGGAGATGTGGACGTTTCCGTTGGTAATATAGATTTTATCGGGGACGTTATAGTAAAGGGAAATATAAACGAAAGCTTCTCCGTAAAGGCACAGGGCAATATCTCCGTTTTCGGAAATGTTACGGGAGCGCAGGTTTTTGCAAAGGGAAATCTTAGCGTAAGGCTGGGAATTGTAAGCTCAACGGTTGAAGCCGAGGGCAATATAACCGCAAATTTCTGCGAAAACTCAACAATAACCTCAAAGGGAGAAATTTCCGTACAGAGCTTTGTGGGCTGCACAGTTTTTTGCAGCGGAAAGCTTACCGCAAAGGGCGGAAAGGCAGCGATTGTAGGCGGAAAATATACCTGCCTATCTGATATAGAGGCGAATTACATAGGCTCCGACGCTTATATACGAACCCTTATTACCTTAGGTAATGTGGCAGTTCTTGCAGAGGAGCGGATTGATATTATAAAGCGGCTGAAGGAGCTTGAAGGACAGCTTTCCCAGCTTGAGCTTATCTGCAACTCTCTTGTGCAGCAGAAAAAGGCGGGCGGTCTTACAAGGGAGCGGGAGGAAATGCTCTCAACCTCGGTAAAGGCAAAGTACGCCCACATGCGTACTATCAAGGAGCTGCACACAAGGATAGAAGAAATAGAAAAAGAGATAGATAACACAAACGACCTGCGGGTAATTGTGCGGCGCTGCGTTTACCCCGGCGTTACGGTAAGAATTAACAGCTCGCAGCTTATTTTATCCCAGCAGTATTCCATGTGCACAATAAGAATGAACGAAGAAAGAGAAATTGTTATCGGTTGACCGAAAGGAACGGTTTTATGGCTTTTGTATCGGTAAAGGACGTTTATAAGCGTTACAGAATGGGCGAAATTACTATAAACGCCTCTGACGGAATAAATTTCGATATAGAAAAGGGAGAGCTTGCAATAGTTCTCGGTCCCTCGGGTTCGGGAAAAACCACGGTTCTCAATATGTTGGGCGGCATGGACACCATTGACGAGGGAAGCGTTATTGTTGACGGAAAGGACATAGCGAAATACTCCAAAAAGGAGCTTATAACCTACCGCCGATACGACATAGGCTTTATTTTCCAGTTCTATAACCTTATACAGAACCTAACTGCAAAGGAAAACGTTGAGCTTGCCGCACAGACCTGCAAGGACTACATACCCGCCGAGGAAATCCTGCGGCAGGTAGGTCTTGGAGAAAGGCTCGACAACTTCCCCGCCCAGCTTTCCGGCGGCGAGCAGCAGAGAGTTGCTATTGCAAGGGCTTTAGCGAAGAAGCCGAAGCTGCTGCTCTGCGACGAGCCTACCGGCGCCCTTGACTATAATACGGGCAAGATGATACTGGGGCTTTTGCAGGATACCTGCCGTAACAGCGGTATGACGGTTATTCTCGTCACCCACAACTCGGCGATAGCGCCTATGGCGGACAGGGTTATACGGCTTAAGAACAGTAAGGTGGCTGAAATCACCACCAACGACAATCCTACTCCCGTCGAAAATATAGAATGGTAAAGGACCTAAAAAATGAGTTTTCTTGTTTCAAGACGCCCGATTTTCAATCCCCAGGGCGTTACCGAGATGTACCAGCTTTTGTACAGCTACGCTTCAAAGAGAAATCCGGAGGGCGACGAAAGCCTGCTGGACGAGGAAGAAATTGCACATTCAAAGGATTATCTTACCGCAAATATGCAGACCATATTTGACGGCAGGACGGCTTATATCCGCTTTTCTCCTCTTTTCCTTGAGCGCAACTTCAACGAGCTGTTCTTAAAGGATAAAATTATTATAGAGCTTACCACCGAGATGCTTGCTTCGCCCGCTTCTTTGCAGAAATGTATGCGGCTTAAGCGTTTAGGGTACAGGGTTGCGCTTTCGGGGCTTATCTACTCCGAGGAGCATATTGAGCTTTTCAACTTCGCCGACCTTATAAGGTGCAGCGTTGAGAACGACCCGGACGATATTGCCCTTACGATAAAGAAGTGCCGTGAGCGGGGAAAGCTGGTTATGCTGGACGGTGTTGAGACCCAGGACCAGTTTGAATTTGCTCGTGAGATAGGCGCAGACTACATAACTGGCGGTTTTTTCGCAAAGCCCGTACTTGAAACAAAGCGTTCCGGCGGGCCTATGATAAAGACGTTCTTACAGATTCTTGCCCTTTTATACAGCCCCGACCCTAATATTGAGTACATTTCTGCTGTAATTTCAACCGACCCGGTACTTACAATCAAGCTTCTTAAGGTAATAAATCAGATTTGCGCCGACAAGGGAAACACCGTTTCAACGGTTCATCAGGCGCTTGTAATGCTTGGAATAGACAGGCTGAAGGAATGGATTTATCTTGTGGGACTCCAAAGGCTTAACCGCAACTCTCCTGCTGAAATTCTCTGTCTTGCCCTGTTCAGGGCACGCTTCTGCGAGAGAATTTCACGAAATTCCGGCGGCGGAGTAGGTTCAAGAAGCAACGAGATTTACCTTATGGGTCTTATTTCAATCGTTACGGGCAGCGGCGACGGAGAAGCCCTTTCAAGAGCCATGGACGACCTTCCCGTTTCCGATGAAATCAAGAAAGGTATCGTAGGCGACGGCATTTTCAGCGATATTTTCCACCTCGCATGCAGCTACGAGAACGGAGAATGGGAAAAGGTAATGATGTACGCAGCAAGCTGCAACATCGAGCCCGACGTCCTCGCAATAGAATACATCGGCACCCTCCAGTTCGTAAGAAAATACGGCAAATTCGGCAGCTGAGAAAACCCCTGTCTTTCGTGCAGCGCACGAAAGACAGGGGTTTTGGTTTTTCAGAGAGATTTTTTAGAGAGAAAAATATATGTGTTTTTGAAGGGGGCTAACGCCGCCCCCTTCACCCCGGCGGGAGCGCACGGGCGCTCCACCCCAGAAAGCTTGATTACTGCTTTTGTTTTGTGGGGGCAATTTGGGTGCACATTCGCAGCTCTTGTGGGCTGGCTGTTGTGGGGTAGTTTCGCTTAATGGGATAGCAATGGTTATGGCTTATGTCCGCCGTTGTTAGCTTATGTTGTCCGCTTTGCGCGAAGCGGCTGAAAGTTTTCCGCCAGCCCTTTTACAAAAGGGCTGAAAATCTTTTTTCTCTTAAAATCTCAATATCTCTTCACTCTCTCAACCCTCTGTAACCGCCTCAATCAAGTCCTGCGGCTCTTCTCCTACGGGGATAACGGGGACTTCTAAAGCGGAGGCAACCTGTTCTAAGGTTACGTCGTCGAGGAAAATATCCTCGTCGGCTTTGAGCATGGCTTTTGGGATAATAAGGCGGGAGCCCAGGTCTGTCTTATGCGGAGTGAGCTGGGCTATAAGGTCGCCGCCTACGGTCAGACCGGAAACTGTTACGGTTTCGCCGAAAAAGTCGTTTCTGATAGGGAAAACGGTTATTTCCGTATTTGTGAGACGGGTTTTCAGCTTTTCGGCGATTTCACGCATAAGAGGGGCTGCAAGAACTCCGCAGGCTATTGAAAGGCGGCGGGGAGTGGAGTCTGCCTCTAAATATTCCAGCTCCTCGGCTATACCGTCCCGCAGATACGCCCACATTCCAACGCCGTTTTCGTACTGTGGGAAGGACTCGTAGTAGTCCTTTGACGGGATTGGGAGACCTGCTGTAAGAAAAAGCTCGTCGGCGGGGAAAACTACCCGTTCGCCATGCTCTTTCAGCATCTTTTCGCCGAAGGCTTCGATTATGGTTACTGCACTTAAAGCGGAATTTTTATCGTGAAGCCGTATTTTTGGCAGGTTTTCCCTGTATTTCGTAGCCCCGAAGGGTACAACGGCAATACTCTGCACCGCAGGATATAGGGCGGTAAGGTCGGTCAGGGTCTTTTTCAGCTCCTCGCCGTCGTTTATATCGGGGCAGAGAACTATCTGGCAGTTCATCGAAATCCCGTTCTCTGCCATTTTCGGAATGTAGCGGAGCACTTCCCCCGCAAAGCGGTTGCAGAGCATTTTACAGCGCAGCTCAGGGTTTGTTGTATGCACCGAAACGTTGACGTTCAGCTTCATTTTTATAATGCGGTCAATGTCGCTGTCCGTCATATTTGTAAGGGTGATATAGCTGCCCTGCAAAAAGCTCAGGCGGCTGTCGTCGTCCTTGAAATACAGGGTTTCCCTCATTCCGGGAGGCAGCTGGTCGATAAAGCAGAAAATGCACTTGTTGCGGCAGCTTTGCTTCTTGTCCATAAGGTAGGTTTCAAAGTTCAGCCCGATGTCATCATAATCGTCCTTTTTCTTCACCCTTACCTTTCGGGTCACAAGGTCAAGCTCCAGCACCCGCTCGTAGCAGTAAAAGCCGTAGTCGAGAGAATCCTTTATGGGGTGGCCGTTTATAGCGGCGAGGGTTTCTCCCGCCTTTACTCCCGCTTTTGCGGCAGGACTGCGTGGAGTTACCGAGAGTATCTTAACTGCCATTATTTCTATCCTTTCAATAAAAAAACAGCAGCGCCAAAGGGCACTGCTGTAATTTTTGTGTGTACAAGCTTAAGCCTCGCTGTGAGCGATAACTTCCTTACCCTTGTAATAACCACAGTTGCCGCAAACCTGATGAGGCATCTTAAGCTCACCGCAGTTTGTGCAGCGTGAGAATGCAGGTGCAGATAACTTCCATACCTGTGAACGTCTCTTATCACGTCTTGCCTTAGAAACTTTTCTCTTCGGAACTGCCATTATTCGCACCTCCCTCTGAATTCAGCGATATTTATGATTCAGCCGTTAAGCTGAAATTGGCACGGTTTAGATTATAACATAAATATCAGCTTTTGTCAATAGCAATTAAAGATATTTTTTTACGGATTCGGGGAATTCGTTTGCATCAGCGGAAATTGTAAAGGTTACGTTGATGTTTTCCGTGATAGCTGCAATTCTGTCCAGCATCTTGCCTACCTGCTCTAAATCTCTTCCTACGATTCTTAATGTACCGTCAACGAAAATGTCGGTGATGTCGTAGTTGGAAGCAAGCATACCTGCGATAAAGCCATACATATCGTCGTAGTCGGAAAGCTTGTAGTCCTCAATATTAATTAAACGGATTTTGTGGTAAATGTCGATGTTCAGAGAAGAACCGTACTGAATTGCAACAACGTTACCTTTGCTTTCCTTTTCTGCAGTATGGATTGTTTCAATAAGGTGCTTTGTCTTACCTGAACCCTTTTTTCCTGCGATTAATTTTACCATGGTTTTGTCCTCCGGTTTTAGATTTTATTTGCACGGGAGCTTTGCGGATTGCTCCCGGGTTAGCTGAGTTTTGCTTCAAGCTCTGCTTTAGCGCCTTCGTAGCCGGGCTTTCCTAAGAGAGCGAACATATTCTTCTTGTAGCTTTCAACGCCGGGCTGGTCGAAGGGGTTCACGCCAAGCATATAGCCGGAAATTGCACAAGCCTTTTCAAAGAAGTAAATCATATATCCAAGCTCAAATTCGTTAAGCTCGGGCATTTCAAGTACAAGGTTGGGTGTGCCGCCCTCGGTGTGGGCAAGAATTGTACCCTCGAAAGCCTTGCGGTTTACTACGGACATATTCTGATGTGCAAGGAAGTTGAGTCCGTCGCCGTTCCCTGCGTCCTCCTTAAGGAAGAAATCCTTCTGAGCCTTGCCGATATTTACTACTGTTTCAAAGAGTATCTTTGAGCCGTCCTGAATGAACTGACCGAGGGAGTGCAGGTCGGTGGAGAATACTGCGCTTGCAGGGAAGATACCCTTTCCGTCCTTACCCTCGCTCTCGCCGTAAAGCTGCTTGAACCATTCGTTCATCATAGCAAAGGAGGGCTCGTAGGAAACCAGCATCTCAACGGATTTGCCCTTGCGGTAAAGTATATTTCTGATTGCTGCGTACTTATAGCATTCGTTCTTAGCAATATCGGGGTCAGCAAAGTCGCTCATAGCTGCTGCTGCGCCGTTCATAAGAGCGTCAATATCGCAGCCTGCAACAGCAATCGGGAGAAGACCTACCGCAGTAAGAACGGAGAATCGTCCGCCTACATCATCGGGGATAACAAAGGTCTTGTAGCCCTTTTCATCGGAGAGGCTCTTTAAGGTTCCTCTTGCCTTGTCGGTTGTAGCGTAGATACGCTCCTTAGCGCCCTCTTCGCCGTATCTTTCCTCAAGAAGCTCTCTGAATACACGGAAAGCAAGGGCGGGTTCGGTGGTAGTTCCGGACTTAGAGATTACGTTTACCGAGAAGTCCCTGCCCTCAACGAGAGAGATAACCTCATTTAAATAGGTAGGGCTTATGGTGTTGCCGATAAAGTAGATGTCGGGGGTGTCCTTCTTAAGCGAGTTGTAAAGGTTCGACTTAAGCGCCTCAATTACGGCTCTTGCACCAAGATAAGAACCGCCTATTCCTATTACAATAAGAACCTCGCTGTCCTTCTTGATTTTTTCTGCGGCAGCCTTTATTTCTGCGAATTCCTGCTTGTCGTAGTCGGCGGGAAGAGTAGTCCAGCCTAAGAAGTCGCTTCCGAGACCGCTTTTTTCGGTAAGGGTGTTATGAGCGGCGGTTACAGCCTGCTGTATACCCTTGTACTCATGTTCAGCAATAAAGCTTTTCAGATATTTTTCATTAACTTTAAGTGCCATTTTTTCTTTCTCCTTTTTATTCCTTTGTCCCATTTGTCTATGTAATATCAATTATAGCTTAAGTTAAAGATTTTTGCAAGAGATTTTCTGCGCTATCGTCATATTTGTTATAAATATAGAAAATCAATGTCTGTTTTTGTGCAGAATTACGACATATAACCTGTCTATTTGCGTTTGACTTTTTATACCAAATATGATACTATTATATATACACGCATTGGTA
>JBJERM010000047.1:0-2218 GCA_051882315.1 Ruminiclostridium sp.
TCCTTTACGCTTTACTGTCGGCTCGTCAATCAGAATATCCACGGTCATATCCTCGTACTCGTACTCGGGACGATTGTCGATAAACTTGCCCGCCTTCGTTACAGAAATAATTCTGAAACGGGTATAGCTTGAGGTATCTGTAAGGGCAATTGTACCGCTGCACTTTACATCCGACTTTGCACCTACCGTAAGGTGACCGTTTACCGTGATTTTACCGCTTAAGGTTACCTGCATCTTGCCTCTGAGCTGTAAATAGCTTCCTGCGTTTGTTACTATTGTTCCGCTCAATATGCTGTCGCTGCTCTTATAGAAGGACAGCTCGCCCTTATTGAGTATGTTGGCGCTTTTGTAGATTTTTACAGCCGAGGAGGTTTCAAGCTTGCCCTTATTGTAAACAGTAAGATCTCCGGTAATATTGAGAGCGCCGCTTACCGAGGACTGCACAAGACCGTAAACGCTGAAATCGGCGTTCTTCTTTACGGAAATTGTGCCGCTGTTGTGCAGCTCGCCGCCCTGGGCTACCGCAAGCTCGCCGTAAACATTGATTTTACCGCTGCTGTAAACCTTAAGGGAGCCGCCGTTCTTTACGCTTAGCTTTGTGCCTACGGGTATGTCAATCGGCTTTTTAAGCTTTACGGTATCGGTTATTGTATATGTATAACCCTCCTTAAGCTCGCTTTTTCCGTCCCATTCAATTACAGAATCCGCAGCGGAGGCCTTTACCGAGAAAATCAGTGCGACTGCGGCAAAAAGCCCCAGACACAGTAAAAATGCCGCCGCAGGCTTAATTAATCTTTTGTTTTTAACCATTTTACTTCCTTTCCGGGGAATTACTGAAAGTTCCCCTGCCTAAAGATTTCCCTGCTATACATATTCTCTCATATTTGAAGATAAAAGTCAATCTTTTTCGGCAATTACCATTATTTTTCAAGGGCAGAGAGGCAGGAGAGATATTTGAGAGCTTTGAGCCAAGGGGCTGCTCGCCCCCTTGCTCAAAAACTCTCATATCTCAAAATTCTCACACAAAAAATCGGCTTGCAGACCTTTCCGCAAGCCGACCTTTCGCTATATCTTACTTTACAACAATATTAACCAGCTTCTTAGGCACCGCTATCTGCTTGACAATAGTCTTGCCCTCAACAAGGGGCTTAACTGTCTCGTTTTCAAGTGCTGCCTTAATCATTTCCTCCTGAGAAAGCTCAGCGGGGATATTAAGCTTAGCTCTTACCTTGCCGTTAATCTGAACAACTATCTCAATAGTCTCCTCAACACAAAGCGCCTCGTCGTAGGTTACCCAGCTCTGCTCGGAAAGAATACCGCCAAAAATATTGTGATACATTTCCTCCGTGATGTGGGGCGCAAAGGGATTGAGCATGATAAGGAAGGTGCGAAGCTCGCCCTTTGTGATGCTGCCCTTGTCGGAAATGTTGTTGAGCAGGGTCATCATCGCCGCAATTGCGGTGTTGAACTTAAGGGCTTCAATATCCTCGGAAACCTTCTTTACCGTGCGGTGGAAGGCTGCGCTCAGCTCCTTGCTGTATTCCTCGCTGTCGGTGAGAATATCCTGAAGCGCCCATATCCTGTCAAGGAAGCGCTTGCAGCCCTTCAAGCTGCTTTCGCTCCAGGGAGCAGCCTGCTCGTAGTCGCCCATAAAGAGAACGTAAACACGAAGAACGTCAGCGCCGTACTCGTCAACAACGTCGTTGGGGTCAACAACGTTACCGCGGGACTTACTCATCTTAACCCCGTCCGGTCCTAAGATAAGTCCCTGCGCCGTTCTTTTTGCATAAGGCTCGGAAACGGGAACCTCGCCGATGTCGTAAAGGAATTTATGCCAGAATCTTGAGTAGATAAGGTGTCTTGTAACGTGCTCCATACCGCCGTTGTACCAGTCAACCGGCAGCCAGTACTTAAGCGCCTCCTGTGAAGCAAACTCCTTGTCGTTCTTCGGGTCGCAGTACCGCAGGAAGTACCAGGAAGAGCCTGCCCACTGGGGCATAGTATCCGTTTCCCGCTTGGCGTCGCCGCCGCACTTAGGACACTTGCAGTTTACATAGGAGTCGATTTTTGCAAGAGGGCTTTCGCCGTCTGAGCCGGGCTGGAAGTTGTCAACAGGCGGAAGCTTCAAGGGCAGCTCCTCGTAGGGTACGGGAACCATTCCGCAGTGAGGACAATGAACAATCGGGATAGGCTCGCCCCAGTATCTCTGGCGGTTGAA
>JBJERM010000048.1:0-7400 GCA_051882315.1 Ruminiclostridium sp.
AAAAAAATAACAGAAAAAATTTACAGAAAATATTTTTTGGAAACCTGTTGACAATCCGGAAAAATTATATTATACTGTAACTGTAAACCGAGCCGCTGACGGTAGCGTGAGTTCACACAGTGCGGCACGGGTGCGGCGAAAAGCCGTTATATGCCGACCGTCTGGGCAGTCCTTTTAATGGGCTGCCCTTTTTGTTTTAGTAAATTAATACAGGAAATACAGAAAAAGAAAGGAATGTCAAGTAATATGGAATTTACACAGTGGGAAGGATTCAAAGGAAATTCCTGGAAAAGCGCAGTCAACGTAAGACGCTTTATCCAAAGCAACTACACACCCTACGAGGGGGACAGCAGCTTCCTTTGCGGTCCTACAAAGCGCACAAGCGAGCTTATGGACAAGCTTAACGACCTTTTACGGCAGGAGCGGGAAAAGGGCGGAGTTCTTGATGTTGATACCGTCAACGTTTCCTCTCTTACCAACTATAAACCGGGTTATCTGGACAAGGAAAAGGAGCTTATCGTTGGTCTTCAGACCGACGCTCCCTTAAAGAGGGGAGTAAACCCCTTCGGCGGAATAAGAATGGCTCGTTCAGCCTGCGAAGCCTACGGCTACAAGCTTTCCGATACTATCGAGCAGGAGTTCCAGTACAGAACAACCCATAACGACGGCGTTTTCAGAGTGTATACAGACGAAATGAAGAAAGCCCGCCATATCGGAATAATGACAGGTCTTCCCGACGCCTACGGCAGAGGAAGAATAATCGGCGATTACCGCAGAGTTGCACTTTACGGCGTTGATTTCCTTATCGAGCAGAAGTCCGAGGACAAGCGCAAGGCGGGAGAAAACCTTATGAACGCCGATAATATCCGCCTGCTTGAAGAGCTTTATCAGCAAATTGCGTTCCTTAAAAAGATGAAGGAAATGGCGGAGCTTTACGGATATGACATCAGCAAGCCTGCATCAAATGCAAGAGAGGCTATCCAGTGGACATATTTTGCATATCTGGCAGCTATAAAGGAGCAGAACGGCGCAGCTATGTCCATGGGCAGAGTAAGCACTTTCTTTGACATATATATCCAGCGTGACATTGAGCGGGGAATACTTGACGAATCCGGCGCTCAGGAGCTTATTGATGATTTCGTTATGAAGCTTCGTATGGCAAGACACCTGCGTACACCCGAATACAACGAGCTTTTCGGCGGCGACCCCATGTGGATTACCGAAAGCGTAGGCGGTATGAGCATTTCCGGCAAGACCCTTGTAACAAAGTCCTCCTTCCGTATTCTCAATACCCTCTATAACTTAGGCTCTGCTCCCGAGCCGAATCTTACAATTCTCTGGTCGGAGCGGCTTCCAAAGGGATTCAAGGAATTCTGTGCAAAGGTTTCTATCGACACCGACTCTATTCAGTACGAAAACGACGACCTTATGCGTGTCACCTACGGGGACGACTACGGTATTGCTTGCTGCGTTTCCGCTATGAAGATAGGAAAGCAGATGCAGTTCTTTGGTGCAAGATGCAATCTTCCGAAGCTTATGCTGCTTGCACTCAACGGCGGCTATGATACAACTACGGGTATGAAGATAGGACCCCAGATTGAGCCCTACGGCGCAGACAAGCTGGACTACGAGGCGGTTTCAGCAAGGTTTAAAATCTACCTTGAATGGCTCAGCCGCCTTTACGTCAACACAATGAACGTTATCCACTACATGCACGACAAGTACGCTTACGAAAAGACCCAGATGGCGCTGCACGATACAGACGTTGAAAGGCTTATGGCATTCGGTGTTGCGGGACTTTCGGTAATTACCGACTCTATGAGTGCAATCAAGTTCGCTAACGTAAAGCCTATCCGTGACGAGAACGGATATATTGTTGATTTTGAAACAACAGGCGACTTCCCCAAGTACGGCAACGATATTGACGAGGTTGACGATATTGCCAAGGGCATTTTGGAGCAGGTTATCACCGAGCTTCGCAAGACTCCCACCTACAAGAACGCAACTCACACTCTTTCCGCCCTTACAATCACCTCAAACGTTGTTTACGGAAAGAAAACCGGCGCAACTCCCGACGGAAGAAAGAAGGGCGAACCCTTTGCTCCCGGAGCGAACCCCATGCACAACAGAGAGACAAACGGAGCCCTTGCTTCTCTTAACTCCCTTGCGAAAATGCCCTACGACTGCTGCCGAGACGGTATTTCAAATACCTTCTCAATTATACCTTCTGCACTGGGCGCAGACGACAACACAAGAATTGAAAACCTTACAATTATCCTTGACGGATATTTCTGCAAGCACGCTCACCACATCAACGTAAACGTGCTGAACAAGGAAAAGCTTATCGAGGCTTACGAAAATCCGGAAATGTATCCTAATCTTACAATCCGTGTTTCCGGCTATGCTGTAAACTTCCACAAGCTTTCCAAGGAGCAGCAGCGGGAGGTTATCAGCAGAACCTTCCACGGCGCGCTGTAATGACGGGAAGAATTAACTCCGTTCAGACCTTAGGAACTCTGGACGGACCGGGAGTACGCTTTGTCCTTTTTATGCAGGGCTGCCCTCTTCGCTGCGGCTACTGCCACAACCCGGACACATGGGATTTTTCGGGAGGAAGTGAGACAACTCCCGAAGAGATACTGAAAAAAGTACTCCGTTACAGGGAGTACTTCGGAGAAAAGGGCGGAATTACTGTTTCCGGCGGAGAGCCTTTGGCGCAGGCGGATTTTGTATATGAGCTTTTTTCACTTTGCAGGAAGGAGAAAATCCATACCGCACTTGATACAAGCGGAAGTATATGGAATCCTGGGGCGGAGCGGCTGCTGGAGGTTACCGACCTTTGCCTGCTGGATATTAAGATGACGAATGACGAGCAGTACCGGGAGTTTATCGGCTGCGGGATTGAAAAGCCGCTGAGCTTTCTTGAGGAATTGCAAAAGCGAAGTATTCCCACATGGCTTCGGCAGGTTATTGTTACGGGGATTAACGACAATCCGGAGAGCGTAAGGAAGCTTTTTGAGCTTGCCAAAAGCCATAGCTGTGTGGAGAAAACTGAGCTGCTTAAGTTCCGGAAGCTTTGCGCGGGGAAATACGAAAATCTCGGGATTAAGTTTCCTTTCGGGGATAAGCCCGAAACTACGCAGGAGCAGATTGACGGGCTTTTGAGTGGGATTTGAAAAATGCAGAAAGGTGCGGCTGCCTTTGGCAGCCGCACCCTTTTCAGCATATCGCAAACCCGCCGCAGTCCCGAAAACGGAGAGTTAAGCCGCGCCGCCGCTTTAGCGGCGGCGCGAATCTGCGCGGCGGCTAAAGCCGCCGCGCGCTGCCTTTCCCATATCGCAAACTTTCCACAGTTTTGCAAAAGCGGGGAAGCCAGCCGCGCCGCCGCTTTAGCGGCGGCGCGAATCTTCGCGGCGGCTAAAGCCGCCGCGCGCTGCCTTTCCCATATCGCAGACTTTCCGCAGTTTTGCAAAAGCGGGGAAGCCAGCTGCGCCGCCGCTTTAGCGGCGGCGCGAATCTTCGCGGCGGCTAAAGCCGCCGCGCGCTGCCTTTCCCATACCGCAGGCTTTCCACAGCTTTGCAAAAGCGGGGAAGCCAACCGCGCCGCCGCTTTAGCGGCGGCGCGAATCTGTGCGGCGGCTAAAGCCGCCGCGCGCTGTCTTTCCCATACCGCAGGCTTTCCACAGCTTTGCAAAAGCGGGGAAGCCAGCCGCGCCGCCGCTTTAGCGGCGGCGCCCACACCATTTCCTCTAAAAACAAAAGCCGCCTGCATTCAACCTGCAAGCGGCTTAGCTTATTGTGTTAAATTATTTCGTGCCCTTGCTCTCGTTAGCCATTTTCAGCATATCCGAAATCTTAAGCCTGTTGCCTGTGTGGAGCACAATATGCTCATAAACCTTAGCCACAAGCAGAGTAAGAACAACTACCGAAGCTAAGAGTATAAGCAGAGAAATTACCGCTTCTCCCGTGCTTACCTGTCCCAGCATATACGCCGAGGGGAGGCAGAAGGGCGATGAAATCGGGAGATAGTGAGAAATAGTTGTCATAATATTCGGCTCGGTGTTTCCGCCAATCTGGGGGAAGTAGGCAAGATAGAAGCCGAGAACGCCGATAAAGGACATGGGCTGAATTGCGGCGGAAAGATCCTCCATCTTGCTTATGCTTGCGCCTGCAAGACCTGCAATAAGAGCATATAAAAGGAAGCCGAGAATAAAGGTAATAAGGATAACAAGGATTGTTCCGATATTTACAGAAGAGAATGCACCCTGAATATCAGTAAGCACCGACTGTGCCTCTGCGCCTATTCCCGAGGAGGCGGAAGCAGCTACAAGCACGTTTATCTTTGTGAAAATACCGAATGGCATTGACACAAGGAAGCCGAGGAAACCGCCTGCGATAATGATAAGGAACTGCATAAGGGAAACCGTACAGATTGCCAGCACCTTACCGATAATAACCGCAAGGGGCTTAATCGAGGTCAGCAGGTACTCCATTATCTTTGATGATTTTTCAATTGCAACCGACTGGGCAACCAGCTGGCTGTAAGCGAAAATAAACATAAACAGTATCAGCGAAGAGAACATAGGAACTATCATATTGATAATTTCCTGAATTACGCTTTTCTGCGCCTTGCCTGCGGGGATTATTGAAACGCTTACTTCGTTTATGGCAGCAGCAAGGCTATCCTCGGGAACTCCGAAGGAGGTAAGATACTGAGCCTTAAGCTGATTTGAAAGAATTGCGTTTATTACTCCGCAGTCCCCTTCGCTTATAGTCTCCGACTCTGCTGCGTAGCAGGAGCTTACGCTGAAATAACCCTGTTCGCCGAGCGTAATTCTTGAAAGCATAGCCGCTTCCGTGGAGGTTTCAAGCTCCTTTGCCTTGATTTCAGCTTCTTCCGCCGAAATGTACTCTGTTTTAAGTGCAGGTGCAATTTCCGTGAAATTGAAGTTAAATTCAATTCCCGTTTCGTTGCTGATGTAAAGCCTGCTTACAGATAAAGCGCCCTGTTCGCCGCTCATGGAGTTTTCGATTTTGGAAATCTCGCTGTCCAGCAGGAAAACTGGGAGAATATTCGCCGTAGCGGCGATAAGCGCAATTATAAGGGTGATGATAATCGTGCTTATTATAAAGCTTTTGGTTTTAATCTGCTGAAGGAGAGTAAAGGAAAAAACGTTCTTCCAGCCCTTAGTTTTCATCTTCGTCACCTCCGCATTTTTCTACAAACAGCTCATGGAGAGAGGGCTCTCTCAGGTCAAAGCTTACAACGTTAATGCCCTTTTCAAGCATTTTTCTGAGCATTGTCTGTGCCTGCTCCTCGCTTGCTACCTTGAAGTCCGTTCCGTTAGGCGTATCCTCAACGATTTTAAGACCACATTCTTCTGCAATATCAAGGAAGGGCGAGTCTGCCTTAACCGTAAGATTTACTCTGCCGTAGCTCTTTTTTATTGCATTAAGATTTCCCTGAAGAACCGTTCTTCCCCTGTGGAGAAGCACAAGGTCCTCGCAGAACTCCTCGATTGTTTCCATCTGGTGGCTGGACATAATTATGTACTTGCCCTTGTCCCGTTCTTCCCTTATTATGCTCTTGAACAGGTCTGCGTTTACCGGGTCAAGACCGCTTAAGGGCTCGTCAAGTATAATAAGCTCCGGGTTGCAGATAAGCGCCGCCGCAAGCTGCACCTTCTGCTGATTGCCCTTTGAAAGCTGCTCCGCCTTACTTTTTCTGTACTCGTTGATTTTAAGACGGTCGAAAAGGTAGTCGATAGCTGCGGCTGCCTGTTTCTTGTTCATGCCCTTAAGAGAGGCAAAATAGTTCATCTGCTCGATAACGTTGTACTTCGGGTAAAGACCTCTTTCCTCGGAAAGATAGCCAACCTTAGCTTCGATTACGTCCAGCGGCTTTCCGTTCCAGTAAACCTCTCCGCTGTCCTTGCTGAGCATATTCAGTATCATTCGTATTGACGTGCTTTTTCCTGCTCCGTTTGTTCCGAGAAATGCGAAAACTCCGGGCTTTTCTATCTCAAAGGATAAATCCTCCACGGCAACCTTGTTTCCGAATTTCTTGGACAGGTGTTCCACTTTCAGGGACATTTTAAAATACCATTCCTTTCTTCGGCATTTCAGATCGGTTTCTCACCGTCCTGAGTATTTCTTTTCTGAAAGCTGTCAGTATTTCCAATTGCGTAAATACTGCTTACTGTAATATACCATACCTTTACAGAATTGTCAAGAGTTTTTCATGAAAGTGTAAATAAAAATTACCTTTTCTCTACAATAAATTTCATTCCCGTTTTCTCCTCGCCGTTCACATCAAGCTCGGCAAAGGAAGGAAGGCAGACTGCCTCAATACCGCTTTCGCTAAGGAAAACACGGGCGATTGCAATAGCCTTAACCGCTTGATTTGTTGCACCTGCGCCGACGGACTGCACCTCGGCGGATTTTCCTTCTCGTAATACTGCGGTTATCGCTCCCGCAACGGATTTGGGCACGCTTCTTGATGAAACCTTGATAATGTCCATGGAAAAACCTCCTGTATATTTATCCGCTTTATAGCCTTACATTTTCCGCTCTTTTCGTCAATTGAAATAACTGCGGCGTTTATCATAATTTCCCCTTGCGGGTAGGTGTGCTTTCTCGGGTAGTAGGTGGTAAGGCGGGCGATAATTACCTCCTTGTCAATACCGAGGATTGAATCCCTCGCTCCCGTAAAGCCAACGTCGGTTATATAACCCGTGCCGCCCTCAAGCACCTGCTCGTCGGCGGTCTGGACGTGGGTATGGGTGCCGATAACTGCTGAAACCCTGCCCGCAAGGTAATAGCCCATAGCCTTTTTCTCCGAGGTTGACTCCGCATGGAAATCAACGATAATATTCGGCGTGTTTATCTCTTTGAGCAGTTCGTCAGCACAGCGGTATGGGTTGTCGCAGTTGTCCATATATGCCATTCCGATAAGATTAATTACCGCAACAGAAGTCCTGCCCATATCAAAGATACAAACGCCCTTTCCATATACGTCCCCAAGATTAGCGGGGCGTATTATAACCGGGCTTTCCTCGTAAAGGTCGGTCATTTCTCTTCTTCGGAAGCAGTGGTTTCCCGTTGTGATAACGTCTGCTCCGCCGCCCAGCAGGATTTTTGCGGAAAAAGGGGTGATACCGTTACCGTCGGCGGAGTTTTCGCCGTTTACAATGGTCATATCAACCGAATTTTCAAGCTTTAGCCGGGGCAGAACCGATGCAAGAAACTCTGCGCTTGCCTGTCCCACAACGTCGCCGACGAATAGTATGTTCAAAAAATCACCTCTGATACCAGGCTGTCGATAAACCACCATCTGCGTCGTCATCCACATAACGGCAGGCACAAAGCCTAGCCGTTATGTGGTTTCCTAGCATCTGGCG
>JBJERM010000049.1:0-2199 GCA_051882315.1 Ruminiclostridium sp.
CAGCAGACTTTTCGAAATATGAAAAGGCTTTTTCATAGTCCTTATCCGTACCTTTGCCTGCATTAAGCATTTTACCAAGCCTGTATTGAATGTATGGCAGAAGCTTGCCACCGCAGTTTTCGAGGGTTAAGAATCCATTGTATGCTTTGCAATAGTATTCCTCGGCGAGATCTTTTGCGTTTTCATCTTCAACAAGGCCTCGGTCATAAATCATACCTACATCATGCATAGCAAGGACATTTCCCTTGTCGGCTTCTTTCTGCAATAGCACCAACGCACGTTCAATGTTCTTGTTATTATAAAGTTCATGACATGCTGACTTGTATTCCGGAGTCCAGTTTATAAAGTAATAATCGCCGCTGCTTGCATCAGCCTGCGATTCTGTATCACTAATATCCGTATTGATTTCAATATCGGATTCCGATATATTATCCTGTTCCTGCTCAGCACATTCCGGAGTAGTCAGCGCAAAAGTCATATTGCTTACGATATCAATAACGCGGTTCTTGATAGGTTTGAAGGCCTTGTTTTCGTGAAGGGGCGGAAAGGTTTTCAGCTCGTTGGTGTATGTGCTATACTTGTCCTGCTCCAGTTCGCACCATTCCTTATACATCTTTGCAATATCATCATTCTTCGACAGCTGCAATACAATTTCATCAACCGTTTTCTTTACATTCGGCTGCAAATATCCATACTGCTTTCTTCCTTTGTGTTTCTTTAATTGTTCTGACAGCTTCTGTACAAGATTTTCCAGTTCGGGATTACTGTACTCGCCGTTCTGAATTTTCTGCATAAGGACTTTCATAAGTTGGTCGGAGTCGGAGCGGAGCTTGTCACGAAGAGCTGTCTGCTGTTCATATATGTTATACAAGACATCGTGGTAGATATCATTTGCAAAGGCGCTTCGTATCTTATCTATCCCTTGCTTTGTAAGATACCCCTCGTTCTTGTTCGTGGAGTACACGACTATATGAACATGAGGATTACTCTCCTTGTTATGAAAGGCAGCATACCAGCGTATGTTGTCGGGTGCAATCTTCTGCGCCTTCGCTATATCAGTTATGTGCCTTTCCACAAGACCTCGCCAGGCATTCAGATTTGTATATCCCATACGTTCTGCATCAGCACGGCGGAGGGACACAACATGAGTCCATATTATACCGTCATGTTCCGCCACCTCTCTTGCAACTCTGTCAAGGATAATATTATCATCACCTGCGGTAAACAGCCCATGTGCGCCTGTCTTTACAACTCCGGGACGAGTGCCGAGATAGTTCATGTATATTGCTCTGTCGCACAGCATTTCCATATTAAAATCAATAACCGCCGCAAGACATGTACTTGCATTCTCACTCGTGGGATTCTGTGCATAGGCTTCATATTCCGGCAGCTGTTTTGATTCGGGGAACTCTGCAATAAGCTCCCGTATGCGCTCTGCCTGCTTAGCGGTTGCATTACCGTTCTTTTGTTCGGGCAGTAGCTCTACACCCGTTCTTGTAGCAATATATCTCACATAGTTTCCTGCGTGTTTATGCTGAGAGGGTTTCATATACCTGCTTGTAACAATGAGCTTATGCATAGCGCTTACTCCTTCTGATACTCAACTGCGTTTTCGAAGTCAATGGTGCCGTTAATGCGGCGCACCTCGTTGACGCACATAGCGTGAAGGTCACGAAGGGTATCATCATCTATATCATTAACCGCAGCCATCATGTGCGACAGCTTACCCAGCTCAACCGCTATCTTGAAAAGGTTTCTGTTCATTCTTCTTTCGCTTCCGAGTACGATACCGTTAACGGAATCTGTTATGATGGGGGCAAGGTAGTTTACATTCCCACACTTCTTCAGATACCCGATGTAAAAACGTATAGCCGATTCTATGAACTCGCTCTTGGAGCTGCAATTATCTTTCAGATACCATTCATCTATTTCTTCCATTGTTTGTGGTTTCAGCCATAAACTGAATCTTATCTTGTTTTCAAAGTCGCTTGACGTCGGCTCAAAGCCTTTATTTTCGGCTTTTTCTCTGCGTTCTGACGTCGGTTTTTTCGTAATGCTCATTTTACAGCACCTGCCTTTACTGCTCTGAAATCCTTTAACGGTGGGCTTTGCCCGCCGAAGTGTTCGGGTGGCAGCGCCACCCATTTAACTTGCATAAAAATCATAACCCCCGAACCCATATACCGAGGCTCGGAGGCT
>JBJERM010000050.1:0-7373 GCA_051882315.1 Ruminiclostridium sp.
TGTACTGCCTGAACACGCTGTCCGAGTTGGATATTAAATCCCGTGAACAGCTTTATGAGATAGCTGCCGACTTGCGGGAGAAAGCCGAGAATGGTGGCGAAGATATTGACCTGAAAACACAGCTTTCACAAATTGAGAATGTGATACGCACCTATGAAGAAATCGTTGAGGGAAACTACATTGATAATCTTATCAAAGCCGAGCGTGAGCGCAGAGAAGCAGAACAGAAAAAAGAAAATTCCCCCGAACAGCCTATGCAGACTGTAAATCGGCAGAAGCATAAAAGATAAGGAAAGGAGGCGCAGTATGACACAAGCCAAGAAACAGGACATTATCGCAAAGGTTACCTCGTTCCTGAACAAGCTGCTTGATGATGACGAGCCGACTACCGAAAGCTCAACCAAGCAGTCTGTCGAAATGCTGACTATAAAAGAATGCACACATGAAATCCGGGGGCTGAACGAGTTTACCATTAGGCAGCTTATTGCGAGAAACGAAATCCCCTTTGTCCGTGCAGGACAAGGGAAAACGGGAAGATACTTATTTCCAAAGCCGCTTTGATTGCGTACCTCAACGGTATTGCATAACGGCTCTTAATGACGGTTAGAAGCGCCGACAGGCTCGTTGGTCTGGGCAGCCTGTCACGCTTCTTCAGATTGAGAAATTTGTTTACAGACGGAATAATGCAAATAAAAAGGTACAGCCAAAGGCATATTTCTCAATAATATCGTTAAAAAGCACTTGACAAATCACACTTTAAAGTGGTAAAATAGAGTAGCAGAAATATGCCAATGGTTTGACCGACAAGGAGGTAAACTAATGGCATCAATCGAAAAACGGGGCAACTCGTACAGAATTAAGGTATCCTGCGGCTACAAGGCGGACGGAACACAGGTTTTTCAGCGAATGACTTGGACGCCCTACGAGAAAATGACCGCAAAACAAATTGAAAAGGAGGTACAGCGACAGGCAATTCTCTTTGAGGAGGAGTGCAAGCGTGGGCAAATCGTATCGGCAGTTAAGTTTGAAGCTTTCGCCGAGGAATGGTTTGAGGAATACGCAAAGCTCAACCTAAAAAGCACCACCTACACACGGCAAAGGCAACTCACCAAGCGGGTTTATGCGGCAATCGGTCATATCCGGCTGGACAAAATAACCACCCGGCTTATTCAGAAATTCATCAATTCGCTTGCACAGGACGGAACCAACGAGATTACGAAAAAGCCTCTTTCGCACAAGACAATGGTGCATTATCTCTCGTTCATCTCGACCGTAATTGATTATGCGATTAAAATGGATATGCTCACGGATAACCCGTGCCGCCGTGTCACAATCCCGAAAGGGAGCAAGAAAGAGCGAAAAATTCTTTCGATACAGGAAACGGAGGAATTTTTGAAGCTGCTTGAAACAGCGCCGTTAAAATGGCGTACATTCTTCACGCTGGACATTTATAGCGGAATGCGCCGTGGCGAAATGCTGGGTCTGGAGTGGAAGGACATTGACTTTGAAACAGGTGTAGTTCATATTCAGCGCACCTCTAATTACACGAAGGCAAAGGGAATTTACACGGACACGACAAAAACCGAAAACTCGGTGCGCTTCATCAAGCTGCCGCCCGAAGTGCTTGAAATTCTTGAGCAATTCAGAGCCGAACAGGATAGCGAGAAGCAGCGGCTTGGCAGTAAGTGGGTAGAGAACGACCGCCTGTTCACGAAATGGAACGGGCTGCCGATGAATCCGCAGACGCCTTATGGCTGGCTGAAAGAGTTTTGCGAAAAGCACAAATTCCAATTTTATGGGATTCATGCCTATCGACATCTTCACGCGAGTTTACTTATCGGTGCAGGAATTGACCCGACAACGGTTTCGGGAATACTCGGACATTCGCAGGTAAGCACAAGCCTGAATATCTACGGACATATGTTCCGTGAAAACCAAGTCAAGGCTTGCAATGCCGTTGCGGAGGCTCTGAACTTTACTAAAAGAGGGGCGTAAGAAAAATAAGACCCAAATAAGACCCAAAGGCGGTTTCTGGGTAAAAAGAAAAGCCCACAAAAGGCTTTGTTAAGCCAAATGTGAGCTGTGCTTATGGTGACCCGTACGGGAATCGAACCCATGATTCCGCCGTGAAAGGGCGATGTCTTAACCTCTTGACCAACGGGCCATTGGTAGCGGCAGTCGGATTCGAACCAACGACACCCTGGGTATGAACCAAGTGCTCTAGCCAACTGAGCTATGCCGCCATATAAGCCTGTGTATCGCTAACGCTTAGCGACGAGTGTTATTATAACACAAATAAAGGAGCTTGTCAATAGCTTTTTGAAAAATATCTTGAAAAAAATCGAAAATTATACTGATGAAAATATATTTTCAAAAACCCCTTGAAATTATTTCCGTAATGTAGTATAATAGATACGATTATTGGGCGATTATGTTAATATTTTGTCATAATCCGCCGCTATCTATTATCTATGTAGAACAATTTAATAAGGAGTTGAACACTTTGAAGCTTCCGATTTCATTGTGCGCCGCAGAGACTGCGGCAGCTACGGCAAATACGGGACTTGACTGGGAGCTTGTCTGGTCCACCGTCGTTACAGGTTTCGTTGTCGTATTCTTGATTCTCGCAGTCCTCATTCTCTTCCTCTCGATCATGGGCGGTATTTTCCAGGCCATCGACAAAAGCAGGAGCAAAAAGGCAGCCGCTAAGGCAGCAGCAAGCGCCGCCGAAGCAGTTACTGCACCCAAAGACGAACCTTCCGCACCCGCATCCGAAGAGTATTACGACAGCGATGACGAGGAAATTATCGCGGTTATTTCCGCAGCAATCGCCGCTTACAGCGAGGCAGACGGAAAGCAGTACAGAATTACAAGCGTTACAAAGCGGGATAAAAAGCAGCGTACAGGCTGGAGCGCAGCAGGTATCGCAGAAAACACCCGTAGCTTTTGAGGCATCAGCCCGGCTTTTATGAAAGCTTATTCTGTAAACGAAATTTCCGACGAAAGGACGCTATAATATGATTCAGGTATTTTTAGACACAATTCAGACGCTGTGGCAGGGGTCTGCTTTCTGCAACATCACCTGGCAGCAGGGTCTTATGCTTCTTATCTCATTCTTTCTTATGTATCTCGCAATCGTAAAGCAGTACGAGCCTATGCTTATGCTTCCGATTGCCTTTGGTATGGCGCTTACCAATATCCCCGGCGCAGAGCTTTACCACCCCGAATTCTTCATGACCACAAACATTGATTTCGGACAGGTTCTCCACGACGGCGGACTTCTCGACATACTCTACCTCGGCGTTAAGCTTCAGATTTTCCCGCCCCTTATCTTCCTGGGAATAGGCTGTATGACCGACTTCGGTCCCCTTATCGCAAACCCCAAGAGCTTCCTTTTGGGTGCAGCCGCACAGGGCGGTATCTTCCTTACCTTCTTAGGTGCATGCGCTCTTACCGCTACCGGAGTTGTTGACTTCTCCTTGGCACAGGCGGCTTCAATCGGTATCATCGGCGGCGCTGACGGTCCTACCGCAATTTATCTGACTTCAAAGCTCGCCCCCGAATTATTAGGTTCAATCGCAATCGCCGCCTACTCCTATATGGCGCTGGTTCCGGTTATTCAGCCTCCGATTATGCGCCTGCTCACAACAAAGAAGGAGCGTTCCGTAAAAATGGGACAGCTCAGAGCAGTTTCCAAGAAGGAAAAGGTTATCTTCCCTATTGCAGTAACAATTATTGTAGCATTCGTTGTTCCCTCCGCAGCTCCGCTGGTTGGTATGCTTATGCTGGGCAACCTGTTCAAGGAGAGCGGTGTTGTTGACAGACTTGTAAAGACTGCCTCCAACGAGCTTATGAATATCGTTGTAATTATGCTCGGCGTTACCGTCGGCGCTACTGCAACAGCAGGAAACTTCCTTAAAATCGAAACCTTACTTATTATCGTTCTCGGTCTTATTGCATTCAGCATGGGTACCGCCTGCGGATTGCTCCTCGGAAAGCTTATGTATGTGCTTACCCGCGGAAAAATCAATCCCCTTATCGGCTCTGCGGGCGTTTCCGCAGTTCCTATGGCTGCCCGTGTTTCCCAGAAGGTCGGTCAGGAGGAGAACCCCTCTAACTTCCTTTTAATGCATGCTATGGGACCAAACGTTGCCGGCGTTATCGGCTCCGCTGTTGCCGCAGGTACGCTGCTTGCTATCTTCGGCTAAGCATTAATTGTCAGAAAATCCGCCCCGCTTCCCCTTAGGAGGCGGGGCGATAATCTTCTCTCAAAAAATAATGACGCTTTAGGTGCAGTTTGCTGCAATCCTTCTCTCAAAATGCTTGGCAAGGGTTGTGGCGGCAGACCCAAAAGCTTTCGCTCAGCAGATTTTACCGCCAATCGCCGCTTTGCTCCCCCTTTAAGTTTGTCAACCCTCAATCCACACTAACTCTCGGAGGTATTATGCTTACAGGAATTGCTCTTATTCTCCTTATGGGAATGTTTTTAGGCTTTCTCGCCCGAAAAATTAAGCTTCCCGCCCTTGTTGGCATGATTTTAGCGGGCATACTGCTGGGGCCCTCGGTTCTCGGTATATTAGACCACTCCCTGCTGGAGATTTCGCCGGTACTGCGGAAAATTGCCCTTGTAATAATACTTACCCGTGCAGGGCTTTCTCTCGATATAAAGGAGCTTAAAAAGGCGGGCAGACCTTCCCTGCTTATGTGCTTTGTGCCTGCCGCCCTTGAAATAGGCGGAACTACCCTTATAGCGCCGCTTCTCTTCAATATTTCCCACCTTGAAGCTGCGGTTATCGGCTCAATCCTTGCGGCTGTTTCACCTGCTGTTGTAGTGCCCCGAATGATAGGGCTTATAAACGAAAAGCGTGGCACGGATAAGCAAATTCCCCAGATTATTCTTGCAGGAGCTTCTGCGGACGACGTTTTCGCAATAGTAATGTTCACCTCCCTTACCGGCGTTCTCTCCGGCGGCAGCCTTGCGGCTACGGACTTCATACAGATTCCCACCTCAATCCTGCTTGGAATACTCTGCGGTGTTTTGTCGGGAGTGCTGCTGGCGTTCTTCTTCACAAAGGTTCATATCCGTGACACCGCAAAGGTTATCATACTTATGAGCGTTTCCTTCCTGCTTACTGCGCTTGAGGACGCTTCGCAAAGCTATGTGCGGATTTCGGGGCTTATTGCGATAATGGCGGCGGGAATGGCTATTCTTTACCGCAAGCCCGAACTTTCAAAGCGGCTTTCCGCAAAGTACAACAAGCTCTGGGTATGCGCCGAAATCGCTCTTTTTGCCCTTGTGGGTGCAGAAACCCGTATCGAAACCCTTGCAAGCTGCGCTCTGCCTATGCTTGTAGTCCTGCTCTTTGCTATGCTTTGCAGAATGACGGGAGTTTTCCTCTGCCTTATCGGCACAAAACTGAACTTAAAGGAACGGCTGTTCTGTATGCTCGCCTATACGCCTAAAGCTACGGTGCAGGCGGCAATCGGCGCAATTCCGCTGTCAATGGGGCTTGCCTGCGGAGAACTGGCGCTGGCGGCGGCAGTGCTTGCAATAATAATTACTGCGCCTTTCGGGGCGTTTATGATTGATACAACGGCGAAAAGGCTGCTTAAGGCGGAGTAAGAAAGGAGCGCTTATGGGAGAACTTTCAAAACTGCCGAATATCGGCAAAAACGTAGAAGAACAGCTTTTGCAGGTAGGCATAACCACCGCCGAGGAGCTGAAAAGTGCAGGCGCAAAGGCGGCATGGCTTAAGATACAGGAAGTTGACGAAACCGCCTGTATTCACCGCCTGCTTGCCCTTGAGGGCGCAATCCGAGGGGTTAAGAAAAGCTTACTGCCCGAAGAAATTAAGGCGGATTTAAGAGAATTTTATCGGCAGCACAAGAAGTAATGCACAAAAATTACTGCAACAAAAAACAGCCCGAAATATGATTCAAGGCTGCCGAGAAATCGTCAGATGCTAGGAAACCGCATAACGGCTAGGCTTTGTGCCTGCCGTTATACGGTTGACGACGCAGATGGCGGTTTATCGACAGCCTGTTCTTCGGGCTGTTATCAGTTCTGCCATTCTATCTGTTCACCTGTAATCAGCGGGTACCTTACGGTTTCCGTGCCGTCAAGATTCTCTTTGTGCATATCCACGGCGGTTATGCGGTGATTTTCGTAGGTGTTGTAGTAGTAAATTCCCTTATCTGCATTGCAGCAGGAGGTATAAATCGTTATCTCGTACTTTCCCTCCCCTACATCGCAGCAGCCTCTCTGCTGGTCAACGGAGCCTAAAATGTGGAAGAACTGGCTTACGCTTTCGTTCTCCGACTCTCCCGAAACCGAGTTCGCTCTTACAAAGGCAACCCGTACAAAGCGGGACTGGGAGGATAAATCCCCGGGAAGTCCGAGAGCGCCCATTCCTCTGCTGTAATTTTTAAGCGGCAGCTTGTCCGAAAAGCTGTTTTTCGGGTTCTCGGGGGACAGATGCATATAGTTGTTGAGTGCGAACATCTGCTCTGGGAAGGTGGGGTTGTTGGTGAGGACGCCTGCGGGGTTATCGTAAACCTTAATTCCCTCCACAACCGACTCCACGGTTATGCAGTCGCTTTTATCGGCGATTATCCAATGAAGCTGAGCAACGGGCAATTCTGGGCTGAAAGGGGTATTGAGAATATTTATCCTGCCCAGCAGCTCTCTTGCCTCGGAAACCGATTTGCACTGAGCTAAAATCCAGGGGATAAACTCGAACTGGGCAACGTTATCCCTGCCCTCGGCGGGGTCGCGGTAAACAGCGTTTCCGACGAAGTTAAGTCCTGCCATACAAAGACCCTTTTCGTTCATAGCGTCGTAGTAAAGCGGGCAGCCGCCAACGTTATATGCCATTCCGATTAATGCGAAATGGCTCTTAATCTCCCCCGCAAAGCGGAATTTGAAGGGGTAGTTTCGGGGAGTAATCGTTACCTCGTCCCCGTAGGAAAACTCGTAATCAAGGGTTCTGCCGAAGTAGAAATCCTTTGTTTTGTAGGTTGCAGCAGTGCACATATTTGCGCCTCCTTAAAAATATTAATGTATTATAGCACAATTTCGCCGTAAAATCAATAGCTCGGAAGAAATAATGCATTTTGTTTTTCATAGGATAATACGGTTATATTCTGCCCTTTTTGTGACTTTTTTATTGCAGGGAGCAGAGCTTTACAAGCCGTATATTTCCCGGGAAAAAGGCGGATAATAAAATTTTCCCGAAAAATTGAATTTTTTTGCAAAAAAGTATTGACAAATCCGAAAATATGATATATAATATTAAAGCAATATGAAGTTGCACTTTGACTGGGTGTGGCGCAGTTGGTAGCGCGCTACCTTGGGGTGGTAGAGGCCGTGGGTT
>JBJERM010000051.1:0-7355 GCA_051882315.1 Ruminiclostridium sp.
AAGGAGCGTTACCAAAAGCCACGGAATTTTATAATCGGGATTTTCCTCTGAATTGATGATATTCAGCACGCAAAAAATCTCCGTTGCCCACATAGCAATATAGAAATACGGAATAAAATAGCCGCAAAGGCAAGTCAGTGCAATCACCGCCGCTGTTTCAAGAATTATCAGCAGTATTGCGATTATAAAGCGGACGGGAATATAGTCGATTTCCTTTTCCTTTACGCCCGAGCCGTTGCGAATGGTAATTTTCTTTTTCATAAGACCTCCTAAAAAAGCACAAAACAGTCCTGCTGTGAACAAGACTGCTTAATTATTACTTTTTCGCATTATCGATACGTTCCTGTGCTTCGGCAATTCTATTGTTTGCGGCGGAAATTTGTTCGTCACGCTCCGCCTGCATAGCTGCCTTGCGCTTGTCTATACTGCTCATCGCCTTTGCTTCCTCCCACTGCGCTTGGGATTCAGCCTTAGCTGCCGCAAAATTTGCCTTATCAACCTCGTGCTGTGCTTTGGCACTTTCTTTCATATCCTCGAATGCACCCTTGAAAAATTCCGTTACCTTGCTGCTCATTGTGATTACCTCCCTTACTTATTCATTATTTTTTCGCTTAAAGCTAAAATGCGTTCTGCGTACTTATCCTTTCGTGAAGAGAGGATAGCTTTATAAATAGGATAATTGATGATTGCAATAAGCATACCGATTATGCCGATTACAATTCCTGTGGGCATAGCGTTCGTAATCCCGAGTTGCGCGCCAATATCGGTCATTACAAGACTCATTCCCGCACCCATAATGATTGCACCGATACCTCCGAAAACATAACCGAACACATTTGCGGGACGCTTAACCTCTGCGTCAAGTTCGCAAAGAAGGTCAAATTCTTTTTGCGTGCTGTCCTTCTCCATATACTGTGTACGTATTTTCTGCACCATAAATTCTGTGTCGTTTCTGTTCATATTAAAACCTCCTTAAAGTTTGTTTTTGATTATAGATTTATTATATAGCGGCATTATTTGAGAGATGTTTTTGAAATGTTTCGGAAGTGTTAAAGTTAAAAATTTTTTGTTGCTTCAAAAAAAGAGCGTTATTGCTTTATGGGCAGTAACGCTCCTGGTCGAATTATGGCTGCATTGAGTGGTGTGTCCTTTGGCGGGGCTTACAGCAGTCCTCCTTCTGACACACGCGGGTTAGTTCGCCTCTGAATATTTCCAAATTCATTACGCTGTTCAGTTTCTTCGGCGTATCGCCTATTCCGGTTAATTTTTGGTATCTGTTCTCCTCATTGAAGAATACTATTTCTCTTATTTTCATGCTTTTATTATACCATTATTTAACCTCTTGTACAGGTTTTTTAGAGTATGCCTTATGTAGAAGCAGTATGAAAATACTGCGTTAATGGTTACGATAATTTACAAGCGAAAGGAGCTGACGAATTTATTGAACAATTTTGCTTTTTCGACCATTTATAATTGTCGGTTTTGATTTTCTTATTTCGATTGAAAGATACGCTGATTTGTTGTCCTTTTGTTGTCCTCGGTATGTTATATTCTGGGATAGTCATAGCGCACAGACTTCCACGATGCGCCGCTGCGATAGAATTATCATGCCGGACGATGGTAAAATCGTTGAGGGTGGAAATTATGAGCAGCTTATTGAACAGGACGATTTTTTCGCGGTATCGTTGGAAGGGCAGAGAGTGGACGTATAGAAAGGGGAGTGTGAAGAATGAGTGTGATAAGTGAGCTTGCAAAGCGTTTTCCGCAGCTTTATATAAAGCCTGAAAAAGGTGCTTCCCGTAGCGATTTATATCGTGGGATAGTGCGCTGCGGGGAGCAGTATTCCGGCGAATTAACGCATTTCATAGGCTCGGACGAGGACAGCCTGACCATTGCGGAAACCCCGGCAGGAACGGTGGAGATGGTGTTCCTTAAAAACAGAGAGGATTTCGAGTGCTTCTATCAGATAATTGCGGATAAATGTGAGCCTGTCCCGGTTTTAAGGTCGGTGGGTGCGGCATATATAGGCGGGATCAACGACTGGTCTAAAATTCATGCCCACATGGCGGAATACGAGAAAAACGGCGGCACTGACACGGATAGCGAGTTCAGGCGGTTCACAGCCGACAAAGGTAACTACAAGACCTCGATGATTCTGCTGTCTGACGGCTTTTACAGCAACATCAGCTATGATGAGACGCCCTACGGCAAAGAGGAATGGCTGCGAATCTCCCTTGAAATACGCAAATATCACGAGCTGACGCATTTTGTGTGCAGGCATTTCTTCCCCGGAAATATTAAGCCGATATGGGACGAGCTTCTTGCAGACTTTTACGGGCTTCTGTGCGCCACCGGGCGGTACGAACCGGCTATGGCGTTAAAATTTCTGGGCATTCATAGCGGAAAATATACCACTGGGCGGCTGGAACGTTATGTCGAAGGACAGATAAGCGGTGAGCTTGTCGATGAGATAGTTGAGCTGACGGAACTGCTGGCGGGTCTTGCACCGGAGAGATTCAGCAAAGAAGAGGATAATTTCAGTGCGGTTATTTCTATACAAGAAAACTCCGCAGAGATTCTGAAAAAATTCCCCTCGGTCAATTGAGGGTAAGAACTATACGGAAAGCTGACTGCATTCAGCGGAGAAATTCTGCTTGTTGGCATCAGCAAGTATTAAGGCAACACCGCACAATTAACGGCTAACGCCTTTGCCGTACGCTTGCTTGCATCTTTTCCGTCATATTGCATAAATTTCGCTTGACTGGCGCCAGCCAGTCTGCACTCAATTTATACAATCTGACGAAAAATCTGACGGCGCAATCGCACGGCAATAATTATGCGGTATTGCCTTAATAAACTTTACCGAACATCAGATATTTCGCATCATCGACAGTTACCCCGAACATACGGCGGATAAAAGTGATAGGCAGTATCCGTTTGTCCATCGGGAGCGAACAATTCCCAGTTGTTCGGTGTCACGTCTCCGGTAGGTTATTTCCGAGCCGCACGGAGTTTAAGGAGGTTTGATGAGGAAGATGGTTTGCGCTGCACATCTTTGCTCAAAAGAGATTTTTAGACAGCGGGTTGTGCAGTTGAACTGATTGCAGGAATTCAATTTGAAACAATATTGACATTTTATCAAAAAGGCAGTATAATTATACTATAGGCAACACCGACAATTAACGGCTAACGCCTTTGCCGCACGCCCCCTTGCATCTTTTCCGTCATATTGCATAAATTTCGCTTGACTGGCGTCAGCCAGCCTGCACTCAATTTATACAATCTGACGAAAAAACTGACGGCGGGGTCGCATGACAATAATTATGCGGTATTGCCTATACAAAAACTATTATTCAGACATTATATAATAATACTAATTTCTATCTTCTTATATATAAATCCTATAAGGTCAGGTGTGGCATTTTCGGGATGATTCGATTAATCTGCTGGATATATTTTAAGAGGTAATGTTATGTCAATAAAGAAAATAGCCGAAATGACAGGCGCTTCTGTGGCGACAGTCGGCAGAGTTCTGAGTGATCCCACTCACAAATGCAGATCAGAGGAAATGAGACAATGTATTTTGCGGGCGGCAAGAGACATCAATTATGTTCCCAATGAAGCGGCAAGAAGCCTGAAATCCGGAAATCTGATAAAAAAAGAGGTTTATTATATCAATATACTGCTGACCCGTGTGGTTTCAGAAAAGGATGATCCGTTTTTTGATGAAATGCTTAGATTGGTCGAGATAGAAATACGCAGAAGAAATTGTATTGTTTCAAATGTATGGCATTATGGCAATTTCTCAAACGATGAATATTGCATGTCTGAAAACATTGACAGCATCGTGGACGGTATTTATGAACAGGAAAAACAGCCGGCTGACGGACTTATCATTATCGGGAAATGCTGTTCCAAAGCATTAAAGGCTCTGAAAAGAAACGAAAGGAATATTGTTTCGGTCAACAGAAATTCCACCAATTATGAAGTAGACGAGGTACTTTGTGATGGTCAGAAGATTGCATTGGCTGCAATCGGGCAGCTTGTAAAGTGCGGTCACAGGAAAATCGGGTATGTCGGGAATTGCAATAACGAAACACGTTTTTCCGGTTATCAGGAAGCGCATATACGCTATCATTTGGAAACTAATATTGATTATATTTTTAATACCACGCCAAACGAGGATCACGGCTATAAGGCAATGGAGTATTTTATGCGCCAAAATGATCCGCCAACGGGAATATATTGTGCAAATGATATTCTGGCGATCGGAATGCTGAAATGCCTGAACAAACGCAGAAACCGGTATTACAATCCGTCCATTGTGTCCAGCGACGACATCGCAGAAGCACAGTACACAACGCCGATGCTTACAACAGTTGCCCTGCCCAAAAATGAAATGGTGCGTTTCGCACTGATACTGCTGCTGGACCGCATTCAGGGCGGACATAAAAACATCTCCAGGATGGAAATGGAAGGAACTCTGATCATCAGAGAGAGCTGCCACGATGTTACGGAATCGGCAGAACTGGAATACTACATATAATATCAGAGCAGGCAGATGGTTTATCTGCTTGCTTTTTTTGTCTTGGTTTGATAACGTTATCTTTATAGCAAGGCAAAAAGCCGTTATCACCGAAAAGAGAAAAAGAGATAAACCGCTTGAAATCAGCTGTGATAACGTTATCTTTATTTTGCGGCTCATACTGTTTCTTGCCGGCGAATGAGTACGAAAAAAGACTGTATTCAACCGGTAATAAGGAAAAATAATCTCCTTTTGATAACGTTATCAAATTTTCTCGTTGACTGTTTCAGATGATATTGTTATAATGACTTAACAAAAGCTAAAGCATATATTTCATATAACTTAGTATGAAATGGTGAAGCAGCTATTTGCAGGAAAAAAACACCTGTAAATGAAAACAGGCAGTCAAATGCCAAAAAAATAATAATATCAGAAAGTGAGAAATTAACAATGGGCAGATTATTTACATCAGAATCAGTAACAGAAGGACATCCCGACAAAATTGCAGACCAGATCTCAGACGCAATTCTGGACGCGCTCATCGAGCTTGATCCTGATTCCAGAGTAGCGGCAGAAACTACCGTGGCTACAGGTCTTGCGCTGGTGGTTGGCGAGATAACCACAAAGGCGTATGTGGACATTGCCAAGGTAGCAAGAGATACCATCCGCGAGATCGGTTACACAAAGGTATGCGGCTATGACGCAGACTCAATTGCAGTGCTGACTTCTGTTGATGAACAGTCGGCAGATATTGCGCTGGGTGTTGACAAGGCGTACGAATCCAAGCAGGAAGGAGTGACCGAGGACTTCGGAACAGGTGCAGGAGACCAGGGAATCATCTTCGGCTATGCAACCAATGAAACACCGGAATATCTTCCTCCCGCAATTTCCTTTGCACATCGTCTTACAAGACGTCTTGCAGAGGTCAGAAAGAATGGTACGCTTCCGTATCTCCGCCCGGACGGAAAATCGCAGGTCACTGTTGAATTTGATGACAGCGGCAAAGTCAAGAGAATACATACTATTGTAGTTTCCACTCAGCACAGTGAAGACGTTACTCTTGAGCAGATCAAAAAGGACGTTATCGAACACGTTATAAAGGCGGTAATTCCGGCAGAGCTTCTGGACGACGAAACAATCTACTATGTAAATCCTACCGGCAGATTTGTTATCGGCGGTCCGCAGGGTGACGCAGGACTTACCGGACGCAAGATCATAGTTGACACATACGGCGGCACAGGCAGACACGGCGGCGGAGCATTCTCCGGAAAAGACCCGACAAAGGTTGACCGTTCAGCAGCCTATGCGGCAAGATGGGTCGCAAAGAATATCGTTGCAGCAGGACTTGCTGACAAGGCAGAAATCGAGCTTGCGTATGCAATCGGCGTGGCAAAGCCGGTTTCGGTTGCAGTTGATACCTTCGGCACAAACAAGATTGAAGAAAGCAGAATCGTTGAAATAATCGAAAAGGTATTCGACCTTAGACCGGCTGCAATCATTGCAGAGCTTGACCTGAAGCGTCCAATCTACAAGCAGACTGCTGCTTACGGACATTTCGGCAGAACAGACATCGACCTTCCTTGGGAGCATCTTGATAAGGTTGATGAAATCAAGAAGTATTTATAAGTAAGCGAGGAGAAATAAAATGGCTGAGAAAATCGGAAAGCACATTGCAATATACGGAAAAGGCGGTATAGGAAAATCCACCACAACTTCAAATATCAGCGCTGCATTAGCAGAAGCCGGTTACAGAGTTATCCAGATCGGCTGCGACCCTAAAAGCGATTCAACAAACACTCTCAGAGGAAACAATTACCTCCCGACTGTTCTTGACAGCCTGAGAGGCGGAAACAAAGTCCATCTGGACGATATTTCAATCGAAGGCTTTCACGGGGTGCTTTGCATTGAATCAGGCGGACCTGTTCCGGGCGTAGGCTGCGCCGGACGCGGCATCAATGCGGCAGTTACTCTGCTTCAGGAGCTGAACCTGTTCGAGGAATTCAAGCCGGATTTTGTACTTTACGATGTATTGGGTGACGTTGTCTGCGGCGGTTTTGCAGTGCCTATCCGGGATGGAATCACCGACCGGGCGTATGTTGTAAGCTCATCGGATTTCATGGCAATTTATGCGGCAAACAACCTGTTCAAGGCTATCAATAAGTATGCGCCCACAGGCGGTGCAAAGCTCGGCGGTGTAATCGCAAACAGTATCGTTGAGGGATATTCCAGAGAGATCATTGATGATTTCACTTCCAGAACCGGCACTTCTGTTGCAGGATATGTGGAAAGGTCTATCGTAGTCCAGCAGAGTGAGCTGTATGGAAAAACTGTTATTGAGGCAAACCCGACCTCAAAGCAGGCGGATATTTACCGCGCACTTGCCAAGCACATTGCAGAAAACGAAAATCTGGTAGTACCGAATCCTCTTGACGCTGTTGAACTGCGGGACTGGGCAAGAGAATGGGGCGACAAGATGTATGACATCAAAGCCAGATAATTTGTAATAGCCGGAGGATGATATGAGCTTGATAGATGAAAGAAAAGTTCTGACAAGAGAGAGAAGGCTGAGTACGCTAAGCCATTTCGACGGAACGTTGGAACAATTAAAAAGCGAAGCGGCGGGAAGTGAAATTCCGCAGAGGATACGCACCTTTACTCAGATCGCAGAAGACGAGATTATCTTTGCGATCCAGATCCTCAGCAAAATAAAGCAGTCCGCTGTGATAGTACACGGCGCATTAGGCTGTGCGGCGTCAGGAATTTATTTCAATCAGGAATTTCCGGTGAAGTGGTACTCCACAAATCTGAATGAACAGGATACTATTCTCGG
>JBJERM010000052.1:0-7301 GCA_051882315.1 Ruminiclostridium sp.
AAAGCCTAGCCGTTATGTGGTTTCCTAGCATCTGGCGGCTTCTCGGCAGCCTGAAAATTGACTTTTTCTACAATATGAAGGGGCTATCGTTATGATAGCCCCTTGATTGTGTTGCTGTTTACCGCAGAAAGGGGCATTTCAGCCGATTGCGGGTTTTGTTATCTTTCTAAAATCTGACTTCTGTCAGGACCAATTCCCACCATAGCAATCTTACATTCGCAAAGCTCTTCAAGCTTTAAAATGTACTGCTTGCATACCTCGGGAAGCTCGTCGAAGCTCTTGCAGCCCGAAATATCCTGGTCAAAGCCGCTGAAGCTCTCGTATACAGGCTCGCAGTCTGCAAGCTCCTCAAGAGCAGCAGGGAAGTCCTTTAAGATAGTGCCGTCGGGCTTCTTGTAAGCCACGCAGATTTTAAGGTCGCCGATTCCGCTTAAGGTGTCAAGCTTGTTTATAGCAAGCTTTGAAAGTCCGTTTACTCTTACCGAGTGGCGAACGATAACAGCGTCAAACCAGCCTGTTCTTCTGGGTCTGCCAGTGGTTGTGCCGAATTCGCCGCCTCTGTTTCTGATAAGGTCGCCTGTTTCGTCGTTAAGCTCGGTGGGGAAGGGTCCCTTTCCTACTCGTGTGGTGTATGCCTTTGCAACGCCGATAATGTCGTTAATCATCATAGGACCTACTCCCGTACCAACGCAGACGCCTGCGGAAACAGGGTGAGAGGAGGTAACGTATGGGTATGTACCGAAGTCGATGTCGAGAAGGGTAGCCTGCGCTCCCTCGAACATTATCTGCTTGCCCTCCTTAGCGGCATTGTAGACAATTACGGAAACATCGTCAACGTACTTTGCAAGACGCTTTCCGTACTCTGTATATTCCTTGATGATAGCTTCAATATCGTGGGGCTCTCCGCCGTAAACCTCGGTTATTATCTTGTTTTTCAGTGCGCCTGTTGAGCGTGCCTTTTCAGCGAATACATCGGGGTGGATAAGGTCGTAAACCCTTATTCCGCAGCGCTCGTACTTGTCCATATAGGTAGGACCGATACCTCTCTTAGTTGTACCTATATCGCTGTTGCCCCTGAACTTTTCCGAAAGTCCGTCAAGGGTTATATGCCAGGGCATAATAACGTGGGCTCTGGGGTCGATTTTAAGGTTGTCGAAGCTAACTCCTCTGCTTCCGAGACTGTCCAGCTCTCCTATAAAATCCTTGGGGTCAAGAACAACGCCTGCTCCGATAAGGCAAAGGGTTTCCTTGTAAAGAATACCTGAAGGGATAAGGTGAAGCTTATAGGTTTCCCCCTCGTTTACAACAGTATGACCTGCGTTGTTTCCGCCCTGCGAGCGGACAACAACATCTGCGCGGGAAGCGATAATATCAATGATTTTTCCCTTTCCCTCGTCGCCCCACTGCGTTCCTACAACAATACTTGCCGGCATTTCTGCTACCATTCCTTTCTTTTTCACGGTGCTTTGCAAAAGCAAAGCCTTATACATTATATCAAATCACTAAGGCAATTGCAAGTAAATTTTAATATTTTTTTAATTTTTTTATGCAATAGGTATTCCGCCGTCCATCCAGCCGCCTGAGGGGGGCTCTGTGGTGGGCGTCTCGGTATCCATCCAGCCGCCGCTGATTTCCGAGGTTTCCGCTGCGGTCTCGGAGGGCGCTGTACTTTCCTCGGGTTCGTCGGTTACAGGAGGCTTGGTTTCTTCGGTCTCTGTCGTATCGGGTTCCGTTTCCTCCGGCTCGGTTTCTTCGGGTTCGGTTTCTTCCGGCTCAGTTTCCTTCGGCTCAGTTTCCTCCGGCGGCTTTACGGCGCTTTCCGAGCCCTCCGATGCGTATGAGATAGAACTGCGGGAGATATATGCCTTAAGACCGTCAACAATAGCCTTTGCTATGCCCTTTTGATGCTTTGACGAAGCGAGCGCCATAGCGTCCTCGATATTGTCAACGAAGCCTGTTTCAATAAGCACCGAGGGGAAGTCCTGCTGTAAAGTAACGTGGTAGTAGCTGTATTTTGCGCCACGGTTCTTGTCTGCGCCGTCGCTGTAAACAGATGAGCTGAAATAAGCGGAAAGCTTAGCCGAAATGCTTGCTGCAAGAGGCTGTGAGTATGAGGTAAAGTAGTAAACCTCCGTTCCTCTTGCAACGCCGCTGGAGCTGCCCCACGCCTTATTTGCATGGATTGAAAGGTAAATATCGCAGCCGTAGCTCCTTGCGTAAATCGGTCTTTCCTTTGTGAGCAGGAACTGGCTCTCGGATTTAAGGCGTACTACGTTTGCTCCTGCCGCCTGAAGCTGTGAGGTAAGCTCCTTTGCAATTCCCAGCACAACATCAGACTCTCTTACCTCGCCTATTGCTCCCGGGTCAAAGGTGGTTGCGGATTTTCCGTAGCCGTGCCCCGGGTCTATTACGATTGTAAGCCCGCTGAGCAGGTTTGTGGGAACAGGGAAGGAGAGAACAAGGTCGCCATCGGCATTGTACTGTGCGCTGTGTCCGAAATAAACTCCGGGCTGTCTCAGCTCAAGTATAAGTCGGAATTTCTTTCCGTTGTCCTCGGTTACGGTATCCCACTTGCCGGATTTGAACACAAGGTTATTCTCAAAGGATGGCAGCTTTGTAACGCTTGTAACGTCCTCAAAGGTAATATAAAGGTGGGTTGCGGTGAAGCTGTTTACATTGTAGTCCCCGTCCCAGGCGGTATAGTAGCTGTTGCCCGCAAGCCTCATATTAAAGCCCGTTTTGTTGGGCATATTGATTTTTATGTAGCTTTTTCCGCCGGAAGTTCCTATTGATTTTACGAAAAGTGGATTGCTTTCAATACCATATCCGTCTGTAAGGGTGCAGGCGCTTGCTGCGATACGCTTTCCCGACTCGGTTATATAGTAGTTGCCCGAGGTGGACTTATAAGGCTCGATTGTGCCTGCGGGGAGCTGTGAAAATATGGGTGATGGTATATCGTCGGCAGTTTTTCCGTCGTACACGATTGTGTAGTCGGAGGCTACCTTGACGTATTTTACGGAGTCCGTTGCCTTATAGCGGGATTCGAGAGTACCGATAACCTCTCCGCTTCCTACCGAGCTTGAGTCCAGCATAACCGCTTCCTGCTCAACTATTGGCTCAGGCTCTGCGTTTACAACTACTTTTGCCCCGATAACCTCTGCGCTGAAGCCGCTGTTTGAGCCGTAGATATGAATAGCGCCAAGGCTCTGCTCCTGCCCTATAATACCATTCGGAGCAGTGTATGTTCCTGTATAGCGGACGTATGAACTGTTTACATCGTCCTCGTCCCCTGTTACGGTTGCCTCCGTCATAGGAACAGTCTGCCCGTTTACCGTGCCGTAGACGTTTGAGCCTTTATAGGCGGTAACTGAAAGATTTATCTTTGTTCCTCCGTCAACGTAAAGGGTCTTGCCCTCGGAAATCGACTTGCTTATACCGCTCATAACCACGATTTTCCGCTCTATTTTATATGTAAGGGTCTTGGATTTGTGCTTTATCGTAAAGGTGTTCATGCCCACCTTCAGATCCTTCGTGAAGTAGAAGTTTCCTGCGTCGTTAAGCGGGATTTCCTTGTCGTTGAAGTAAACGGGGAAGTTGCTGTCGAAGCTGCCCATAAAGGTAACGCTCTGCTCGCTGGTGGTGAAGCTGAGCTTTGCAGGGGAGGTCATTTTTAAATCCTCAAAAAGGGAGCTTTCGTCAACCTGCTCATTAAAATATGAGGTAAGTGTGGTTGTTGTGCCGAGAGGGTTATTTTTCAGGCTTTCGTAGGAGTTGAAAACGCTTCCCCCGTAGCTGTCCAGCTTTTTGGCAACGGTAAGCTGCCGCAAAAGCTGGTCCTCCGCCGACCAGCCGGGGCCATCTGTTCCTATTCTCTCGTTATAATGAACAATATACATAGATATATCGTTCTCCGAGGCAAGGCTGCCCCACCAGCCCGTAACCTCCTCAAAGGGGAGCTGTACCGAGGACAGGGAGCCGTAGGCACGAAGCACCGCAAAATCCACATAGCCCTTCTCAATAAAGCTTCTTGTGTCTGCATTTCCGTCGTAAAGCGCCTGAAATTCGTCGCTTGTATTGCTTCCTGCCTCATTAGAGGCGGAATTTGCCCACATATCGTTTATCATAAAGCCAACGGTAAGGGTGTTGTCGGTCATACGAACAATCTCTGCGGCGGTGCTGAAATACTGCTCCGCAGTATCGTAAAGCCAGTTACCGTAGCCTATTCCCGAGCCGTTATCCATATATCCGCCGTAGGTTTCAAGGCTTCTTCTTAGGTAGTAGTCGTCAAGAATAACCCCGTCGCAGTGGTATTTCAGGGCGAAACGGTGAGTTTTCGAGATAAGGACGTCAATCATAGTACTGCTGTCGGCACAGTCGGAAAGGGCGTGTCCTATATCAAAAACCGCGTAGGGAGAAACCCCGTGGTTGTAGGCGGTTTCTATTGCAATCGCTGTGGGGTCGGCTGTTTCGCTTATCTCGTTCATATCAAGATTATAATATGAACGTTCCTCGTAAACTGTGTTTATGATAACCGTATTCAGCCCGATTTTACCGAACTCCCCGTATATTTCCTCAAGCTCTGCGCTTATTGCTTCTGCACCTTCTTCGGGATTTGTGCAGAAATCTACACCGGGGGTAATGACAGCCGCCCGCATATCTCGGGGAAGGTTAATTATCCGCTCCTCCTTTTCGGGCAGGGCTTCCTCCTCAGCTATTGCAGGTGTTTCCTCCTGCAAAGCCTCTTCCTCTTGCGAAGCTTCCGCAAAGGCGTTAAGCATTATGGATTGTGAGATGATTGCCGCCGATAACAGCAGCGCTAAAAGCTTTTTCATAGTAAACGTCCTTAAATCAGTAAATCCTTGAAATTGTCGATTTCCTTCTGTATCGCCGCAGTATGATACCCCGACGAAAACAGGTAGTTATAGCAGTACAGCACAATTCCCGAGCAGTTCTTTTTGCTGAAGGAGTACTCAATCTGCCGCTTAATCATGGTTGAGGTGTTCTGCCATTCGTATTGACCGCTGCCCGCCCATTTATCCTCCTGCCCTATCTTATAAAGGGCAAGACCGATATAAAGCTTTACGTTTGTGCCTTTTACAAGGTCGCACCAGCTGTCAACACAGGTCTTGAAGGGCTGACCCGAGTTTTCAAAGCCGTAGTAAATCTGGGGGGCAAAGTAGTCCACATATCCGCCCTTGCACCAGCTTTCAGCGTCGGCGTAGAGCTGGGTTATGTTGTTGTTCATATTTCCCTGGGTGCTTGCGCCGAAAACCGCCGTGCTGCTGCACTCGTGGGTTGCGTTGTAAATCTCCCGCACAAGGCTGTTGCAGTTGGCAATTCTGAAAGCCGAGAGGGAGGATTTGCCGCTGTTTTTGAATGCGGCGGAGTCAAAGGAAGCGTCGGTGGTGGGGTAGAAGTAATCGTCGATATGAATACCGTCAACGTTGTAGCCCGAAACAATCTCCCGTACTCCGTCCCCCACAAGCTTTATAGTTTCGCTGTAAGCCGGGTTAAGATACCATGTTCCATTCACGTTTACGATATATTTGCCATTGTAATCGGCATTTTTGTACCAGCTTCCTATCGGGTAAGAGGCGGAAACATTCGGCATATCGCCGCTTGCACAAAGACGAAGCGGGTTAATCCACGCCTGAAAGGACAGTCCTCTGTCGTGGGCTTCCTCAATAAGGATTTCAAGGGGATCGTAGTCGGTTTTTGTGCCGAGGGAGCCGCTTACATACTTGCTGAATGGGTACAAATCCGAGTAATAGAAGGCGTCGCCGTAGGCTCTTACATGGACGTAAACCGTGTTAAGACCGAGGGAAAGGCAGTTGTCGTAAAGCTGTCCCGCCGCCTTTCGGAACTCCGACTTGCTCTTGCCCTTAAGCAGGTTGTTTATCTCGATATATGAAATCCACACGCCCTTGACTTCGCTGTAATTAAGGGCGGAGTAGCTGTTTTTGGGGTAACTTCTGCCCGAAGCGGGAGCTTCCGTTGTTTCTTCTTCCGTTTTTGGTGCAGTAGTGGTTATTTCCGCTGTTGTGGTGGTTGTAACGGCTGTTGTTTTCCGGGTTGTTGCCGCTGTTGTGGTTTTTTCAGTTGTTTTGGCAGTAGTTTTAGCCGTTGTTTTTGCCGTTGTTGCGGCAGTAGTCGCAGCTACGGGCTTTTGTGTTGTAGCTTCGGTTGTAGTGCTGATTTCGCTCTCAGCCGCCGTGGTTTCCGGTGGAATTGTGGTGTTTTCCTCGGAAAATTCCGTTTCTTCGGACGGCAAGGCGGTGGTTTTCTGCGGTATAGGCAGAGCGGTTTCTGCTGTTTTTGCCTCGGTATCAAAGGCTATGCCGCCGAAATTGCCGTTTGAAACGGTTCTTTCGGGGATTTCGCTTACTTCAAGGCTCTTGCAGGAGCAAAGCATAACCGCCGCCGCTAAGAGCAGAGAAACTATATGTTTTATATGTAAAGGTCTGATTTTCATTATAAATCCTTTCGGAGCGAGTAAAAAACAATACACATAAGTATACATTTTACATTATAGCATCTGAAATACGTCAAGTCAATAGAAATGGCAATATTTTGTTCATATTTGGCAAAAATATGAAAATCTGCCCTGATATAACAATACAATATGCTAATATATGGGCTTTAGCATATTGTTTTTTTCTTGACAAATGCACTTGTTTATAGTACAATAGAACATAGAACAAAATGAAGGAGGTTAATCTGATGGGATTGACATTAACTGAAAAAATCATCAAGGAGCATATCGTTGACGGCGAGATGAAAAAGGGCTCTGAAATAGGACTGAGAATAGACCAGACTCTTACTCAGGACGCAACGGGTACAATGGCATACCTTCAGTTTGAAGCTATGGGAGTGGACAGGGTAAAGACGGAGCGTTCCGTTGCCTATATAGACCATAACACTCTCCAGTCGGGCTTTGAAAACGCAGACGACCATCGTTTTATCGGCAGTGTTGCCAAAAAGCACGGAATCTGGTTCTCCCGACCCGGTAACGGAATCTGTCATCAGGTTCACCTTGAGCGCTTCGGAAAGCCCGGAAAGACCCTTATCGGCTCCGACAGCCACACCCCCACAGGCGGCGGTATCGGAATGTTTGCCTGCGGCGCAGGCGGACTTGACGTTGCGGTAGCTATGGGCGGCGGCGCTTACTATATCACAATGCCCGAGGTAGTAAATATTAAGCTTACCGGTAAGCTTAATGACTGGGTTTCCGCTAAGGACGTAATTTTAAAGGTTTTACAGACTCTTTCCGTAAAGGGCGGCGTAGGTAAGGTTATGGAATA
>JBJERM010000053.1:0-2170 GCA_051882315.1 Ruminiclostridium sp.
GAGCTAATGCCCACTACCCCCTCAAAGTAGCGTGTCTGCCATTCCACCACCTCCGCGAAATAACAGGAAAACTATTGTTTTCGTGTTCTCTCGCCTGACGACTATTAGAGTATATCAGATTTTTAAGGATTTGTCAATAGTTTTTTTGAAAAAAATTCAAAAAATATTATTTTTTGCAGAAATGTGGCGAAAATGCTGTTTGCGGGGACGTAAAACAGCAGCTCTCAACCTCAAAAAAACACAGCCCTGCGGAATTTCCGCAGGGCTCTTATACATCATATTATTAAACCGGCATTACCTTATTTGTCTTGTCAGCATGAACAGCGTCAATTCCGTTCTGCTTATCTCTGCGCTTTTCAAAGAACTTTTCTGCTACCTGTCCGAACATAGCGTAGCTCAAAACGTCCTCCTCCTGCTGAGTCCACTTAGCGGCGTCTGCCTTAAGCTTGTCAAGCTCGGGAGCGATGAGGTCTGCGGGGCGGCAGTCGATAGGCTGCTCGTCGCCGAGAATCTTCTTTCTGAACTCGGGGCTGATAGGTGCGGGAGTCTTTCCGTATTCGCCCTTGACAAGTCCCTTGAACTCCTTGGTAACGGTCTTGTAGCGTTCGCCGAGGATTACGTTGAATACAGCCTGTGTACCTACAATTTGGGAAGTAGGAGTTACAAGAGGCGGATAACCTGCGTCCTCTCTTACACGGGGAACTTCCTTAAGTACCTCGTCAAACTTGTCGGACTGACCAGCCTGTTTAAGCTGAGAGAGAAGGTTGGAGAGCATACCGCCTGGAACCTGATAGATAAGTGCGTTTGCGTCAACAGCAAGCATCTTGGGGTCGAGAAGACCGCTGTCAAGATACTTCTTTCTAAGCTCCATAAAGTAGGGACGAAGCTCGGTGAGCTGCTTTAAGTCAAGTCCTGTGTCGTACTCTGTTCCCTGGAGTGCCGCAACCATAGATTCTGTGGGAGCGTGGGATGTGCCGAGAGCGAGAGGGGACATAGCGGTGTCTATTGCGTCAACGCCTGCCTCAATACCCTTTAAGAGGCACATTGAAGCAAGTCCGGAGGTGTAGTGGGTGTGAAGCTGAATCGGGATTTTAACTGCTGCCTTAAGAGCCTTTACAAGCTCTTCTGTACGATAGGGAGTAAGGAGCGCAGCCATATCCTTTATGCAGATAGAATCAGCGCCGCATTCCTCAATCTGCTTAGCGTAGTTTACATAGTATTCGGTGGTGAAAATATCGCCAAGAGTGTAGGAAATAGCAATCTGAGCGTGAGCGCCCTCTTTCTTGGCTGCTTTTACGGCAGTCTGGAGGTTTCTTACGTCATTGAGTGCGTCGAAAATACGGATAATGTCGATACCGTTAGCAACAGACTTCTGAACGAAATACTGGAGAACGTCGTCAGCGTAGTGACGGTAGCCCAGCATATTCTGTCCTCTGAAAAGCATCTGAAGCTTAGTATTGGGCATTTCTTTTCTAATTGTTCTGAGTCTGTCCCAGGGGTCCTCGTTAAGAAAACGAAGGCAAGCGTCGAAGGTTGCTCCGCCCCAGCATTCAACCGAGTAGAAGCCGCACTTGTCCATCTTGTTTAAAACAGGAAGCATTTCCTCCGTAGACATACGGGTTGCGATAAGTGACTGATGAGCGTCACGGAGGACTGTTTCTGTAATTTTTACCTTTGCCATTTTAAGTAAGTCCTTTCCTTAAGCGTTCATAGTTAAAATAACTGTGCCTGTGTTTACGGAATCGCCCTTTGCAACGTTAACGGAAGCGATAACGCCGTCGCAGGGAGCGGGAATGTCGTTTTCCATCTTCATAGCTTCAACTACTGCAACAGCAGAGCCCTTAGTTACCTTATCTCCTGCCTTTACCTTAACTTCAACTACTGTTCCGGGCATAGGAGCCTCTACCTTAACGCCGCCCTGAGCGCCTGCGGGAGCTGCGGGCTTAGGAGCTGCCTTGGGTGCAGCCTTGGGAGCGGCTGCTGCGGGAGCTGCTGCGCCTGCTTCTGCTTCTTCTACTGTAACGTCATAAGCTGTTCCGTTTACGGTGATGTTGTATCTTTTCATTTTTATATGTTTCCTTTCGATTAATATACAAAGTTGATGTGCTTTCTCTGGGGTGCTGCAACTCTCTTGCCTGCGAATATGTCAAGTGCTGAAAGAACCGCTGCT
>JBJERM010000054.1:0-7261 GCA_051882315.1 Ruminiclostridium sp.
GCCGCAGGCTTTTGTTCTGCGGCATTTTTTCTTTTAAACCCCCATTAATTGCAACAAAAATATTGACATTTTACGGGAATTTGCTATAATAAAGAGGTATGCTGTAGAATACTATTAACCAATTAACCCCCGAACAATTGATTAATAGTATTGCAGCAAAACAGAAACGAAAGGCAACGGATATAAATATGAAATGGACAGGTCTTAACGAATTAAGAGAAAGCTATCTTAAGTTTTTTGAATCAAAGGAACACCTGAGAATGGCGTCTGCGCCCCTTGTGCCTCAGGACGACAACTCCGTTCTTCTTATCAATGCGGGTATGACTCCCCTTAAAAAGTTCTTCCAGGGCGTTGAAACTCCCCCGAGAAAGAGGGTTACAACCTGCCAGAAGTGCATAAGAACCCCCGACATTGAAAACGTAGGAAAAACCGCAAGGCACGGCACCTACTTTGAAATGCTGGGCAACTTCTCCTTCGGCGACTACTTCAAGCACGAAGCTACCGCATGGGCATGGGAATATCTTACAAAGGTTCTGGAAATCCCTCCGGAGAAGCTTTGGGTTACTATTTATGAGCAGGACGACGAAGCGGGCGATATATGGGCTGAGGAAATCGGAGTTCCCCGTGACAGAATTATAAAGCTTGGCAAGAAGGACAACTTCTGGGAGCACGGAAGCGGCCCCTGCGGTCCCTGCTCTGAAATCCACTTCGACAGAGGCGAAAAGTACGGTCCCTTTGAAAGCTTTGAGCAGGCAGGAGACTGCGACAGAATAATCGAAATCTGGAACCTTGTATTCACCCAGTTCGACAACGACGGAAACGGCAATTACAGCCAGCTCAAGAACAAGAACATAGACACGGGTATGGGACTTGAAAGACTTGCCTGCGTTATGCAGGGCGTTGACAATATGTTCGAGGTTGATACTATCCAGAACATTATCAAGCGTATCTGCAAGGTTTCCGGAAAGACCTACGGCGCAAACTACAAGGACGACGTTTCAATCCGTGTTATAACCGACCATGCAAGAGCAACAACCTTTATGGTTGGCGACGGCGTAAGACCCTCCAACGAGGGCAGAGGCTACGTTTTAAGACGTCTTTTAAGAAGAGCAGCCCGCCACGGCAGACTTTTAGGCGTAACAAAGCCCTTCCTTACCGAAATCGTTGAGCAGGTTATCGAAGAAAACAAGAACGCTTATCCCGAGCTTCAGGAAAAGCAGGAATACATTAAAAAGGTTATTGCAACCGAGGAAGAAAGCTTCAACAAGACTGTTGAAAAGGGCAGCCAGCTTTTAAACGACCTTATTGCAGGACTTGGCGACAACGGCGTTTTAAGCGGCGACGACGCATTCAGACTTCACGACACCTACGGCTTCCCTCTTGACCTTACAAAGGAAATCCTTGAAGAAAAGGGACTTACTCTTGACGAGGAACGCTTCAAGGAGCTTATGATAAATCAGAAGCAGACCGCAAGAGCAAATCAGGCGTTCAAGGGCGGCTGGGACGAGGCTTCTATGGACGCTGTTTCAGGCTTCAAGACCAACTTTGTGGGCTACAAGACTATGTCCTGCGAAACAAAGCTGCTTGCTATGGTTAAGGACGGAGAGCTGGTACAGAGCTGCTCCGAGGGCGACTCGGTAATCGCTCTTATTGAAAATACTCCTTTCTACGCAGAAATGGGCGGACAGGTAGGCGACAAGGGTACAATCGCAGCAGGCGACAGCGTTCTGCGAGTTCTTGACACAAAGAAGCTGGGCGGCGGACAGTTTGTCTGCGAATGTAGAGCCGAGGGCACTCTCTTTACCGGCGATACCGTAATTGCTTCCGTTGACGAAGAGCTTCGTCTTGCAACCGAAAGAAACCACACCTGCTGCCACCTTTTACAGGCTGCATTAAGAAAGGTTTTAGGCGACCACGTTCATCAGGCAGGCTCTTATGTTGACCCATACAGATGCCGTTTCGACTTCTCACATTTCAGCGCTGTAACTCCCGAGGAAATCGAAAAGGTAGAAGAGCTTGTTAATGCAGAAATTTTAAAGGGCTGCCCTGTTGTAACCGAGGAACTTCCTATCGAGGAAGCAAGAAAGAAGGGCGCTATGGCGCTCTTCGGCGAGAAGTACGGCGATGTTGTACGGGTTGTTTCCGTAAACGACGGCTTCTCAACGGAATTCTGCGGCGGTACGCACCTTGACAACACCGCAAAGGCAGGACTTTTCAAGATTATCTCCGAAACCTCCGTTGCTTCCGGCGTAAGACGTATTGAGGCAGTTACAGGCTACGGTGTTTTAAAGGCTCTTAACGAAGCAAAGGCAACAATCGGCGCTGCCGCAGATGCTCTTAAGGTACAGAACCCCTCCGCTTTAGTTCAGCGCTGCGAGGCTGTACAGACCGAGCTTTCCGAGGCTAAGAAGGAAATCGACAAGCTTGAAAGACAGCTTTCTGCCTCCGCTATGGGAGATATTGCAGAAGGTGCTGCCGAAATCGGCGGAATTAAGGTGTTCTCCGCAATTCTTGAAGGTACGTTAGGCGACGCACTCCGCAAGGCGGGAGATGACATCAAGTCCAAGTACGACAGCTTTATCGCCGTTCTTGCAGGTCACAGCGAGGGCAAGGGCAACTTCCTCTGCATTTGCAGCAAGGAAGCGGTAGAAAAGGGCGCTAACGCAGGTCAGATTGTTAAGCAGATAGCTGCAATTGCAGGCGGAAAGGGCGGCGGAAAGCCGGACAGCGCAATGGCAGGTATTGCAGACGTATCAAAAATCGGCGAGGCTCTTGCCGCTCTGAACGACATAGCCGCAGCTATGATAAAGTAACATAAACGAAAGGAAGTCTTATTATGAGCGACTGCTTATTCTGTAAGATAATTGCGGGAGAAATCCCCTCGGAAAAGGTTTTTGAGAATGAAAGAATCCTTGCTTTCAAGGACATCAACCCTCAGGCTCCCGTGCATATCCTCATTATCCCCAAGGAGCATTTCGACAGCCTTGACGCTCTCGACGAAAGCGGCGCAGCTGTCGTTAGCGAGATTATGCTTGTTGCAAAGCGCCTTGCCGCAGAGTTTCACCTTGGAAGCGGCTACCGCGTAATTACCAACATAGGTGCAGACGGCGGACAGACCGTAAAGCACCTGCACTTCCACCTCTTAGGCGGAGTTAAGCTCAGCGAGAAAATGTGCTGACGGAAAATAAAAGATATAAGGGGCACAGCTTCGCCTTAATCGGTTTTACGATTTATGCGGGATTATTCTGTGCCTCTTTTCTAAATTCATGGCTTTGCTTCGGGATTTTCCTGCTGCTCCTGCCTTTAGGAGCAGTCCTCTCCCGCAAAAGCCCCGCCATATCCGTTTTTGCAATTGCTCTTAGCGCTGCCTTTCTTATTTTCGGCACATATTCCTGCGTTTTTATTGAGCCTTGCTCCGAGCTTTACGGCAAGGAGTGTGCTGTTATCGGGGAAATCACGGATATAACTGCCCCCTCAAATGATACGGTTTGCCTTACAATAAGCGGAGAAGCCGAGGGAAAGCCGATAAAATTCACGGTTTTTACCGAAGATTCGGGCTATTCCCGGGGCGAAAAAGTAAGCCTTACCGCCCGCTTTTCACAGCTTCGTGACAACAGCAGCTTCAGCGAGCGTGGCTATTACTTTTCGAGAGGAGTTTTCCTTAAGGGAACTGCCCTTACCGAACCGCAGGTTACATCTCCCGACACTTTCAGCATAACAAACGCAATAACCGACTATTCCGCTTATCTTAAGGGAGTAATCTCCGACCGCCTTTCGGGTAATTCGAGCGCTATTCTCTCCGCAATTTTCTTCGGCGACAAAAGCCGCCTTTCGCCCGAGCTTAAAAGCGACATCGGGAAATGCGGGTTATCACACCTTGTGGCTGTTTCGGGTATGCACTTAGCCCTTGCGGCGGGGCTTATTATCGCATTTCTTGAAGCCCTCGGGCTTAGCCGCCGGCCAAGGCTGAAATTTCTGGGCGCACTGCTGATTATCTGTACCTTTATGGTGTTTTTCGGTATGACCGCCTCGGTACGCCGAAGCGGGATAATGCTGATTATTTACTACGGCGCATTTGCTCTGCGGCGAAAAAGTGCGCCCCTTAACTCAATCGGCTTTGCCCTGCTTCTGATACTGGCTATCGAGCCTTACGCCTGCCGTGACGCAGGACTTTTTCTATCGGTATGCGGAGCTTTGGGTGCAGGAGTACTCTCCCCGAAGGTCTGCAAAGCCCTTATAAAAAGCCGCCGCTTTTACGGGCTTAAAAGCTTTGTTATTACCTCGGTCTGCGCTTCTCTTGCAACTATTCCCGGGACCGCTCTGTTTTTCGGCGGCTTTTCGGCTATCTCTCCTCTTTCCCTTGTTCTCGTTTATCCCTTTTTCTTTGCTGCAATAGCGATAATGCCGATTTTTGCTCTTTCCGGCGGACTTTTTGCGGAGGCTATCCTTGCTCCCGCAGGTGCGGCGGCTGATATAATGGGAAAAATAACAGGCTTACTGGGGAAAATTCCATACTGCTACACGGAAATAAAGGGAGATTTCTTCCCCGCTTTTCTGGCGGTAACAATCGGGGCGGGAATTATGGTTTATCTGCTCTGCGGCAGAAAGCGGCTTATGCAATTCGGCGTAATTTCCCTCTGCGCTCTTGCGGGCATTTCCTGCGCTCACCGCCTTGTAAACTACGATAACGCAATCGTTACAGTAAAGTCCGACGGGGAAAACTCACTTATTCTGATCGAAACTAAAGAGGGAATAACAGCAATTGCTTCCGAGGAAAGCGAAAAGCTTAAAACCTACATAGAAGAGGAGCCTACAAGCAGCGGCAAAAGCAGCCTGCTTCTGCTTGCCCTCGGCGGAAACAAAGAATATACCGCAGGAATTACCGATATACCCTGTCTTGCTCTTTGCAGAACGGATACCGAAAATATTAGCTATGACGTTAGCGGAGCATATCATGTCACCGCAGAAAATGGCATTATTTCTGCGGAAATAGGCGGAGTAACGATTCTTTCCGCTCCTGCGGGAACAGAGGCTTTAAGCGGGGATATTGCGGTTTACTCGGGCTATCGGGAAAGCTTCGGAAATTTCGGGAAATATGTAACCTTTTTATGCCATAAGCGGTTTTATAATACGGAGGGCGCTTACTGCCCATACTACGAAGAAAAGGAAATTATTATAGATAAGAACGGAAAAATTCTGATAAAGGAGGGATTTCTATGGTTCTGACGGAGGACAGGCTTTCCGCCTCGGTAAGGGCAGGCAGGCTTGAACGGGTTTACTTTCTGTATGGTAAAGAACCCTTTCTTACAAAAATGTACGCCGAAAGAATAGCGAAAAAGGCGGCAGGAGCAGACCCGCTGGACTTCAACCTTGTGAACATCAAGGGAAATCCCGACCCGGACGCACTTTCGGATTATGTTGAGGGGCTGCCTGTTTTTGCGGATATGAAGGTGGTTATGGTAAACGACCCGGAGCCTGAAAAAATGGATAAGGACACCTTCGACAGGGTGATTGATATAATTAAATCCGTCCCCGATACAACGGTGCTTGTTTTCTTCGTTACTGGCGTTGAAACCGACGAGAAAAAGGCAAAGACGAAAAAGTTCATTGAGGCAGCCGACAAAAACGGCGCAGTATGCCGCCTTGACGAAATGCAGGTTTCCAAAATTGCGGAGCTTGCAGTAAAAAAAGCGGCGAAGGCGGGAATTGTCATGTCCTACAACGACGCCCTTTACCTTACCGAGCGTGTAAACGGAAGTATGACCTCGGTAAGCGAGGAAACCGCAAAGCTTATGAGCTATGTGGGAACGGGCGGAACGATAACAAAGGAAATTATAGATACTCTTGTGGCAAAATGCCTTGACACGGGAGTTTATGAGCTTGCGGCAGCGATAAATTCGGGAAACCGACAAGGGGCTTTTCGTATAATCGACGAGCTTTTCGCCGAGCAGACCGAGCCGGTAATGATAATGTCCGCCCTTTCCTCCGCCTTTCTCGACCTTTACTACGCAAAGCTTGCAAAGGCCAACGGAGTAAATCCGAATGTGGCGGCTGAGCAGTTCGGCTACCCGAAAAACAGGGTGTGGGCGTTCAACAAAGCGGTAAACGCAGTAGGAAAGCTTGAAATCGGCTATCTTCGGGAAACGGTCCGTATTCTTTCAGAAGCGGATATAAAAATGAAGTCCTCCCCCGTTTCAAACCGAATAATTATTGAGCAGGCGGTGACTTCCCTGTTTATGCAGCAGGAGAGCAGAGGATGATAAAAATAGATATGCCCATAATAGTTGAGGGCAAGTACGACAAAATAAAGCTTAAGAGCATAGTTGACGGCATAGTTATCACCACCGACGGCTTCGGAATTTACAAAAACAAGGAAAAAATCTCCCTTATCCGTGCATTTGCACATAAGACGGGTGTAATAATACTTACGGACAGCGACGGCGCAGGCTTTCAGATACGAAACCACCTGAAAAGCTGTATCGGCGGCGGAAAAATAATAAACATATATATTCCCGACGTTTTCGGCAAGGAACGCCGCAAGGAAAAGCCCTCCGCTGAGGGAAAGCTTGGGGTAGAGGGAATTGACCCGGAGATTTTAAGAAAAGCCTTTATTGAGGCAGGAGTGCTTTCCGAAAGCCCGACTGCACCTAAAGAAAAATGGCTGACAAAGGCGGATATGCTGGATGACGGGCTCATCGGAAAAAACAACAGCGCCGCTTTAAGAAAACAACTCTGCAAAGCGCTGGGACTGCCAGAAAGACTAAGCTCGGAGGGGCTTTCAGAAGCCCTCAACAGCCTTTACGACAGGGAACAGTACGAAAAAGCTCTGCTTGAAATCTCCCGGAAAGAACAGTAAAAAGGAACAAAAATATGGTATTTTCAAGTCTTGTATTTATATTTCTCTTTTTTGTGGCGGTAATGCTTATTTACTACGCCGCACCGAAAAAGCTGAAAAACTTTGTTATACTCCTTAGCGGCATTGTGTTCTACGCCTGGGGAGAGCCTGTCTATGTGCTTGTAATGCTTGGCTCAACGCTTATTGACTATACGGCAGGACTGCTGATATGGAAATTTGATAAGAATATCGTTGTAAAGCGTATCTGCCTTATTGTTTCCCTTGTAATGAACCTGTCGCTTCTGGGAATTTTCAAGTACAGCGGCTTTGTTATACAAAACGCAAACAATCTTTTCGCCTTAGGACTTAACGACCCGAAGCTGCCCCTGCCAATCGGCATAAGCTTCTTTACCTTCCAGTCAATGT
>JBJERM010000055.1:0-7227 GCA_051882315.1 Ruminiclostridium sp.
TATTATACCATAAATATATGGGAATTTCAATACTTTTCAGGAAATTTTGGGGCAGGAACAGGAACCTGCACAAAAATAAAAATCACGGTACTGCAAAACGCAATACCGTGAAATTTTTCTGATATAGGATAATTATGCACCTAAGAGAGCATTCATTTCCTCAACCTTTGTTTCAAGCATATTGTAGTTGCTTTCCTTGAGGACTGTCCAGGAAGTAACCTTTTCATCTGAGTCGTCTACAAAGGGAACATCTTCCTGAATAGGAGTGATTACAGTGCTGAGTGTATCGGTGTCGAAGCTGCTGGAGAATTCCTTGATGAGGCAGTCGGACTCAAAGTTTGTTGCATTGTGGAAGAGATTCCAGAATTCGTACTGCTCGTCTGTGTACTTCTTGTTCTTCATGATACTTTCCTTGGTTGTTGCAGCGAGCTCTTCGTCTGTAATGCTCATACGAACGCAGTTGATGAATACGCAGGAAGCCTTTGCGTTCTTGGAACCGGCGGGAACGAGGTAACCGAAGGTCTTGAATGCGTAGTAATACTTGTCAGCAGAAGGATCCTTGGGGAAGGGTACAAAGAAGATATCAAGGTCTTCGTTGCCGCTCTTTGCCTGAATCTTTGAGTAGTCGGTAATCTTCCATTCGCCTACGATGTGGAATGCTGCTGCGCCGTCAATAACAGGCTCGTGAGCAACTGTTGAGTAATCGTTGTAGGTGAGGCTGGAAAGACCTTCTTTCTTAAGCTTTTCAAGGAATGTCTCGGCTCTGTCAATCTCAGGTGAACGGAGATTGTTTACAAACTTTCCGTCATCATAGGAAATAAGAGCCTTGCCTGTGGAGTTGATTGCGGAAGAGGACATAAAGCCATATAAGCCGATAGCGTCCTCAATCTTGGTATTTTCTACGAACTTAACCATGCAGTCATAGAAGGTATCCCAGTTCCAGTTGCCTGCGTCGTATAATTCCTTGGGGTCGTTGATTCCATATTCATTGAAAAGACCTCTGTTGTAAATCATTACGCAGGGAGCAACATAGTAGCACCAGGGGTAATAGTAGTGTTTTCCACCGACTGCATAGCTGTCGATAATGTCTGCAACGCCGTCCCACTGGGGAGCGGAAAGGTCGAAGTACTGGTCAAGTGGCTCGTAGGAGTTCTTTGCTATGTAGTAGGGGAAAGTATTGTCGCGCATATCAACAAGGTCGGGTGAAGCGTCCGCTGCAATATACTTTGCTACATTCTCCATGATTTCTGCGTCGGCACAGATTTCAACTTCCATTTCAGCTTCGTAATTCTCAACAAAATATTTGTAAGCGGGCTTTACATCTCCTGCCAACGTGGGATTGTAAACACCGAGATACTTGATAGTTGTACCTTTAATATCTGATGTATCAAGGTCTGTAACGTCAAGCGTGATGTCGCCTACGTCAACGGGATTTTCAATATCATCGTTAACTGTAGTGCTTGTTGCCAAGGCAGTTGTTGTAGTTGCTGTGCTATTTCCCGTATCGGTTCTTCCACCGCCCCCACAGCTTCCTATGCTTACCAGAGCGGCAAATGCCAGCATACAGGAAATAATCTTCTTTGATTTTGTCATATTAACCTCCGCAAAATTCTACAGGCTGTCGATGAACCGACCGCTGTCCGCTTCTCAGTATGCAGCGCTTCTCGCCACCCTGAAAATGGCTTTTCGACAATCTGATTATATGTAACCGTTTACAAATGATTACTAAAATATAGTACCATAATTATACATTGTAGTCAATCAGCAAAATATACCAAACAAAGACTAATGAATATGTTGAATATTAACAACAAAATGTAATAAAACTCAGAAATTAATTTTGTTTACATCTGAGTTTGCAAGAAGAACTTCCTTCTTAGGGATTCTCATAAGAGGATTGTAGGTGAATTTCTTGCAGGCGTCGTAAGCCTTTACATCGCCGAATTTGCTGCAGCTGTACTTGTCGTTTTCCATAGGAGTGCAAAGCAGGCAGTACTTGCATGCGGGCTTGATATTATTTCCGAAAAGCTTCTTTTTCATATAAAAACCTCCCTTGGTTTGCAAAATATATTACCCGATAACAGGTTTAACCTAATTATAGCATATCTGCACATAAATTTCTATACTTTTTTGAAAATTTTTTCATTTTTAAGAAAAATTAATATGCACATAGCGGTAAGAAGCAGTATTACAGCCTTATCTGCGCTGAAAACAAAGCTGTAGTAAGCAGAAATCGGCGAAGCGGTAACTGATATTTCCCAGAAATTCATAATAACTGAGGCAAAAAAACCGCTGAGCGCTGCGCAGGGAAGTCGCATTATAAGAAAATATTTAAGGCTGAACTGCTTTTTTGCAAGTGCAGCGCACTGGACGAGAACACATACTCCGCCAAAGGAGGAAGCGGCCGAAACAAAGGGAAGAAGGGAAGCGGAGGGATTTTGCGTTTTGAGCAGGTTGCTTATTTCAAGCAAGCCCAGTATTCCGTCTGGAATTTCAATGGAAAAAAGTCCTGCAACGCACTGAAATGCAGTCAGCAGCACGTTGAAAGCAACTATTACCGCACATACGGTTATAAGCGAGGCGGCGGTACCGTTTACTGCGGAAATAAGCCCGCCGCTTTTTTCTTCCCGACCGGAATTATCTGTATTTATCGGGAACATCCGTGTAAATATTGCTGCTGCGGTTATGCAAGCCAGAACATTTGATATATATATGATAACTCCCGCTTCCTCGCTGCCGAAAATCCCAAGTCCCAGCATTGTAATTGCAAAGGGCGGAGATACACAGTAGCAAATGGCGCTGAGTTTTTCAGCAATTGCGTGATAATTTTTATTATGCGCAGTAATTTCCGAAATCAGCTTGACACCCGTAGGGTATCCGCCGATTAAACTAAGCATAAAAATAGAAAAGGACTGCTTGTCAAGCCTGATTACGCCTCTTAAAAGAAAGTAAAAAGGCGCTGAAATATACCTGTACAGTCCCGAGCTTATGATATAGGAGGAAATTGCCATAAAGGCGAACATTGAGGGAATTATGGCGTTTACGCAGATATGTATGCTGTTTACAACGCTTGCGGAGGTTTCCCTTGAAAATATCGTTATCAGTATCCCGACTCCCGCTGCTGCGGCTGTTGCGAGTATTTTATTAATCTTAGTTTTATCCGGTTTCATAATATTGCAGTCCTTTTCTGTATGAATTATCCATGTTTTACTAACATATATATTTACGGGAGGACGATAAAATGAATATTTATAAGCTTGCAGACGGTTACGAGCAGGCGAAGAAGTCTGCCGACAGACACTCACTGCTTCAGATACAGGATAATCGCAGCATGATAGTTGAGTGCTGCCATGAGATACTGCTTTTCAATGAAAATACTATTGTTATGCGCCTTCCGAAATGCAATATAACAATAGTTGGGCTGGGTCTTACTATGCAGAATTTCAGCGGCAGCGGAGTAATAATAAAGGGCAGCTTCCATTCGGTAAGCTTTGAGGAAAGGACAGAAAAATAATGCTTTTCAGAGAGATAATAATTTCCGTTATAGGAGCTTACTGCGAGGAATATATAAGCCACCTTTTCCGTAGGGGCATAAGGCTGAAAAAAGTTTATAACAAGGGCGGGGTTATCTATGCCCGCGCAAAGCGGAAGGATTACAGAACAATTGCCGCTATTTCCCGCAGCTACGGAGTAAGGGTACGGGTAGAAAAGCGGGTCGGTATAAAGCTGCGGGCAGGATTTCTGAGTAAGAGGAAAGGACTTGTGCTTGGCGTTATCTTTACGGCATTTGCAATCCTCACCCTCCAGCGCTTCTTATGGCATATAGAAATACACGGCAACGACCAGCTTTCCGACAGCTTTATTTTAAAGCAGATTGAAGCCCGCGGGATAACCATAGGCGCTTATACAGGCTCTCTCAATACCAACAAGGCTGAGCTTCAAATTATGCGGGCAGTAGATAAAATCGGCTGGATAAACATTGAGGTAAACGGAAGCAGGGCTGACGTTTATTTTAACGAAACCAGTTTCCCCGAGGAACCAGAAATCCCCCTGAGCAGTCCATGTAATGTAATTGCAGAAAAATCAGGCACTATTATAGATACCGAGGTATATTCGGGTCAGCTTCTTTATCCTAAGGGCAGCGGCGTAGCAGAGGGCAGCATAATCGTAAGCGGTACTGTAAACGACGGCGGCGGGAATATTCTCCTTACCCATGCAAATGCGAAAATAATTGCGGAGTTCAGCGAACACGCCGAGTTCTCCATGAACTATACAACCGAGGAAAAGCAGCCGACGGGCAAAACCGAAACAGAAAGCCAGCTTATGATACTTGGAGTTGCATTTCCTCTTTACAATGAGCCGGTAAGCCGTGAAAACAAAATCTGCAGCGAGGAAATAAGAACTTTCAGCCTTTTCGGAGCAGAAATGCCAATTAAAATCAAAACAGATACCTTCACGGAGTATGAAACTGTTACAGTTACAAGAAAAATGGAGGACGTTGAGCGGCTTCTGGAGCAGAAGCTTGAGCTTTACTGCCTCAATATGTTTTCGGATTACGAAATTGTTGATATAAAGAAAAGCATTAAGCGAACAGAAGACGGAATAACTCTGGGTGCGGATATAAAGCTGAGAGGAAATATTGCTGTTCAGCAGGAAATATATTCCCGACAATAATTGACAAAACCGCTTATCAGCGATATAATCAGATTACAATATAAATGCGGGGGTAAGTTTATGAATAAGCTTCTGGGAATTTTTCTTGCGCTGGCAGGTCTTTTTACTGCGGCGGCAGCAATACTTTACAGGATTTTTCTTAAAACCGACATAAAAAAATTCCCCAGCAAAAGTCAGCGCGAGGATGAAAAATGGCTTCATACAGTTGACAGAAAGGACGTTTACATAACCTCCCGAGACGGGCTTTTTCTCCATGGTTCTTATGTTAAGAACAGCTCCGACAGCTGGGTAATTCTTGTTCACGGCTATGACGCTGAAAGCGGGAATATGGGCTGCTACGCAGAAAAGTTCTATAACAGAGGGTACAGCGTTTTTATGCCCGACCTTCGGGGAAACGGGCTGAGCGAGGGAAATGAAATCACAATGGGACACCTTGAGCGGCTTGACCTATGCGACTGGATAGATAAGCTTATAACTGAAATGGGCGCAGAAAAAATTCTGCTTTTCGGAGTTTCCATGGGCGCTTCTACGGTAATGCTTACTTCCGCCGAAAAGCTTCCTTCTGCTGTAAGAGCAGTTATCGAGGACTGCGGATATACTTCTGTAAAGGACGAATTTGCCTATAATATGAAGCAGCTTCTGCACCTGCCGCCTTATCCGCTGCTCTGGATTGTTGATATAATAACAAGGCTCAGAAAGGGCTGGAGCGTTATGAAGGACGCAGACTGCATAAAAGCGGTAGGAAAAAGACGTCTGCCTATCCTGCTAATCCACGGAAGCTCAGATACCTTTGTGCCCTTTGAAATGCATGACAGGCTGTTTGAAGCGGCGGCTGAGCCGAAGGAAAAGCTTGTTATTTACGGGGCAGGGCACGTTGAAAGCAGCAATACTGAGCCTGAAAGATACTGGGGCAGGGTGCTTGAATTTGCGGATAAGTATATGAAATAAAAACAGCGGCATTATCCGAAAAAAGATAATGCCGCTATATTTTCACTTTAATTTTATTGAAAGCTTTGGTTTTAAAAGCTTGATATATGCCAGCTTTATAGTGTCAAGGCAAAGGTCGTACAGAACAAAAGCTACATTTCCCGCAGCCCAGAAGATAAGCAGGGCGTACTGCCCGAAATCCTCAAGTCCTTCAAGCATTTCCTCCGCCGAAATAAGAATTACGAGAATGTTATATACTATTATAACAGCAATATTGAAGATTCCAAGCCGAGCTAAATAGCGAAGAAGCTTGTTCTTAATCTTATCCAGCGTATGCCGCAGGGTAGGGTAGTAGCCGAAGAAAAACAGCAGAAAAAAGTCTGCTTCAAGCTCGGGTACAAGAATAAAGGAGAGCAGGGAAACGGTAAGATAAGATAGATATGCCCATTTCCTTCCAGTCTGCTCGCCTACCGTCCATATAAACATTCCTGCAATAGCAGGAACCGCATAGGCAAAGGCGGGGATAAGGCTAAGGTACATTACGATTACGCTTATTGCGGAAACAATTCCGCAAAATGCTATGCTGAAAGCTGTTCGAGAAGTGTTATTTGCCATGATAATTCCTTACTTTTTTGAATCCTTACCGTAAAGCTCAATGCTTTTTTCTTTAAGTATACGTCCTTCACGGAGTATCTCGGTAAGTCTCTGTGCGTCGTCATCCACAAGAGCGTCCCGGTACTCGGTTATATGCTCTAAAATGCAGTTGATTTCCCTGAGCAAAGCCTCCTTGTTGCAAAGGAAAAGCGAGGACCACATATACTCGTTGAGCTTTGCAACTCTTGTAAGGTCCTGAAAGCTTCCTGCCGAAAAGCCGTCGTAATTCAGCAACACAGGACTCTTGACATAAGCGTTTGAAACAACGTGGGCAAGTTGAGAGGTGTATGCGATTACCTCATCGTGCTTTTTCGGGGTTGAAACAACCGCTTTTCCGAAGCCTATGCTTCCGGCAAGGGTTTGGAGAAGGTCAACAGCAATTTGTGGTGTGTTATCGGTGGGAGTTATAATAAAGCTTGCGCCTTCAAAAAGGTTGTCCGTTGAATAGTCGAAGCCCGAAAATTCACGGCCTGCCATGGGGTGAGTTCCTACGAAAATCACGCCATTTTCGTCAAGAGCGGGAGTGCATTCGTTTACCACATATTCTTTGATACCGCATGAATCTATTACGATTGAACCTTTCTTGAAATTGGCTGCATTTTCCTTTACAAATTTAACGATTTCCTCTGGGTACAGGCAGACGATGGTAAGATTAACTTCGCCAAGTCTGTCCGGGGTTATTTCCTCGTCAATTGCACCTGTTTCAAGAGCCTTTGCTATGGTTTCCTTATTATTATCTATGCCCATAATGTGATGAAAGGTATGCTTTTTAAGCGCCTTGCAGAATGAGCCGCCTATAAGTCCGAGTCCGATAACTGCTATGTTCATGATTTTATCTTCTTTCTTTTAGTAATTTATCGCTTTAAAGAGCGTATCTATAATTTACATTATAGCACAAATCCATAAAAAATCAAGTGCAAATGCAACAAAAAATAAAATAACAATAATCTCGGATAAATTACTCGTCAGATC
>JBJERM010000056.1:0-2151 GCA_051882315.1 Ruminiclostridium sp.
CCGCATATACCGCAGTAAATCTTCTTATGAAATGGATAGCTTACAGTTGATTTTCCCCTATGCTTTCTGCCCTTCTGCTCTAATAATTTCTGCGCTTTGCTGAAATCATCTTTTGAGATGATGGCTTGGTGAGTTCCCTGCACAAAGTACATCTCCCGCTCGCCGTTATTTTTAACACGTTTAAACGGAAGCGTGTCTGTGGTGTACCACTTGTGAAACAAGGAATCCCCTGTATATTTTTCATTTCGCAGAATGTATTTTACAGTACCAATCCCTATTCCGTAGCTGTCGGCTATTGCCGCTTCGCTTACTCCATGCAGAAAGTCAGCAAATACTGCCTGCACAATCTCGGCTTTATGCACATCGATTTCCAGACCGTTTTCGCCTTTGATATAACCGAACGGCGTAGAACCGGGAATGTATGTACCGTCCTGCATTCGCTTTCGTAAACCCATTCGCACGTTTTTCGATATTGACATCGATTCTTCCTGTGCAAACTGGCTGTACAGGGTGAGCAGCATTTCCGAGCTTAACTCGCCGGTGTCGATTTTTTCTTTTTCGAAATAAACCGACACTCCCAGCAATTTCAGCTCACGGACAGCTTCAAGGCAGTCCTTTGTATTCCTCGCGAATCTTGACACCGACTTTGTGAGTATTTTATCGATTTTCCCTTTGCGGCAGTCATTCATCAGCCGCTGAAATTCATCACGTCCGGCGGAGGAGGTGCCTGTGATTCCCTCGTCAGCATACATATCCACAAACACGGTATCGGTACTGTTTTTCAGAAGCTCGATGTAGTATCTGATTTGTGCATTAAATGAATTCAGCTGGTCATCGCTACCGCTGGAAACTCTTGCGTATGCTGCGGCACGGACTATTTCCCCTGACCTGTTCCGGGCAGGAATTATAGTAATTTCCGGCATATAAACATCTCCTTTCGCACACCACAATACCACAAAAGCTTACAGAAATCTATCATCAATCCGGACGAAAATATCTACGGTTTTATATCAAATCCGACAAGATGAGACAGGGTTCAAAGCTTTATAATGCGCCGCTTGACAGAATTCCGAAGCTTTCTGCGCTGGTGTTCGGTTATTAGTTTTTTCTCGGACAAATTGTCAATAAAACGGTTGCACAGATGCAGCGTTAAAATTGCTTTTGCTTCTTCGTTCATAAGAATTTCTCCTTAATTATACTCGGATTTAAGCCCTACGCTTATGCGTATTGCTCTATCAACAAGCATCATAACAAACGGCGGAAGATGACCCATTTTGTTTATCAGACGTTCCTTATCCAGCTTTTTCCTCATCATATATGAAAACAGTTAATGCAATTCTGACCAAAGCAAGGATGCAGTTCTACTTTTATATACAGGGAAAAGGAACAGCCATCAGACTGCTCCCTAAAAAACAACTCACAGCTTCCAGCTTGCCGCAAGCTCCCTTGACTCTACGAATCGCTTGTAAATACCCTCCTGCTGAACGAGCTCGCTATGCTTGCCCTGCTGTACAATATGCCCCTTATCAATGACAAGGATATTATCCGCATTCCGCACCGTTTTCAGGCGGTGAGCTATCATGATTATCGTCTTGTTTCTGGTAAGCTCCTCAATTGCTTTCTGAAGCCTGTCCTCGTTCTCCGGGTCAACATTCGCGGTCGCTTCATCAAGAATGATTATCGGAGCGTCCTTCATTATCGCCCTTGCGATAGAAATTCTTTGCTTCTCACCGCCGGAAAGACTCGCTCCGCCTTCGCCAATCACGGTATCATAACCATTCGGGAGCGACATTATAAAATCGTGACAGCAGGCTTTCTTCGCAGCTTCAACGACCCTTTCCATAGGAGCGTCGCTCTGCCCGAAACGGATATTGTTTGCGACGGTGTCCTCAAACAAATACACGTTCTGGAACACAAAGCTGAAATTCTTCATCAGACTGTCCATGCTGTAAGCTCTGACGTCCTCGCCGCCGAGGGTTATGCTGCCCCTGTCAACGTCCCAGAATCTCGCGATAAGGTGACAGAGGGTGGTCTTTCCCCCGCCGCTGGGTCCGACTACTGCTGTCGTGGTCTTTTCGGGGATATGCACCGATATATTGTCGATTATCTTCGTTCCAACGGACATATTTTCCTTGTCATAGTAGAAATCAA
>JBJERM010000057.1:0-7195 GCA_051882315.1 Ruminiclostridium sp.
AAGCAGGGACGTTTCCGTCAGAATCTGCTTGGTAAGCGTGTTGACTACTCCGGACGTTCGGTTATCGTCGTAGGTCCTGATCTTCGTATGGACCAGTGCGGTCTGCCTAAGGAAATGGCAATTGAGCTTTTCAAGCCCTTTGTAATGAAGGAGCTTGTCGCAAGAGGTCTTTCCAACAACATAAAGAGCGCAAGAAAAATGGTTGACAGGGCTAAGGACGAGGTATGGGACGTTCTTGAGGACGTTATCAAGGATCACCCTGTTCTGCTTAACCGTGCGCCTACACTTCACAGACTGGGTATTCAGGCATTCTCCCCCGTACTTGTAGAGGGACGTGCGCTTAAGCTTCACCCCCTTGTATGTACAGCCTTCAACGCCGACTTCGACGGCGACCAGATGGCGGTTCACCTTCCCCTTTCCGAGGAGGCACAGAGCGAAGCGAGAAACCTTATGTTGGCTGCCAAGAACCTGTTAAAGCCCTCCGACGGACGGCCTGTAACAGTTCCTACACAGGATATGGTGCTTGGCTCATACTACCTTACACTTGCAAAGACAGGTGAAATGGGCGAAGGCAAGGTATTCCGTGATTTCAACGAAGCTCTTATGGCATATCAGGACGGAGTAATCTCAATCCATGCTGCAATAAAGGTAAGAGTTACAAAGGAAATCGGCGAGGAAACAATCCAGCGTATAATCAGTACAACTGTCGGCAAGATTATCTTCAACGAGCATATCCCACAGGATTTAGGCTTTGTTGACAGAAGCGACCCCGAAAAGGCGCTTAATCTTGAAATTGACTTCAAGGTAGGCAAGAAGCAGTTAGGTCAGATTATCGAAAGATGCATAAAAATCCACGGAACTGCTATGACAGCTCAGGTTCTTGATAAAATCAAGGCTTTAGGCTTCAAGTACTCCACCAAGGCTGCAATCACCGTAGCCGTATGCGACGCCTCCATTCCTCCCCAGAAGAAGCAGATTCTCGAGGACGCAGACGAGCAGGTTATGGAAATCAACAAGAACTTCTCCCGCGGCTTCATTTCCAATCAGGAAAGAAAGAACGCTGTTCTTGAAATCTGGAACAAGGCTACAAACGACGTTTCCGACGCCCTTACAAAGAACCTTGACCAGTACAACCCAATCTTTATGATGGCTGACTCCGGTGCCCGTGGTAGTATCAACCAGATTCGTCAGCTGGCAGGTATGAGAGGACTTATCGCAAATACCTCCGGTGAAACAATCGAAATCCCGATTCGTGCCAACTACCGTGAAGGTCTTAACATCATGGAATACTTCATCTCCTCCCGTGGCGCACGTAAGGGACTTGCTGATACGGCGCTGAGAACGGCTGACTCGGGTTACCTTACCCGTCGTCTTGTCGACGTTTCTCAGGAGGTTATTATCCGTATGGATGACTGCGGTACCACCGAGGGTATCGAGGTTTACGAAATCCGCGAGGGCAAGGAGAAAATCGAATCCCTCCAGGAAAGACTTGTGGGCAGATACCTTGTTGAGGACTTCAAGGACGAGCAGGGCAGAGTGCTCGTTTCAAAGGATAAGCTTATAAACGACTCAGACGCTCAGAAGATAATTGCAACAGGTGCTGAGAGAGTACGAATCCGTTCCGTTCTTACCTGTGCTGCTAAGCACGGCGTATGCGCTAAGTGCTACGGTTCTTCTCTTGCAAACGGCAATCCTATCACAATAGGCGAGGCAGTAGGTATTATCGCTGCTCAGTCTATCGGTGAGCCGGGTACACAGCTTACAATGAGAACCTTCCATACCGGCGGTATCGCTTCCGCAGAGGATATTACACAGGGTCTTCCCCGTGTTGAAGAGCTTTTCGAGAGCAGACGTCCTAAGTCCAGCGCAATTATCACAAAGATTTCCGGTAAGGTAAGATTTGAGGAAATAAAGAAGACCCGTCACGCAATTGTTACCGCAGACGACGGCACGGAGGAGGCTTACTCCGTTCCCTTCGGCTACCGTCCTAAGGTAAGCGACGGCGATTATCTTATGGCAGGCGACCCCATTACCGAAGGTTCTATCAACCCCCACGACGTTCTTCTTGTTAAGGGCGAGCAGGCTGTTCAGAACTACATCATCAGCGAGGTTCAGAAGGTTTACCGCTTACAGGGTGTTGATATCAACGATAAGCATATCGAGGTTATTGTACGTCAGATGATGCGTAAGGTAAGAGTTGACGACCCCGGCGATTCTTATCTCCTTCCCGGCGCTACAATCGACAAGAACGAGCTTGCAAAGATTCTTGACGACCTTGCACAGCGTCGTGCAAACGGCGAGCCAGACCTTAAGGATCCTGTTTGCGCTCCTGTTCTTCTCGGTATTACAAAGGCTTCTCTTGCAACAGACAGCTTCCTGTCCGCAGCTTCCTTCCAGGAGACCACAAGAGTTCTTACCGACGCAGCAATCCACGGCAAGGTTGACCCGCTGCTTGGACTTAAGGAAAATGTTATTATCGGTAAGCTGATTCCTGCCGGAACAGGAATGTTCGCAGACCAGGAAGAGGCCGAGGAAACAGAAGAAACTGCTTCTTCCGTTCCGCAGGAATAAGCGGGCTTAAGCAAACTGCACAAAAATAAGGTTTAAAATTCATTTAAAACGGTAAAAGCTACAATATTTTCGGAGAAATTTTGAAAGTATTGACTTTTACCGTTTTTTTGTATATAATATTAAAGTATTGCGGACAAAATCCGGTTACGGAGAAATCCCGTTTACGGAAAAATCCCGCAGTAGATATTTTTATTGGAGGTGAAATAATGCCAACCTTTAACCAGCTCGTAAGAAAGGGCAGAGAGGTATCCGAGAAGAAGTCCAAGGCTCCTGCACTCTTAAAGGGTCTTAACACTCTTAAGAAGGCTCCCACAGACGTAACAGCTCCCCAGAAGCGTGGAGTTTGCACAGCTGTAAGAACTGCAACACCTAAGAAGCCTAACTCCGCTATGCGTAAGGTAGCCAGAGTAAGACTTTCCAACGGATATGAAGTTACTGCCTATATCCCCGGCATCGGACATAAGCTTCAGGAACACAGCGTTGTTCTTATCAGAGGCGGACGTGTTAAGGATTTACCTGGTGTACGTTATCATATCGTACGTGGTACTCTTGACGCACAGGGCGTTGACGGAAGAATGCAGGGTAGATCCAAGTACGGCGCTAAGCGTCCGAAGGCTGGTGCAAAAAAGGCGTAACTTAAACCGTGTTTAAGTAATCAACTGCCGCATTTGCGGAGGTATTATATATAGTACCTCTGAATGGACGGCGGGAGGTTGGCGGCTATAAGCCGCGACGCTTTCGAGTACCGATGATTTCGTTTGTCGCAGCAGGGCTGCGGCGCAAATTTATGAAGGAGGGAAGTAAAGTGCCAAGAAGAGGTAACGTACCGAAGCGTGATGTTTTACCGGATCCGCTTTACAATTCGGAGCTTGTAACAAGACTTATCAACAACATCATGCTGGACGGCAAGAAGGGCGTAGCACAGAAAATCGTTTACGGCGCATTTGAAATCGTAGGCGAAAAGACCGGCAAGGAGCCCCTCGAAGTATTTGAACAGGCAATGGAAAACATCATGCCTCAGTTAGAAGTTAAGGCTCGCCGTGTGGGCGGTGCAACATATCAGGTACCTATGGAGGTTCGTCCCGAAAGACGCAGAACCTTAGGTCTCAGATGGCTCACCACTTACAGCAGAGCAAGAAACGAAAAGACAATGAAGGAAAGACTCGCTAACGAGATCTTAGACGCGCTCAATGGTCAGGGCGGTTCCTGCAAGAAGCGCGATGATACTCACAGAATGGCTGAAGCTAACAGAGCTTTCGCACATTATAAGTGGTAATCAAGGAAGGGAGAAAATATGGCAAGAGACGTAACTCTCGAAATGACCCGTAATATCGGCATCATGGCTCATATCGACGCAGGTAAGACAACTACAACCGAGCGTATCCTTTTCTATACGGGTATCAACCATAAGATTGGTGAAACCCACGAAGGCGCAGCTACCATGGACTGGATGGCGCAGGAGCAGGAAAGAGGTATCACAATCACCTCCGCTGCTACTACGGCATACTGGAAAAAGCACAGAATCAACATCATCGACACCCCCGGTCACGTTGACTTCACAGTTGAGGTTGAGCGTTCACTCCGTGTACTCGATGGTTCCGTAACAGTATTCTGCGCTAAGGGCGGCGTTGAGCCTCAGTCTGAAACCGTTTGGCATCAGGCTGACAAGTACCGCGTACCGAGAATGGCTTATGTAAATAAGATGGACATTATGGGCGCGGACTTCTATAACGTAGTTAAGATGATGAAGGACCGTTTAAAGACAAACGCAGTTCCGATTCAGCTTCCTATCGGCTCTGAAGATACCTTCAGAGGCATTATCGACCTCGTTGAAATGAACGCTGACGTTTATTACGACGACCTCGGTAAGGATATGAGAGTGGAAGAGATTCCCGCAGATATGAAGGAAATCGCTGAAAAGTACAGAGAAGAGCTTCTTGAAGCTGTCGCTGAACAGGACGAGGAAATCATGAATAAGTTCCTCGAGGGCGAAGAAATCACAACTGAGGAAATCAAGAGATGCATCAGAAAGGCTACCATAGCTAACGATATGGTTCCCGTAATCTGCGGCACATCTTACAGAAACAAGGGCGTTCAGAAGCTTCTTGACGCTGTTGTTGACTATATGCCTTCTCCTCTCGACATTCCTCCTATCAAGGGTATCAACCCCGAGACCGGCGAGGAAGAGGAAAGAAAAGCAGGCGACAACGAGCCGTTCTCCGCACTTGCATTCAAGATTGCGACAGACCCCTTCGTTGGTAAAATCTGCTACTTCCGTGTTTATTCCGGTATTGTTGAGGCAGGCGCAAGCGTACTCAACGCTACTAAGGATAAGAAGGAACGTATGGGACGTATTCTCCAGATGCACGCAAACCACAGACAGGATCTTGACGTTTGCTACTGCGGAGATATTGCAGCTGCTGTCGGCGTAAAGAACACCACAACAGGCGATACCCTCTGCGACGAGGATCACCCCGTAATTCTCGAATCCATGGAATTCCCGGACCCCGTTATCGACCTTGCAATCGAGCCCAAGACCAAGGCTGGTCAGGAAAAGATGGCTCTTGCTCTTGCAAAGCTTGCAGAAGAAGACCCCACCTTCAAGACATGGACAGACCAGGAAACAGGTCAGACCATTATCGCAGGTATGGGCGAGCTGCATCTTGAAATTATCGTAGACAGACTTCTCCGTGAGTTCAAGGTTGAAGCTAACGTAGGCGCACCTCAGGTTGCATATAAGGAAACAATCACAACCGCTACCGACGTTGATACAAAGTACGCACGTCAGTCCGGTGGTAAGGGTCAGTACGGTCACGTTAAGCTCCACGTTGAGCCTAACGAGTCAGGTAAGGGCTATGAATTTATAAACAGCGTTGTGGGCGGCGCTATTCCGAAGGAATATATCCCCGCTGTTGACGCAGGTATTCAGGGCGCTATGCAGGCAGGCGTTATGGCAGGCTACCCCGTTGTTGACCTTAAGGTTACACTTTACGACGGTTCCTACCATGAGGTTGACTCCTCTGAAATGGCGTTCAAGATTGCAGGTTCTATGGCTATCAAGGAAGCCTGCAAGAAGGCTAACCCCGTAATTCTCGAACCTATCATGAAGGTTGTAGTTATCGTTCCCGAAGAGTATATGGGCGACGTTATCGGCGACTTAAGCTCTCGCCGTGGTACAATCCAGGGTATGGAAGACAGAAACGGCGTTAAGCAGATTAACGCTCTTGTTCCCCTTTCCGAAATGTTCGGCTACTCCAACGATCTGCGTTCCAAGACACAGGGTCGTGGACAGTATGTAATGGAGCCCAACAGCTACGTTCAGGTTCCCAAGAACATTGCAGACGGCATCGTAAACAAGAGAAGCAAGGAATAAAAAAAATTTTCAAAACTACTTGTAATTTCCATAGTTTTTTGTTACAATATACCTATGGAAATTACCATCAAACTTTTAGGAGGAATTACAAATGGCAAAGGAACATTTTAACCGTACCAAGCCCCATGTAAACATTGGTACAATCGGTCACGTAGACCATGGTAAGACAACCACAACAGCTGCTATCACAAAGTATCTCGCAATGAAGGGTCAGGCTAAGTTCGAAGCATACGATATGATCGACAAGGCTCCCGAGGAAAGAGAACGTGGTATCACAATCAACACAGCTCACGTTGAGTACGAGACCGACAAGCGTCACTACGCTCACGTTGACTGCCCCGGTCATGCTGACTATATCAAGAACATGATCACAGGTGCTGCTCAGATGGACGGCGCTATCCTCGTAGTTGCTGGTACAGACGGTCCTATGGCTCAGACAAGAGAGCACATCCTTCTTGCTCACCAGGTAGGCGTTCCTGCTATGGTAGTATTCATCAACAAGTGCGATGACGTTGACGACGAAGAGCTTCTCGACCTCGTTGAAATGGATATCCGTGACGTTCTTTCCAAGAACGACTTCCCCGGAGATGAAATCCCTGTAGTTCGCGGCTCTGCTAAGGTTGCTCTTGATTCTACAAGCACAGACCCCAACGCTCCCGAGTACGCTTGCATCAAGGAGCTTATGGACGCAGTTGACGATTATATTCCTACTCCTGACCGTAAGGCTGACATGCCCTTCCTTATGCCTGTTGAGGATACAATGACCATTACAGGTCGTGGTACCGTTGCTACAGGTAGAGTAGAGCGTGGTATTCTTAAGACAAACGACACAGTTGAAATCACAGGTCTTACAGACGAACCCAAGCAGACAGTTGTAACAGGTATCGAAATGTTCCGTAAGATTCTTGATTACGCTGAGGCAGGCGACAACATCGGCGCACTTCTCCGTGGTATCCAGAGAAGCGAAATCGAGCGTGGTCAGGTTCTCTGCAAGCCCGGTTCTATTCACCCCCACACCAAGTTCTCCGGCCAGGTTTACGTTCTTAAGAAGGAAGAAGGCGGCCGTCATACACCTTTCTTCTCCAACTACAGACCTCAGTTCTTCTTCAGAACAACTGACGTTACCGGCGTTATCACACTTCCTGCTGACAAGGAAATGTGCATCCCCGGCGACAACGTAACAATGGACGTTGAACTTATCACTCCTATCGCTATCGAAGAAGGTCTTCGTTTCGCTATCCGTGAAGGCGG
>JBJERM010000058.1:0-7195 GCA_051882315.1 Ruminiclostridium sp.
TGCAGAAAGAAAAAAGCAACCTAATTGTAACACCTGCTCTTATGTTAAAACAACTGAAAGGGGCTTGTATTGTTGCTATTTTAACGGAGCAACGCAAAACGAAAACGATTGGTGCTATCACTATAAGGAGTGTGAAGAAAATGCGTGAAATTTTATTCAGGGGTAAGAGAGCGGATAACGGGGAATGGGTGTATGGTTGGTTAGGCAGCATTCATAGTAGTAATTCTCAAACAAAAGAAATAGCAAGCGTTTATTTCACAGATATATCAGAAGGTTTTGATTGTCGTTTAAATGTTATTGTTGATTATAAAACCGTCGGACAGTACACAGGCGTAACCGATATGGACGGTAAGAAGATTTTCGAGGGGGATATAGTATGCCACAACGGCAAATATGGGGAAATCGTGTTCCGCCCCCACTATGGCGAATATGTGCTTGTAACCGACAGTGATTGCTTCCCGATGTCCTATAACGATGAATTCGAGATACGGGGCAATATTTACGACGACCATTATTTACTGGAAGGCGGTGAAGGGAATGGCTGAGCCCGAATTAAAACCCTGCCCGTTCTGCGGGGGAAAAGTCAATAAGAAAATAGCCCCGCTTATGGGAACGATAATGTTTGTTTGCGAAAAATGCGGCGCTGACATCTGTTTTTATGGCGCAGAACACGAACCGAAAGCGACACAAGCTTATAACAGGAGGGCTGACAATGACAGATAACGATATTATAAAGGCTTTGGAGTTATGTGGTAACTTTACGATAGAAAGTTGCAAGAATTGTCCTTGTAATATATGTGGTAGTCTGTATTGCGAAAAAATGAAAAGAGAAGCCGCTGCTCTTATTAACCGCCAAAAGGCAGAGATTGACCGCCTTAAAAACGAGCTACACGGCAAAGTTGACTATATCCACGAACAGCAGGAAGTAATTAACGACTTAAAGGATAAGTACAACAAAAAGGGGCTGACGTTAAATATTGCGGTTGACAAAGAGCAAATAGAAAAATCCGTACAGGAATGTATGAGAGATTACGAATTGCAGACCAACGAGATTAGAAACGGTGCAATGAATGAGTTTGCGGAAGAACTTATGTTTAACCTTGAAGAAGATATAGGAGCATACGCAAACGCAGGGCATACCTTGAATGTGTATCAATGGCTTTACAGTTATTTGAGAAGCAAGGGAGCGATAAAAGAGGAGGGCGAAAATGGCTGAAAAGGAATACATAGAGCGGGAAGCGTTACTGAGCAAAACATACGATATAAAAGCATGCGGAAAAACATACCGTGTTGTTATGTATGATGATGTCATACTCGCTCCCATCGCAGATGTTGCTCCCGTCCGTCACGGGCATTGGATTGTAACGGATACAGGCTGCGGAGAAATAAGCAAATGCAGCTGCTGCGGCAATACAACTACCGCTTGGAACCGAAAATACTGCGACGAGTGCGGTGCGAAAATGGAAGGGTGGGTTGATGAATGAAAGAATTAATTAAACCCGAACAAATCCTTCCGCTGATACTGATATTAATCGATATTGCCGCCGCTATCGTCTGCTTCGTCCAGCACGAGAATAAAAAGGCAGTGTATTGGATAGCCGCTGCTATCCTCAACTGGACAGTAACTTTCTGACAGAAGGAGCATTTTATGAACGCAGAAGAATACCTGAGCCGTTACCGTGACCTCAATAATTCGATAAATGACCTGCTGGAAGAGAGGAACCGCTGGATTGATATAGCGACAAAGGTTACTCCGCCAAAGCGCCACGAGCAAACAGGTACCGTATCTGACAAAGTCGGCGATACAGTTCCAGAGATTGTGGATATTGAAAATCAGATTAATGATGAAATTGACGAGCTTGTGAAACTGCGGCGGGAGATAAAGAGAACAATATCAGCAGTAAGTGATAAGCGTTACAGAAGCTTGTTGACAAGGTATTACATACTCGGAATGAGCTGGGAGGCGGTAGCTAAATCCTTTGGGCGTGATGTGCGGACGATTTACAAATGGCGGAGAAAAGCACTCGACGAGGTCGAAAAAATTATAAAAATTTTATAAAATTCATTGTTTTTCAGTATGAATTTGTGATATTATTATCCTGCGGAAAAATAAAAACCGCGCCTTCATGATGATAAAGTAAAGCCTAAATTTACTGTCAATTACCTGAATTCCCCTTGTTGATAAAGCAAGGGGAATTACTTTTTCTGAAAGGAGCGTTGCTTATAACCAGGAAACAAAAGCTATTCTGCGATGAATATCTTATCGACCTTAATGCTACTCAGGCGGCAATTCGTGCAGGTTATTCCGTAGAAACCGCAGGCTCAATAGGAAGCGAAAACCTTAAAAAACCTGAAATTTCCGCATATATAGGAAAAGCAATGGCGGAACGCTCCAAGCGCACGGGAATAACGGCGGACAGGGTAATAAATGAGCTTGCAAAGGTAGGCTTTGTCAAGGCGACGGACGTTATAGACCCGAACACAGCGACAATCAGAAGCGAAGCCTCCGAAGAAGACCTTGCCTGCATTCAGTCAATAAAGGTTAAAAATACCGTAGGGGCTGATTTTGAAACAACAGAGCGGGAAATCAAGCTCTGCGATAAATTAAAGGCTCTTGAACAGCTGGGAAGACATACGGGCATATTCAACGATAAGCTGAGCGTTACGGCTGATTCAAAGGTAAGGATAATAGACGATGTCTGATGTAAGGATTTCGGAGCTGATTGCTCCCTCGTTTTTCGACCTGCACAGGACGATAAAGGGTGGAGAAATTACACATTACTGGATGAGGGGCGGAAGAGGAAGCTGTAAATCCTCTTTCACAAGCATTGAAATAATACTCGGCATTATGAAAAATCCCGACGCCAATGCCGTAGTAATACGAAAAGTCGGCACTGTACTGCGTGACAGCGTTTATGAGCAGTTAGTCTGGGCGATAAACAAGCTGGGTGTGAGCGAGTTCTGGAAGCTTAAGCTTACCCCGCTTGAAATGATTTATATCACCACAGGCCAGCGAATACTTTTCCGAGGGGCGGATAAGCCGAGAAAGCTTAAATCTACGAAGGTGTCCAACGGATATATTCGCTATGTCTGGTACGAGGAGGCGGATGAGTTCTTCGGGCAGGAGGAAATCGACAGCATTAATCAGTCGCTGCTCAGAGGCGGCTCAAAATATGATGTATTTTACACTTTCAACCCGCCGAAATCGGTCAGAAACTGGGTAAATGCAGAAATGCTTGTTCCTCGTTCCGATAAGGCGATACACAGCAGCGACTATCTCAGTGTTCCTCGTGACTGGCTCGGTGAGCAGTTCTTCATCGAGGCGGAACACCTGAAAAAGACAAACCTTCTCCGATACAGAAATGAATATCTCGGAGAGATTACCGGAACGGGCGCAGAGGTTTTCGCAAATCTCTCTGTCCGTGAAATCTCAAAGGAAGAGCTCGGCAGCTTTGACCGCATATACAGAGGAATTGACTGGGGCTACGGCGCAGACCCCTTTGCTTATATCGTAATGCATTATGACAGCAGGAAAAAGGTGCTGTATATTTTTCATGAATATTATAAATGCGGTGCAAAATTCGACGAAATTACACGGCATATAAAGCAGGAGAATAAAAGTAACTCTTTAATAAACGCAGAAAGCGCCGAACCCCGCTCCAATGATGAGCTTCGGGACAGGGGACTGCGTATTCAGAAAGTAAATAAGGGCAGCGGAAGCGTTGAGCACGGTATTGTATGGCTGCAAAATCTTGAGCAGATAGTTATCGACCCGGTGCGCTGTCCCAATACGGCGAGAGAGTTCAGCCGATATGAGCTGCTCCCGGACGGAAACGGCGGATATCGTGACGGCTATCCCGATAAGGATAACCACACCATTGACGCAGTACGTTATGCCCTTGAACAGGTTATCGGAAACAAGAAGCCCAGAACGGCGAAAAAATCCTTGCTGGGCATTTATTAAAAGGCAGGAATATGAAAGTAACTCCCATTTTTACAACAGCATTAACAGCGGAAACCCTCACTCTTCAGGACGTTTCCGATTTTATAAAGAGACATACCAAAAACGAGCTCCCGAGACTTAAAAAGCTTTATGATTATTATATCGGCGAGCATGAAATCTTATCGAGAACCAAGCCTTCGGGGCTCAGCAACAACAGAGTTGTGGTAAATCATGCGGCTTACATAGCGGATTTCACGTCATCCTACACTCTCGGCGAGCCTATAAAGTACAGCGCTGAGGACGATACCGACATAAAGCCGATTATAACGAGGCTTGAACAGGCGGAATCGGCGGTACAGGATACCGACCTCGCCCTTGACGATGCAATATACGGACGGGCTTATGAGTATGTGTATATGTCCTCCGACGAAAAGCCTATTCCGAGGCTTGCAAAGCTTAATCCGCAGAATTCCTTTGTAGTATATGATGATACCGTCGAACAGAAGCCCGTGTTCGGCGTTTATTATTACCCTTTTACCGATAATAACGGCAAGCTTAAGGGCTATAAGGGACAGTATGTAACCGCCTTTGAAAAATGCGATTTTACCCTTGATACCCGTTATAAGGTTATATCCGGAGGTCAGCCCGAACCCCATTATTTCGGCGATGTTCCGATAATCGAATATTATAACAACGGCGAACGGCAGGGCGATTTTGAGCAGGCTATATCCCTTATCGACGCATATAACACCCTCCAATCCGACCGCCTTAATGATAAAGAGCAGTATGTTGACGCAATTCTTCTTATAAAAGGCACGGTGCTGGGGGACAGCCCCGAAGAGGAGCGGGAAACCTACGGAAACATAAAGGAGGACGGACTCCTTATGCTGCCTGAGGGGGCGGACGCTTCCTTTCTTACGAGACAGTTTGACGAGGCGGCTATTGACATACAACGCAAATCCTACGCCGATGATATACACAAAATCTCTCAGGTCCCGAATATGTCAGATGAGAGCTTTTCGGGAAATGCTTCGGGCGTAGCTATAAAGCACAAGCTGCTTGCTTTGGACAGGAGAGTAGCCATAAAGGAGCGCTATTTTGCTGAAGGACTCAGAATAAGGCTCCGTATTCTCAATAATATCAACAGCTTTTACGGAATGCCTGCTGTCAACGTTGACAGTATCAAGATTTCCTTCTCACGCTCGCTGCCCGTAAATCAGCTTGAAAATGCACAGATTGCCTCAACCTTACAGAACATAGTTCCCCGCAAGTCGCTGCTATCGCTGTTCCCCTTTATTGAGAACGTGGACAAGGCGATAGAGGAGCTTGACAAGGAACAGGAGGATAAAATCAAGGCTGAGCAGAGCATGTATATGAACACGCCTATAATCGCAAATAATGACGATTAACAAGAATTACCGGGAGAGCCGCCACAGAAATAAGAAATACTGGGAAGAGCGTGCAAGGGCAAGGTCGGACGTTTTTGTGGAGGATTCGGAGAAAATTGCCGATGAGCTTGGCAAGGCTTATTATTCCTCCTCAAAAATCGTTGAAAAAGAGATTGCAAAGGTGTTTCAGGGCTTTGAAAACGCCTTCGGGCTTTCTCATGCAGAAGCCAAAAGGCTTATCGAAAACGCCGCCCCCGATGTTCCGTCAAAGGAACTTATCGGCATTATAAACGGGCTTACAGATAACGACCTGAAACAGCAGCTGCTTGGATATATCTCGGCTCCTGCATATCAGTACCGCATAAATCGGCTTGACGAGGCGGTAGCAAGGGCGGAAAAGGTATGCAAAAGCCTGTATTCTTCGGAACTGCACACAGATACGGAATTTTTCTCTTCGGAAATCGAAAAGGCGTACAATCACACTATTTTCGATATTCAGCAAGGTACTGGAATAACGGGAGCTTTCAATCAGATACCGAAAAGCCGTATCGAGGAGATAATGAAGAACCGCTGGAGCGGCAGACATTATTCAAGCCGTATATGGGGCAATACAAGCAGACTTGCACAAACGCTGAAAAACAATCTGCTGGAAAGCTTTATCACGGGAGAGAGCGAACAGAAAGCCGCTGCCCGTGTCCGTGAGCGCTTCGGCGTTGCGGCGCACAATGCCCGCTGCCTTGTCAGAACCGAGAATACATATATCACCAATCAGGCGGAAATATCGGGCTACAAAGAGGCTCAGGTTGATGAATACGAGTATATGGCGGTTATGGACGATGATACCTCTCCGATATGCAGGCGGCTTAACGGCAGGTCCTTTCCGGTAAGCAAAGCAAGGGCGGGATTTAATCTTCCGCCTATGCACCCGTTCTGCCGTTCAACTACTATCGGCAAGATACCCAGCGAGGAAGAGCTTGACGCCGTATGGGATAAGGATATGGCGGATATGGTTCCGGAGGATATGGAGTTCGAGGAGTGGCTTGACAGGCTGGAGCCGACCGAGGACGGGAAGCTTGTTTTTAGGGATAAACGTGTTGACAAATCGGCGGAAAGTAGTATAATTAAATTAGAATCAGAAGATGATATTGAATATTATAATCGCCTTAATAAATTAGAACAAGAACTCAAATCCGAGCAAGAGAAAACTGACGAAAAGCTCATTTCGTTTGAAAATGACATCTGGGACAAGTATGGCGAACCTGAACAATGGCCAGACCATATTGAAAAACAGTATAGTAAAATGAGCGAGCTTATCGAAAGCATAGGAGTAAAAATTGAATCGGTAGTTCAAAAGAAAAGCGAAGCTGAAATAAATGCTGTACATCAATTAGCAGATAAGATAAAGGAAATAGGCGGTTTTAACAGCGTAAATATTAACGGTTGCAATTTCAAATCTGCAGAAAGCATATATAATAGCATCGATATATGTTTTAAAACGGTTCCACAGCTTAAAGGAAAAATCGGATATCTTGAATTGAAGAGAATTGACGATTTGCGCGACCATGCCTATACTACAATAATTGTTGGTGAAAAATTGTCAGTATCGGGTATAACTTTGAACAAAAGTTTGTTTACTGATATTGAGAACTCAGGATTATTGGAGAAGCTGAATAAAGATATCCTTAAAAATCATCATCCCGTTGAAACGGGGTCTCCTCTTGGCGTAATATCTCACGAATTTGGTCACGCAATAGATGTTTTATTACGTAACAATGGCAATGCCATGTACGGAGCAAACAAATCAAAACTTTTGAAATCAGTTGGATGGGACGATACAAAGGAAAACAAAAATGATTTTATTGTA
>JBJERM010000059.1:0-2137 GCA_051882315.1 Ruminiclostridium sp.
AGTATCGCCCTTATAATTATTCAGTTCAATGCAGCCACAGTACTCTCCGCCGCTCTCATAAACAGAATATGCTTTCTCATTTTCAAAGCTTAATATAGCATTCCACGCAAAATCCTTTATCCCCGGCATAAAAAATATCGTACTGTCGCCATTTATCTGACGCTGCAATTCTACGAAATTATCCTTGTCATCATCTGCTATCAGATATAAAACATAACCCTCACAGACAGCATACGGTTCTCTGCTCATAGCTCTTTCCTCCCGAACAATATTCAAAGCAACAAATTATACATTCATTATATCATCTCAAAAATCAAAAGTCAATCGCCCCGCCAACTGCACCAAATCAAAACCAAATCCCCTCATCCCGCACCATTTATTGACAAACCGAGCAAAAACGTGTAATATAAATATAGTAAATCTGCCAAAAACAGCAAAGGAGCTGTAAAATGAAAAAATCCCTTAAAATAACCGCTGCTGCTTTAGCGGCAGCCCTCACCGCCTACGCCGTAATAGCCCTTCTTCCCCGCCAGAAAAGCTACATACCCGAAAATCCATTGTTAAAAGACGGAGGATTTCCCGTGCTTGTAGCCCACGGCGGCGGAAATATGGAGTTTCCAAACGATACTCTCGAAGCTTTTTATAATGCATACAGCGTTGACGAACACATGATGATTGAAACCGACGTAAGCATTACAAAGGACGGGGTGCTTATCCTGTCCCACGACACAACACTTGACCGCAACACCAATGTTACGGGGGAAATTTCCGACTGGAACTATTCCGACCTTCTGGAACAGCGTGTTGATTTCAGCTACGAAAATCCCGTTGACGAGAACTTCTGCCTTAACGGCGAACGAGTGCGCTACAAGGACGAAAACGGCAGCAGAAAATACCCCACAGATGTTTCCTACCCCGAGGGAATATTGCCCCGTGACGAGGAAATTTTCCTTGTGACAACCCTTGAGGAGCTTTTTACCGCCTTCCCCGAAACACGGATAAATGTTGAGATAAAGCAAGGCGGCGAAACCGGCAGGACTGCACTAAAAGAAGCTCTTCGGCTTACCGAAAAGTATAACGCTTTTGACAGAGTATGCTTTGCAAGCTTTCACGAGGAAATATATGCCGAATATCAGCGTATGCAGGCAGCAGGCGAAGCGCCCGATACCTTTATGTGCTCTCCCGCAACAAATACAACTACCTTATTTTTCTTTTTGCAGCTGCTGGGTCTTGACGCCCTGTTCCCCGACAAAATAGCCATTTTCCAGCTTCCCACCGAAGCGGCAGGCTTCAGCCTTTCCACAAAAGCCTTTGTCGACAATGCCCACAAGCACAATATTGCGGTGCAGTACTGGACGATAAACGATGAGGAGGAAATGCGGCGGCTTATAGAAATAGGCGCCGACGGAATTACCACCGACAGACCACACACGCTGAAAAAGGTCTGCGACGAATACAGAAACAGCTGATTTTATCGGCTTTAAAGGTATATTTTTAAGGCTGTACGCTTGTTGCCGTACAGCCTTTTTGTTTCAGAATAGTATTATAGAATGAAGAAGAAAACAAAAGCTGTATCACATAAGAGTATAATTGTTTGCTGTGCGTAAAAAGATTATTCACTTGACTTGTTTTTTGGTGCTATTCGCGGAACACCCCCTTCGCCAATAACCGTATAATTCTCATACGTTATTTTTTCTCCTGCAGGCGTCCGATATACTACTAAATGCGTCATTCCTTCGGTTTCTTTATAATCGTCACATCTTTCATAATAACAATATGAAATCAGGTATGTATTGGCATCGTCAGATTCCGTTGAGATGTCCTCTAAATTAGTAACAAACTGCAAATAAGTTGCTCGTCCGTATTCGATTGACTTGGATTCTGGTCCGATTTCATAATCCCATTTAGTTATTCTCCCATTTAAGAAATCAAAAGCATTTGATATTTCTGCGTCAAGATCATGTCTGTCCTTAACATAATCGCAAAACATATCCTTTAAACCTTCAATATCTTCATTGTTAAAGCATTCAACGATATCCCTCGCGAGCTTCTGTCTGTCTATCCGGTCAAATGCATCAATTACATTCGAAATAAAAGTGCTGCCATCTGGAAAATAATCGCAGCCTGTGGAAAACAG
>JBJERM010000060.1:0-7165 GCA_051882315.1 Ruminiclostridium sp.
TTATCACTCCTATCGCTATCGAAGAAGGTCTTCGTTTCGCTATCCGTGAAGGCGGCAGAACCGTTGGTTCCGGCGTTGTAACAAAGATCAACGAATAATTTGCGATAAACGCAATAGCTAATAACTGAATAAAAACTCACTTGTCGCGTTGACTCAGGGGTCCTTGAATACTTGAGTTTCTGGCAGACGGTTGTTTAACCCGGAATTTGGGTGACGCTTAAAGCCGACAATGACAGGTGAGTTTTTTATTTTTACTTGATTTTTTGCAGGAGGTTTATATGACAATTACAGAAGCGCTTGAGCTGGAGAACAGTATGTGGAGAGTTACAAAGAACAGCGACCTTGCGGGGACGTTTCATATTACAACCACTTGGAGCTGTACAGATGAGGGCTGGAAGGTTGTTTTCAATATGGATCAGAGGGTTCTTTGATGGTTGGTATCAGCAGCGGGTTTGGTTTTTATTGAAATGTTTGTTTGATTGTGATATGATAAACTCGGTGACAAATCGGAATTTGTCGACTTGTTAATTTCCAATTTTTGTGATAGGGAGATGTACAATGAAGTGTTTGATTATAAAGGTACTCAGCATATGCATTGCGGTAGTAATCGCAATATACTTGATTATTTTCGAAAAAAATTCCATGATTACAAAGATGTTTAGCATGTGTATTGTAGTAGCAATGGTAATATACTGGATTGTTTATGAAAGAAATACAAGAAAGCGAAAAAAACAGGAATTGCAGCGGGATGACTATTTATTTGCGAAAGAAAACGATTTGCCGTTATATATTAATTGGAATGAGATAAATGACTTTTTGTTAGATTCTGAATATGGTGTAAATATGCCAATGGAGAAATGGTTTATGTTGGATTGGGCACGACAGCCCTGTGTGGAGGATGGTATAAAGGAAGGAAAGTTTTCTATGAAAGGGTTTCGGGTGTTACAAGCTTTAAGTAACGATATGAAACACATTTTTTATGATGTGAGGTTTTATTATGACCGTGGTCCGGATATAGAAGATAAAAATAGGAAGTACGAAGCCGTAAAAAAGGTGTTGGATACAAAATACGCCGGTTTGTCAGAAGAAGTACGTAAGAATATATATGACCAATTTGTTAAGATATATGAAAGAAAAATCTAAACACATTACAAAGGGGGAAGTATACAACTTCCAATTTATCAAGCAGTTTACTAATACAAAAAGCTAATGAAAAACCCGCCCGCCGCAAAATGCGGCAGGCGGGTTGTGCATTATACTGAAATTACAATTAACCAAATATAACGTGCAGTTCTTTCTCAAAATCTGCGCTGTCGCTTTCACGGACAACTACCGAAATCTCGTCAACTGCGGTTGTTATAAGAATAGGATTGGCTTTCGCTTTTGCAAGTGCACCAAAAACATTTTCCGCAAAGCCTACGCCGTTCACCATTTCCGCCGACTTTATAAGAAACTTGACGTTTCCGCAGCTAACCATAGGCGCCTTGTCGGTTTTAAGCTCGTTAGCTATCTTAAGCATTTTCGGCATATCCTCGTCTGAGAAGGTAAAGCCGATTGAGGTGCTTGCCGCTGAAACGGGAGCCTTTGAAATCATATCAACGTTGATTTTCTCCCGTGCCGCCGCCGCAAAAACATTGTAAATAAAGCTGCTCTCGCTGTCAAAGGGGACGTTTCCGAAGGTAATAACGGAAATCTGCTCGTTTACGGTAATAGTTGTCATAACTGCTCCTTAGCTGTCCGCTAAAAGGTCGGACATATCGTATAATCCCTTTTCCCTGCCTGCAAGGTAAACCGCCGCATTCACCGCTCCCGCTGCAAAAACCTCTTTGCTTCCTGCGGAGTGGGAAAGGGTGATAACCTCGTCGTGTCCTGCAAAAATAATGTCGTGCTCGCCGACAATCGTGCCGCCTCTTATTGAGTGCATTCCGATTTCGTTGGCTTCACGGGGCTTTCTTACGCTGTGGCGGTCGTAAACGTAGTTCATTTTACCGCCCAGCTCCTTGTTAATCGCCTCAGCCAGCATTATCGCCGTGCCCGAGGGTGCGTCCTTTTTCAGGTTGTGGTGCTTTTCTACGATTTCTACGTCGAACTGCCCGCCAAGTACCCTTGCCGCCTGTTTTCCAAGCTCCACAAGCAGGTTAATGCCGAGAGACATATTGAAGGTGAAGAAAACGGGAATCTGCTCCGCCGCCTGCTTGATTGCGGAAATCTGCTCCTCGGTGTAGCCCGTTGTTGCGAAAACAGCGGGAACGCAGTTCATTTTGCAGTAGGACAGCAGTCCTTCAAGGGCTGACGGGTGTGAAAAATCAATTATAACGTCCGGCTTTTCTGGCAGGTCAAATGGGGATTTCACAATGGGGAAGCTGCCGTTTGGGGCAGTATTAAGGTCAATTCCTGCAACCACCTTGCAGTCGGTGCGCTGTGCCGCAAGATTTGCGATAACCCCGCCCATTTTGCCGTTTGCACCTGCAATAGCTATTTTAACCATTTTTAACGTCCTTCCTTAAGGGTTCAGATAAGACCGACCTTTTCAAGTTCAGCCTTAAGCTTAGCAATCTTCGCTTCCTCCATTTTTACCAGAGGCAGACGGCATTCGCCCACATCCTTGCCCATAAGGTTCATAGCTTCCTTTACGGGAATGGGGTTTACGTCCATAAACAGGGCGTTTTCAAGGTCGAGATACTTCTTCTGAAGCTCTAATGCCTTTTCGTGCTCGCCGTTAAGGTAAAGAGCAACCATATCGTGCTTTTCCTTAGGGATAACGTTGGAGGAAACGGAAATTACGCCCTTTCCGCCGAGAGAAAGCATAGGAAGAATCTGGTCATCGTTGCCGGAATAGAGAACAAGGTTCGTCTTTGCGGCAATCATAGCGGCAAGGGAAAGGTTTCCGCTTGCTTCCTTGGTTGCAACGATATTGGGGTTCTTATCAAGCTCTATGTATGTATCAATAGAGATTGAAACTCCTGTTCTTGAGGGAACGTTGTAAAGGATAATCGGGATATTTACTGAATTTGCAATTGCATTGAAATGCGCCACAAGTCCACGCTGGGAGGTCTTGTTGTAGTAGGGAGTAACCTGTAAAAGTGCGTCTGCGCCTGCCGCTTCAGCCTGCTTTGAAAGCTCAATAGCGTAACCGGTGTCGTTGCTTCCCGTTCCTGCAATAACAGGAATACGCTTAGCAACCTTTTCTACCGTAAAGCGTATTGCTTCAATATGCTCCTCGTCGGTCATTGTGGAGGCTTCGCCGGTAGTGCCCACAACAACAATTGCGTCGGTGCCGCCGGCAATCTGCTCTTCGATAATTTCACCGAAGCGGGTGTAATTTATACTTCCGTCGGCGTTCATAGGCGTTACAATTGCAACGCCTGCGCCTGTGAAAATAGGTGTCTTCATATTATTCCTTTCCGGGCTGTTAGTCAAAATAGCCCTTTGCAGCATAAAGCTCAGCCATTAAAACTGCGCCGCCTGCCGCGCCTCTCAGGGTGTTGTGGGAGAGGCATACAAACTTGTAGTCATACTGTGTATCGGGTCTTAAACGTCCGATAGAAACTGCCATACCGTTTTCTAAGTTGCGGTGAAGCTTAGCCTGGGGCATATTGTCCTCCTCAAAGTAGTTGAGGAACTGCTTGGGAGCAGAGGGAAGCTCTAACTCCTGAGGAGCGCCCTTAAATTCCTTCCAGATATTAAGGATTTCTTCCTTGGAGGGCTTATTCTCAAAGCTTACGAATACTGCCGCAAAGTGACCGTTGGAAACGGGAACTCGCAGACACTGGGTTGTGATAAGGGGGCTGTCTGTCTTGACGATTTTGCCGCCCTCAACCTTGCCCCAAACCTTAAGAGGCTCCTGCTCGGACTTTTCTTCCTCGCCGCCGATATAGGGGATAAGGTTATCCACCATTTCGGGCCATGTTTCAAAGGTTTTTCCTGCTCCCGAAATTGCCTGATAGGTGCAGGCGAGAACCTTTGTAATACCGAACTTTCTTAAGGGAGAAAGTGCAGGAACATAGCTCTGGATAGAGCAGTTTGACTTAACGGAGATAAAGCCTCTCTTTGTGCCGAGGCGCTTCTTCTGAGCCTCAACAACCTCTATATGAGCGTCGTTTATCTCGGGGATAATCATGGGGACGTCATCTGTAAAGCGGTGTGCGGAGTTGTTGGACATAACGGGGCACTCGTGCTTTGCATAAGCTTCTTCAAGAGCCTTGATTTCGTCTTTCTTCATATCAACAGCGCAGAAAACGAAGTCAACCTGTGAAGTAATCTTCTCAATATCCGCAGTAGCGTCCATTATTACAATATCTTCCATAGCCTTGGGCATAGGAGTTTCGATAAGCCATCTGCTGCCCACTGCCTCTTTATAGGTCTTGCCCGCAGAACGGGGAGAAGCCGCAAGTGTTGTTACCTTAAACCAGGGGTGATTTTCCAGCAGGACTGCAAATCTCTGTCCTACCATTCCTGTTGCACCGATAATACCTACCTTGTACTGTTTCATTTCTTTGTTTCCTTTCCGTGTTTCTTTCCTTTTTATATTAAAAAAACCGGCACAAGCCGGTTAAACTGACAATAAAGCAAAACGACATATTGCCGATAGCTCTCCATCGTCCGTTAACGGATTGTGATGACAATCATACGCTTATTCAGCGTACAACCAGATATATGCATTACAGCCTGCATACTCTTCGGCGGATTTGCCTTTCCCGCCGGCAATTTGCTGAAAAATTGCCGCCGACGGTACTTATCGAAGCCGCACCTCTATCTTATTACAGTTATTGTATCACGGCATATAGCTTTTGTCAACGGTTTTTGTTAAAAAATATGCATAAGGATAATATTTCATACGCTTTTCGGATTATATATGTTGACAAAAAAGGGTGGCGGTGGTATTATTTTCATTATATCTATCAATTTCGGAAAAGGTGATTTTATGCTTATTCAGTTTATTGTATGTTTTATTGCGGGCGTTGGTGCAGGTCTTGGCACGGGTCTTGCGGGGCTTAGCGCCGCAGCTGTAATTTCCCCTATGCTTATTGCGTTCCTTGACGTTCCCCCATATCAGGCTATCGGAATTGCTCTTGCCAGCGACGTTCTTGCAAGCGCAGTTTCCGCCTACACTTACGGCAAGAACAAGAATCTTGATGTAAAGAACGGTCTTGTAATGATGGGAACCGTGCTTATCTTTACCCTTGTGGGCAGCTGGCTGGGAAGCCTTGTTCCGGGAACGGCAATGGGCGGTTTTTCTATGGTTATGACCCTTTTACTGGGCATTAAGTTCATTGTAAAGCCCGTTATGACTACGAAAGAAAAAATGAACAGCGTTTCCCCGAAGAAGCGGATTATCCAGTCCCTTGTATCGGGTACGTTAATCGGTCTTATCTGCGGTTTTATAGGTGCAGGCGGCGGTATGATGATGCTGCTGATACTTACGGGGGTACTTGGCTACGAGCTTAAGACCGCAGTAGGCACAAGCGTTTTCATAATGACATTTACGGCGCTTACAGGGGCGGTTTCCCACTTTGTCATAGACGGTATGCCGGATATATGGCTGCTGATTTTCTGCGTTGCTTCAACCCTGCTCTGGGCGAGAATTGCAGCAAGGCTTGCAAATAAGGCTGAGCCGAAAACCCTTAACCGGATAACGGGTATTGTGCTTACGGTGCTGGGTGCGGCGATTATTGTGGTGAATTATTTGGTGAAATAAGATAAACCGCCCGTGAAACCCAAGGTTTCACGGGCGGTTTTGGCTTCAAAATGTTTGTCTTTTACTTAACGTCAGCCTTCCATAAGCCATGAAGGTTGCAGTAAGCGTAAGCTGCAACAGCCTTGTCGCCCTCGGTAAGAGCAAACTTAACCTCGGGAGCTGCGCCTGCGGCAAGCTTCTTCAGCTGCCAGCCCTGCTCGGTTACAAGGCAAACCCACTCGATAAGATGCTCTTCGGTCATGGGGTGAGCAACGCTGCCTACTGTAACGGTAACCTCAGAGCCGTTTACAGCAACAACGGGAACGTGCTTTTCGGTAGCTGCGTCTGTTGTGTTGGGAACAAGCTCCTCCATTTTCTGCCCGCAGCACATAACCGGAACGCCCTTGTTCTTAGCAAAAGTGATGATGTTGCCGCAATGACGACAGATAAAAAATTTAATTTCCATAGTAATTTTCCTTTCTTATTTTAAGCCTGTTTGGCTGATTGATTTGTTTTTATGTCAGTTAATCCTCCAGCGGCTCAAATTCCTCTGCGCCGTGCTTGCAGAGCGGGCATACGAAATCGGCGGGAAGCTCGTCTCCCTCGTAAACGTAGCCGCAAACCGTGCAGACAAAGCCCTTCTTCTTGGTTTCAGCAGGACGGGGCTTGGGCTTGATGTGCTGCTGGTAGTAGTCGTAGGTAACGGAGGGCTCATCGGAGAGAACCTCTGCGGCGGTTACCTCGGCGGTAAAGAGGGTGTGGGTGCCGTTGTCGGCAGCGGAGATTACCTTTGCGGAGATTACCGCATTGGTGTTTTCGCCCAGATATACAATGCCGTTTGCTGTCCTTGGAGCGTTAATGTCCGCGAACTTGTCAACGTCCTTGCCGCTCTGGAAGCCAAAATGCTTGATTGTATCCATAGGTACGCTTTCGGTAAGTATTGATACGTTGAAAACGCCCGTCTTAAGTATCATATCGTGGGTAAGGTTCTGCTTGTTTACGGCAATTGCAATTCTCTTGGGATTGTCGGTGATAAGCTGAACAACGTTTACGATACAGCCGTTATCCTTGCCGTCCTTAGCTGTAAGCAGGTAAAGTCCGTAGGGAATTTTGAAAAGGGCTGCGGTATTGATACCGGTTTCAGCCTTTGCTGCGGTTTCTCCTGCCCCGAAATCAAGGGCAATCCTGTCTGCAAGGGCTTCGATATCAGCCTGCTGTTCCGGCTTTAAGGCGGAGCGCAGAGAAACGGTTTCCTCAATAAAGGTCATATTCTTGCAGCCGCTCAGGATTTCCTTCATAAGCTTGCCTGAGGTTGCCGCCCAGGAGCCGTTTTCAACAAAAGCAACGGTTCTGTTCTGGATATTATGGGCCGCAAGGTCGTGAAGCAGGTCCTCCATCTTTACGAAAATGCCTGCGTTGTAGGTGGTTGAAGCGAAAACAATGTGGCTGTAACGGAAGGCTTCTGCAACGATATAGGAAGCGTGGGTC
>JBJERM010000061.1:0-7162 GCA_051882315.1 Ruminiclostridium sp.
AAGGCAATCAGGAACAGCGATAAGTGTTCTGAAATCTATAAATTTGTTCTTCCCGAAAACTTCAAGGACTTTGCTGAAAGCGAGGAGGAATACGCAAAGAATTACGGTGAGCTTATATATACCTCCGAGCAGCAGCTTGAAAGCGGATTCCCATACTTTATAAATGGCGAGTACATTACAATCAAGGACAAAGCAGGAGTTTTCCTTGTAAACTTAGTAACAGGTGAAGAAGTGGAAATAACAGTACAGTAATAACACAAAAAGCGTGAGCAAAGGGAGCCCCTTTGGGCAGTTCCGCCGGGCAGCAGCTTTCATCTTTCCGAAAGACTGTTTGCCCGGCGGTTTTCACATACTGCTGTAGGGTCACTACTTAAAGCCCACGCTTTTCTGTTTATTATCCCGCTGTCATCTTCACCCGAAATAAACCGCGAAGCGTCTGAAAGTTTTTCGCCAGCCTTTTTACAAAAAGGCTGAAAATCTCTTTTTCTCTCAAACTCTCTTTTCTCTTAAAATCTGTTATCTCTACCTCTCCTCACAACCGCCCCAAACAGCTGTACTGCCCCAAAAGACAAAAGCGGCAGTAAGAAAACCGCTATAAGCTCCGAAGCCGTAAGCGCAGTTACCCGGAACAGCCCGTGCAGCGGCTCGATAAACAGCACAGCGCTGAGCAGAAGAAGCCCTGCCGCAAAAGACAAAATACAAGCCCTGTTGTTCCACATTCGGCGGGTAAAAATAACAGGAGAAGCGGATTTGCAGCTGAAGCCGTGAAGCAGGCGGGAAAGACAGAGAACCGAGAACGCCATGGTGCTTGCCGCCGCAGGAGAGGAGCGCAGCCCTAAAAGAAACGCCAAAATCGCCGCCGCCCCGATTATAAGCCCGTAGGCAAGGGCGTTTGTCAGAAAATCCCGGGTCAGAATACCCTCTCCCGCCTTTCTGGGCGGCTGTTTCATAACTTCGGGTGAGTGGGGCTCAAGCCCTAAGGCAATCGCAGGCAGGGAGTCGGTCAGCAGGTTTATAAACAGCAGATGTATCGGCTCAAAGGGCAGGGGAAGCCCCGCAATCGAGCAGAACAGCACCGCAATTATCGCCGCCGCATTTCCCGAAAGCAGGAAAAGTATGGACTTCTTGATATTGCCGTAAATGTTCCTGCCGTTTTCAACCGCCTTTACTATCGTTGCAAAGTTGTCGTCCGCCAGCACCATTGAAGCTGCGTCCTTAGCCGCTTCCGTTCCCGTAATTCCCATTGCAACGCCTATATCCGCCTGCTTAAGGGCAGGAGCGTCGTTTACCCCGTCGCCTGTCATTGCCACAACTGCCCCCATTTTCTGCCACGCCCGCACAATCCTTATCTTATGCTCGGGAGTAACACGGGCAAAAACAGACTTCTTCGAAACAAATCCGGGAAGCTCCTCGTCGCTGTATCTGTCCAGCTCCCGTCCCTCGGCAACCTCGCTGTCCTTCTCCAGTATTCCCGTTTCCTTCGCAATCGCCGCCGCTGTTACTGCATGGTCGCCCGTAATCATAACCGGCTTTATCCCAGCCGCCTTGCACTTCGCAACCGCTTCTGCCGACTCTCTGCGTGGCGGGTCGGTCATAGCCGCAAGTCCGATAAATTGCAGGTTGTTTTCCTCGTTTACGCTAATACTCTCCCCCTCAAATTTCCTGCACCCAAAGCAAAGCACCCGCATACCAAGGCGGGAAAATTCCTCTGTTTTTGGGCAATCTGCCTTTTTTTATCAGCGGAAATGTCCATTCTGTCAAGCATAACGTCAGCCGCTCCCTTTGTGAACATTATCTTCTCCCCATTCACTCTGTTCACCGTTGACATAAGCTTTCTGTCGCTGTCAAAGGGTATTTCAAGCAGCCGTGGGCAGTCCTTTCTCAGCCCCTTGGCGCTTATATTTTCAGCCTCCGCAAACCGCAAAAGTGCGGTTTCCGTAGGGTCGCCGATTTCCTTTTCCGCTTCGGTTACAGCGTCGCTGCAAAGCACCGCCGCCTGCACTAAAAGCCCCTTATCCTCCGTCCATACCTGCCGCACCGTCATTCTGTTCTGAGTAATCGTCCCCGTCTTGTCGGAGCAGATAACCGAAACCGAGCCAAGTCCCTCTACCGCCTGCAATTTCCGTATAATCGCCTTTTCCGCCGACATTTTCCGTGTGCCGAGAGCAAGCACAATGGTGACGATAGAGCTGAGCGCTTCGGGAATTGCGGCTACCGCAAGAGCAACCGCAAACATAAAGCTGCTCATTACCGACTCAAAGCCAAGAGAGCCGCCGTTTCTTACCGTGTTAAACAGTCCCAGCCCGAAAACAAGGGCGCAGATAATCAGAATCCCAACGGAAAGTCTTTTTCCGAAGCTGTCAAGGGAAACCTGAAGCGGGGTTTTGCGCTCCTTTGCGCTGTTAATCAGGGCGGCGATTTTACCCACCTCGGTTTTCCCGCCCACCGCCGTAACAATATATTTTCCTCTGCCGCCTGTAACAAAGCAGCCCGAGTAAACCATATTTCTCCTGTCTGCAAGCGGAACTTCGGCGGAAATAGTGCAGTCTGCTTTAGCGGCAGGCAGACTTTCTCCCGTAAGAGCGCTTTCGTTTACCTGCAAAGCGGCGCTTTCGAGAATACGCCCGTCAGCGCAGATTTTATCTCCCGCCTCAATAAGAATAATATCCCCCGCCGCAATTTCCTCCGAGGGCAGCAGGCTTTCCTTCCCATCACGGATAACCCTTGCGTGGGGAGCAGACAGCCTTTTAAGCCCCTCAAGGGATTTCTCCGCCTTAACCGTCTGAACCGTGCCGAGAACTGCGTTCATTGTGATAACAGCGGCGATAACAAAAACGCTCTCTAAGTCCCCACTTATCGCAGAAACAACAGCCGCCGCTATAAGAATAATTACGAGAAAATCGGCGAATTGCCCTAAAAACAGGGAAAGAATACTCTTTTTCTTTCCTTCGGGCAGTCTGTTCTCCCCGTAAATCTTCATGTTCTCCTCCGCTTTTTTGGCAGTAAGCCCGCTTTCGGAGCTTCCGAGAGCCTTAAAAAGCTCCTCCTTTGATTTGAGATAACTGTTTTCCATAGCAAAACGTTCCTTTCCGCCTTTGTGCATAAAAAAAGACAAGACGTCTATTGAAATAATGCAAAAGGCTGCTTTATTTCAATAAAAGTCTTGCCGTTTAGATATGCGGCGGGAAAGGTTATCTTTCCGTACTGACGCCGGACATAAACAGGAAACCTGTCGGCTACTCCCCTTTAAAGATAATAACATTATATTGCATTTGCCGCTTTTTGTCAATACCTTTTTTCGGTTGACAACAGCAGATTTAAATGCTATCATATAGTATATTATATTAATGCAGGAGGCTGTTTATGACAGCAATTGAAAGACTTACGGATAAAATGATTGAATACTATCGGGGCGACCCTAAGCGTATACAGCATTTTCTTAAGGTTCACGCCTTTGCCAGTCACATCGGAGCAGGGGAGGGGCTTGACGAGAAAACTATGTTTATTCTTGAATCCTCCGCCCTTGTCCACGACATCGGCATAAAGCCCGCAGAGCAGAAATACGGTGAATGCAGCGGAAAGCTTCAGGAGCAGGAGGGTCCCGCTCCCGCAGAAAAAATGCTGAGGGAGCTGGGCTATGGGGAAGAGGAAATAAAGCGTATATGCTACCTTGTTTCCCGCCACCATACCTATACCGATGTTGACGGCGAGGATTACAGGATTTTACTTGAAGCGGATTTTCTTGTAAATCTCTACGAGGACGGGCTGTCGGCGGAAGCGGCGCAGACCGCCCTTGATAAGATTTTCCGTACAAAAACGGGAATAAGGATATGCAAGGAAATGTTTGGTCTTTAACAGGCTGATTTAATCGGGTGATATTATGATAATTCTTATCTGCGGCGCAAGCCATACGGGAAAAACCGCCCTGTCACAGCGGCTTATGGAGCGGCTTAAAATCCCCTATATGTCCCTTGACCACCTGAAAATGGGGCTTATACGAAGCGGTATGACGGAGCTTACGCCAATGGACGACGATAAGCTTACCGAGCCTATATGGAAAATTATTCGGGAAATGATAAAAACCGCAGTAGAAAACGAGCAGAATATGATTATAGAGGGCTGCTATTTTCCCGGGGATTTTGAGAAGGACTTTACGGCGGAATATCTGAGGAATATTCACGCCTTTCTGCTCTGTATGACCGATGAATATATAGAGCGGGAGCTTGAAAAAATAATCGGGAAAGCCTCGGTAATTGAAAAGCGCCTTGATGACAGCGACTGCACAAAAGAAAGCCTTTTACATGACAACCGGCAGTTTGCAGAAAGCCATAGCGGGCAGAGTTGGCGAAGAATTACAATTGAGGATACATACGATTTGGATAAATACTGCGATATTATAATCGGGAAGGTAAACTGTAAATGAGCAGAGAACGGCTTGGGAGCAGGCTTGGCTTTATACTTTTAAGCGCAGGCTGCGCTATCGGGATAGGAAACGTGTGGAAATTCCCCTACATCGTGGGGGAAAACGGCGGCGGTTTTTTCGTGCTGATTTATCTTGTTTTCCTTGCCCTTATGGGAATACCCGTGCTTACAATGGAGTTTTCCCTTGGCAGAGCCTCTCAGAAAAGCCCTGTAAAAATGTATCAGCAGCTTGAACCAAAGGGCACAAAGTGGCATATTCACGGCATAGTTGCCATGCTCGGCAGCTATCTGCTGATGATGTTCTATACAACCGTTGCAGGCTGGATGCTGAGGTACTTTGTTTCTACTGCGGCGGGAGAGCTTTCGGGGCTTGACTCGGCGGGCGTAGCGGAGCATTTCGGGCTTATACTTTCCGACGCGCCTACTATGATTTTTTATGTGGCAGTAGTTCTCGGGGCGGCTGTTCTGGTCTGCTCGGTAGGACTTAAAAACGGTCTTGAGCGGGTAACAAAGGTTATGATGCTTGCCCTGCTTGGAATTATGGTTATTCTTGCGGTAAACAGCTTCTTCATGGAGGGCGGGGAAGCAGGTCTTGCCTTTTATCTGATGCCGGATTTTGAGGAGGTACAGAAGGTCGGAATCGGAAACGTTATTGTAAACGCTATGAATCAGGCGTTCTTTACTCTCAGCCTTGGTATGGGCGCCATGGCGATTTTCGGAAGCTATATCGGTAAGGAGCGAAGCCTATTAGGGGAATCGGTAAACGTTGCTTTACTGGATACCTTTGTGGCTCTTTCTTCGGGGCTTATAATCTTCCCCGCCTGCTTTGCCTACGGAGTTGAGGTTGACAGCGGCCCCGGTCTTATCTTTATAACCCTGCCCAATATCTTCAACAATATTCCCTTAGGTCGGCTCTGGGGCAGTCTTTTCTTCGTGTTTATGTCCTTTGCCGCCCTTTCAACGGTGCTTGCCGTATTCGAGGGAATAGCCGCCTGCACCGAGGATTTATTCGGTTGGAGCAGGAAAAAGGCTTGCGTAATAAACGGAATACTTCTTTTTGTGCTTTCGATACCCTGCTGTCTCGGCTTTAACCTGCTGAGCGGAATACAGCCTCTCGGCGAGGGCACGAATATAATGGACTTGGAGGACTTTATCGTAAGCAATCTGATACTGCCCATAGGCTCTCTTGTGTTCATACTGTTCTGCGTAACAAAAAAGGGCTGGGGCTGGGATAATTTCGTAAATGAAGCGAACACGGGAAAGGGACTGAAATTAAAGCGATTTATGAAGGGGTATATAACCTTTATTCTTCCTGCATTGGTGCTTTTTGTGTTTGTTGTGGGACTGATAAGGGCATTTTTCAAGTAATATCATAAATATATCTTCATTTTTTGCAGATAATACTGCCGAGAATACCGAAAGGAACTGCAAAAATGAAAAAAATAGCTTTTTACGACGCAAAGCCCTACGACAAGGAGTCCTTCGACAGAATAAAATCCGACTACGAGTTCGATTATATTGAGTCTAAGCTTTCTGCCTCAACAGCAGTACTTGCAAAGGGCTGTGCGGGAGTCTGCGCCTTTGTAAACGATGATATTGACAGGCGGACTATTGAAACCCTGTACGAAAACGGGGTAAGGGTTATCGCTATGCGCTGTGCGGGGTACAGCAACGTTGATTTCAAGGCGGCTTACGGAAAAATAAGCGTTGTCCGTGTTCCCGCCTACTCCCCACATGCGGTAGCCGAGCATGCAATCGCCCTGCTTCTGTGCGTGAACAGGAAAATCCACAAGGCATATAACCGCACCCGTGACTTCAATTTCAGCATAAACGGGCTTACAGGCACCGACCTTTACGGAAAAACAGCTGGCGTTATCGGCACGGGCAAAATCGGGCGGGCGTTTATTGAAATCTGTCGGGGAATGGGTATGAAAATTCTTGCCTACGACCCCTTTCCCGTACCGGATGCAGACTTTGAGTATGCGGAGCTTGACAGGCTTCTTTCCGAAAGCGATGTTATCTCTCTCCATTGTCCACTTACCAACAAAAACAGCCGTATGCTGAATAAGGAAGCATTCGGCAAGATGAAAAAGGGAGTGTTCCTCATAAACACCTCCCGAGGTGCGCTTATCGACTCGGCAGCGCTTTTAGACGCCCTTAACGACGGTACGGTAGGGGGCGCAGGACTTGACGTATACGAGGAGGAAAGCGAGCTTTTCTTCGAGGACTTCTCAAACACGGTTATAAAGGACGATGTTCTGTCCCTGCTCATATCAAAGCCAAATGTTCTTCTTACCTCTCATCAGGCGTTTCTCACCGAGGAGGCGCTGGCGGGGATTGCGGAAACTACAATTGCGAACCTTAACGACTATTTCGGCGGAAAGCCGCTGGAAAACGAGGTCTGCTATCACTGCATAAACGGAAAAAAGAGTACGGGAGAGTGCAAGAAAAGGGTAAGCGGAAGGTGCTTTTAAGGCAATACCGCATAATTATTGTCGTGCGACCCCGCAGTCAGATTTTTCGTCAGATTGTACAGAAATTTCGCAGGCATACTAACGTATGTCAAGAAATTTCTGTGCAAGATGACGGAAAAGATGCAAGCAAGCGTGCGGCAAAGGCGCCAGCCGTTAATTGTGCGGTGTTGCCTTAAATGTTATTTAACGGCAGGCTTTCTATCCGGAAGCCTCAGGCTGTCGATAAACCGCCATCTGCGTCGTCAACCGCATAACGGCAGGCACAA
>JBJERM010000062.1:0-7133 GCA_051882315.1 Ruminiclostridium sp.
AAAGGATTAAGCCTTCTTCAACACTTCTGAGTCCTGCAACCGCTTCGCAGATTTCCTTCTGACCGCTTCCGGAAACGCCTGCAATACCAAGTATTTCCCCGCTTCGCACCTCAAAGGAAACCCCGTCAACCGCAACTGCACCTTCATCGCTCAAAACAGTAAGGTCATCAAGCTTAAGCAGCGTTTCTCCCGGCTCGCACTCCGGGCGCTCGATTTCCAGCTTAACCGCTCTGCCTACCATAAGGTCCGTAAGCTCTGAAGGGCTTGTTTCAGCGGTATTGACTGTTGCAACGCTCACGCCCTTTCTCAGGACGGTTACACGGTCGCTTATTTCCATAACCTCGTTAAGCTTGTGGGTAATGATAATGATAGCACAGCCCTTATCCCTCATAAGCCGCAGGATTGAAAACAGCTTCATCGTTTCCTGAACGGTAAGAACAGCAGTAGGCTCGTCCAGAATAAGAATATCAGCACCGTAATAAAGAACCTTTAAAATCTCAACAGTCTGCTTTTCGCTTACTGACATATCGCAGACATGCTTTGCGGGGTCGATATTAAAGGAATATTCCTCGCAGATTTTTCCGATGCGCTTGAAGCGTTCCGCAGTAAGGAAAACGCCCTTTTCGTGGTCGGAGGACATTATAATATTGTCAGCAGCGGTAAATTTCTCAACCAGCTTGAAGTGCTGATGTACCATACCGATTTTGTAGCGCTTTGAATCCTCGGGAGAGTTAATTGCCGCCTGCTCGCCGTTGATGTAGATAGTACCGCTGTCGGGCTTATAGATACCCGAAAGCATATTCATAAGCGTAGTTTTTCCCGAGCCGTTTTCACCCAGAAGCGCAAGAATTTCTCCCTTACGCACCTGCAGGTCAATCGAATCGTTGGCGATTACCGAGCCGAAGGTTTTCCGTATCCCCTTAAGCTCTATCGCCGCTTTTTCCTCTGCCACACAATCACCCCTGTAAATTTAATATTGACTACTGCCAAAAAATAAAACAAAAAACCAAGAAAACACCCTTGCCTTAAGGTAAAGGTGCTTTCCCGGAGGTGCGGAAAAGCTCCGCACCCTAAGCTTTAATGATTATGCGAGCTCAACGCCCTTAACGAAGTAGTTCATTGAACCCTTAATAACTCCGTCGTCAACGGGAGCAACCGCAGCGCCTGTGTTGTCTGTAAGAGGAGAATCGGTCTTAACAACGTTTCCGTCTGCGTCAAAGGAAAGTGCAACGCCGCTGAATACGTCCCATTCGCCGTTCTTAATAAGCTCTATAACAGCGTCAATATAGCCCTGTGTTCTTTCGTCGCAGTTCTTGGAAACAGGAGAAACGCCTACAAGGCCTACCTCCATACCTGCATAGTAGTTTCCGAGTTCAGCCCACTTGCCGTCAATAACAGCCTGTACAGCAGCTGTATAGTAAACCTCCCAGTTCCAGATTGTTGCAACAAGGTGTGCGTCGGGAGCCTGAGCGGTCATATCAGAGTTATAGCCGCAGCCGAATACGCCTGCATTCTGAGCAGCAACCTGGGGGTTAGCAGTATCGCAGTGCTGTGCAATTACATCGCAGCCCATCTCAATAAGAGCTTCCGCATAAGCGGTTTCGTTAGCGGGGTCGTACCAGGAAGAAAGAGACTTTACATAAACTGTAGCGTCGGGGTTAACTGCCTGTACGCCGAGGGTAAATGCGTTGATACCGCTGCAGGTTTCAGCAAGCTCTGTGCCGTAAGCGGAAACGTAGCCGATTTTATTTGAGGTTGTCTTTAAGCCAGCTGCAATACCGGAAAGGTAACGAGCCTGATAAATTCTTCCGAAATAGTTGTTGAAGTTCTTATCGTTGGACTTGTAGCCTGTACCGTGGGAGAAATATACGTCGGGGTATTCAGCTGCAAGTGTTTCCATTGTGTCCATGTAGCCGTAGCTTGTGCCGAAAATGATGTTGCAGCCTTCTGCGATACAGTCCTCAATTGCCGTCTTTGTTGCAGCTGTATCTCCGTCGCTTACGTTAATCTTGCGGACAATCTGGCTGTCGGAAAGACCGAGGTTTTTCTGCATGCCCTGAATGCCGAGGTCATGAGTGTAAGAATAGCCTGAACCGTCTGCGGGGTCGCCGATGTGGATAACGCCTACCTTAACCTTGTCCTTTGCAATTCCTGCTGCGGAATTGCCTCCGTCTGCTGCGGGAGCAGTCTGATTTCCGCAGGAAGCGAAGGTTAAAAGCATAGCTGCGGAAGCAAGAGTCGATACTAATTTCTTGAAATTCATTTCTGTACTCCTTATTTTTTTGTTCCGGAAGCTTCAAAGCGTCCGTGACGTTCATCTGAACGCCTTTATATTTCAACGGGTTATCTGAAAATAACTCCGCTGTTTACGTCCATTGAGTCAATAACCGCAAGGCTTTCAAGCTTAATTCCCTTTTCACGGATAATTTTTCCGCCCTGCTGGAAGCCCTTTTCAATAACAATTCCTGCACCGACAAGCTCAGCCCCCGATTTCTCCACAATGTCAATAAGACCGAGAAGCGCACAGCCGTTTGCAAGAAAATCGTCTATTATAAGCACCTTATCGCCTTTTCCGATAAACTTTTTGGACACGATTACATCGTAAACCCTGCCCTTGGTAAAGGATGTAATCTTTGTTGTGTAAAGCTCCCCGTCAAGGTTCTTGCTTTCTGTCTTTTTTGCAAAAACAACTGGACAAAAATCAAATTCCTCCGCTGTAACACAGGCAATACCAATTCCGGAAGCCTCTATTGTAAGGATTTTATTTACGCCAAGACCGTCAAACCTCCTGCGGAATTCCTTTCCGATTTCCTTGTAAAGCTTAACGTCAATCTGGTGATTAAGGAAGCTGTCAACCTTGAGAACATTCCCCTCTTTTACAACACCGTCTTTTCTTATTCTTTCCTTTAGCAGCTCCATTTTTACCTTTCCTTTCGGCGGCAATTAAATAATATAGCATAATTATACCTTAATACGACAGCTTTTGCAATTGTTATTTTGAATAGATTAAAGCATAATAGAGAGTATTTTTTGTTGTTTTCGACAATCGGCGATAAAATACGGCTCTGCTTAACACGCAGAGCCGCCAATATGCTATTCAGTTGTATTTTCTGTTACAGGAGTTACAAGAAGCTCAACCTTATATTCCTCGCCTGTAACCCAGCCTTTTACTCTTGTTCCCGTAAGCCTTATTGTTGCGGAAACAGTCTTTGTGCCCTCGTAAAGCTCAACTCCCAGAAGGTTTACCGTTGCATAAATATCCGCAGAGGTAAGCTCCTGAATATAAGAGGAAAGACCTACAACATTGACGTTAAGCTCGTTTGTCAGAACCTTTACCTCGTAATTCACAGGGGCATTAATTATGGTAATATTCTCGGCAAGAGCCGTAAAGCCAAGCTGTCCGTAGCTGTCGCTGTCGGGGAAGGAAACGGTTATGGTCTTGTTGCCGGAAATATTCTTATAGCCGTCGGGAAGCTTTACAGGCAAAGCCACACCGCCCTGCAAATCCTTTAAGGTAAGGGCGCTTAAGGAGATTTCGCCTATGTCAATTGCATTCAGATTATCAATTGAGCTGTCGGGAGAAGCAATAGTAAGCTCGTTTATTGACATCTCGTATTTCAGCTCGTCAATATTAAAGTTTATGGGGCAGTTGGTAAATTTAACATTTACGGGCAGAGTCTTTACCTTATAGACAGGGATATTGACGGTGAAGGAAGAATTGTCGGTTTCAACGGCGGGATTTACCATCTTTGCACCTGCTGAACTGAAAAACTGGAGAGAAGCGGGAACCTCGGCAGTCTGGTCAAGCTGGTCGTCGCAGACAGCCTTTGCTTCAATTCGTGCAATTGAATTGACAAGCTTCTCCTCGCCTGTAACCATAACTGATGATGGAGTTACCGTAACATCGCCTTCAACCTGCATTTCATCGGCTATTCTTACTGAGGAAATATCGGGAACAACCTCAATTTCCTTTGTAACTATCTTTACAACCTTGATTTTTGCTGTAAGAGCCTTTGTTATTATCTCACAGTCCGTTCCTGCGTCCGCAGGTGTAACAATGACATTAACAACATATTCGCCGGAATCATAAATGCCCGAAAGGTCAAGTCTTGCAACAAAATCCTCTCCGGTAAGCTCGCTTATAGTGTATCGCTTGCCCTGAATCTGAATTGTTACGGTTTCGGTATCAACGGAAGTTATCTGAAGATTTTCTTCCTTCATTAAAGAGGTAGGCTCGTAAACAAGCTCAATTCCGGAAACATGAAGGGCGATATTCGGGAAAATCTGGATTGAAATAACAAACCATATTATAACGGAGAAAACCGCAGCCTGAATTATTGTTTTAATATTCTTTACGAAATTTCTTGCAAAATTCTTGAAAAAGTTCTTCATTTTCCTGCCCCGCCTTCCTTCTTTTTGGTTTTGCGGGACTGCTTTTCCCTGCGGCCTTTGCTTTCGTTATTGTCGGGAAACAGCCGTGATTTAAGATGTGCCATAAGCTTTTCCCGGTCGAAGCCACGTTCAAGCACGCCGTTTTCAGCGATTGAAATAATGCCGGTTTCCTCGGAAACTATAATTACAATAGCGTCCGAAACCTCGCTCATGCCTATTGCGGCACGGTGACGGGAGCCAAGCTCCTTATTTATAAGCTCCTCCTTTTGCGGTTTGGGAAGGAAGCAGCCTGCGGCATAAATCATTCCGTCACGGATAATTACTGCGCCGTCGTGAAGAGGGGTATTCGGGAAGAAAATGTTTCTGAAAAGCTCCTCGCTGGGAATTGCATTTAGGATAGTACCCGTTTCAATCTGCTCACCAAGCTTTGTCTGCCGCTCAATTACGATAAGAGCGCCTGTTGCGGTTCTCGAAAGCTTTTCGCAGGCAAGCACAATCTGCTCAGCCGCAATTGTATCACGGTTAAGGTCCACGGGAAGCGCCTGCTCAAAAAAGGAAATAGGCTTTACAACACGGGAACGTCCCACCTTTTCAAGAGCTCGGCGAAGCTCGGGCTGGAACATTATAATAAAGGCGAGAAGTCCCACGTTTACCACCATATCGCCGATAACCCGCATCGCCTTGAACTCGAACTGATTAAGTATAAAAAGGAACACGGCAAAAACCAGAAGTCCCTTTATAAGCTGTTCCGCTCTTGTTTCCCGTACAAGCTTTATAACCCAGTAAAGTATGACTGCCAGAAAAACCATATCCAGCACGTCTATAAATGTAATGGAGCGCACAACGTTCACCAGCGCGTCCCAGATGTCTATAAGATAATATATCAAAGCCCTGCACCTGCTCCTGAAAAAATATAACAATAATATTTTATCACATTTTTCAGAAATTTCAAGTAGTTAATGCTATTTTGGAGAAAAAATATGACAAAATTTCAAAAAAGAATTTTTTAATTGCTGAAATTTCATCTTTTAGCTTGATTTTTTAGTTTTTTAGTAGTATAATGCAATAGACAAAGATAAAAAAGAAAGGTCTGATAATATGTCTGACAGTCTTCTTGCAAAAATTGAAAGCAGAATGTCCGATTTTTCAAAAAGCCAGCGCTATCTTGCCAATTACATAATCGAGCACTACGAAAAAGCAGCCTTTATGACAGCGGCAAAGCTTGGCGCGGCAGTAAATGTAAGCGAAAGCACAGTTGTTAGATTTGCCATTGAAATGGGCTTTGAGGGCTACCCCGAAATGCAGCGGGCTCTCCAGAATTACAGCCGCAACCGTCTTACGACGCTCCAGCGCCTTGATATTGCCAACGACCGCTTCAACGGAGCAAATCTTCTGAAAAACGTTTTAAGTCAGGATATGGAGCGAATCCGCACCACCCTCGAAAACGTATCCGAGGAGGATTTTCAGAAGGCAATCGACGTTATTTTCAACGCAAGGAGCATTTATATTTTCGGCGCTATGAGCAGCAATATTCTCGCCCGTTTTCTCGACAACTACCTGCACCTTGCCTTCAACAACGTTGTAAACGTTCAGCCAATTAACACCAGTGGTATTCTCCAGCAGCTGATACACCTGAGCAAGGACGACGTTTTTATCTCGATTTCCTTCCCCCGCTACTCCAAAAATGCTCTTAATGCAACAGCCTATGCTAAAAAATGCGGTGCAAATATTATTTCAATCACCGACTCCCCTGCTTCCCCGTTGGCTGAATATGCAGACGAGCTTTTGCTTGCAAAAAGCGATATGGTAAGCTATGCAGACAGCCTTGTTGCTCCCTTAAGCCTTATTAACGCTATTATTGCGGCAGTGGGTATGCGATGCAGCGCTCAGCTCGAAACCACCTTAACCCGCCTTGAAGCCCTATGGGACGAAAACGAGGCTTACAAGAAGGACGATATTTAATCTATTACATAGCAGATTGATTTTTCCCTTATTACAGCCTGCGGCGAATGTTGTTAAGGCTGTAAGAAAAAGGAAAGCGGGATTTGCAGGGGCTGTATTGAAGCCGACGGATATGTTCCCGAGTGGGCAGAATCGGGCAGATGTAAAATACACGCCTGCACAAGAGAGCACGGTGTTACATTTTGCGGATTATGCCCCGAGTTTCCTTGTGAGGAGCTTCCGGAAATCGTTCATTGGAATCCTGATATTGTAGAGAAGCAGAGAATGCTTGCGGAAAAGTATCGCAATAGGTAAGATTTGCTCCAAAACAAAAATCGGCGCCAAAGCAGAAATAATTTCTGCTTTGGCGCTTTTGTGTATAATAAATATTGATTTACGCTCTATACCATTAGTGAATAAAGAAAAAAGAATAATGAAAATTGAATAATACAAATGCGCCCTGCGTTTACATTATTCATTATTCACTATTCAATATTAAATTAGCCCCTGCGTTAAGCAGGGGCGCATTTGGTGGAAGCGGGTGGACGGCGCTTACGCACCTATTCGCTGTCCGAATCCACGCTCGATTCCATAACAGCAAATAAGCGTTTAAGTCGGAGCGACTTAAACGCTTATTTGCTGGTGGAAGCGGGTGGATTCGGACCACCGAAGCGAAACGCAACAGATTTACAGTCTGCCCCCTTTGGCCACTCGGGAACGCTTCCTTATATTCATATAGCATAAAAATGGAGCTGGTGGACGGACTCGAACCCCCGACCTGCTGATTACAAATCAGCTGC
>JBJERM010000063.1:0-7124 GCA_051882315.1 Ruminiclostridium sp.
GTAACATTCATTATAGAATATTTATAAGGAGTGGTATCGTGGAAAACTCTAAATCAGTCATTACAATCAAAGAATATGGCAGAATAAGCCTGAACTTAAAAGAAATTATGGACGAAAAGAATATTACAAGAAACTATCTTGCGAGAGTTTCCAACACTCGCTTTGAAGTCATAAATAAGTGGTACAATAATGATGTTGAGAAAATGGACTTGGATATTCTTGCGAGAATTTGCTATGTCCTTGAATGCACTCCTGCAGATATAATCAAATATGAGCATTGAATAATATGCATAACAAAAACAGCACCCGTCAAAAGGTGCTGTTTCTTAATATATTCAGTTCGTAAGTATTACACATAAATCATGCAGTCATAAATAATTTCCCTTGCCATAGATTCCCACGTATTCAGTAAGCCTGCCTGTTTGACAATATCGCCTTTTTCTACGGCAATCTGATATTCCTTACTGCTGTTTTTCCAAAGATTAACTTGACGGTCAATGGCATCTATTGCCTTGATTTCAAGTTCATCAAGATAGCTGTATATCTCGCCATTGTCGAGAAGTTTCTGAAAACGCTCGGGATAGGTCTGCATGGTATAGCGGATATGATCCTCGATGTAGCGTGTGTGGAACTGAAAGAAAACATATTTTTGCTTTTCATCATCAAAATGGTACACAGTACTGGTATCGGTGTCCAGTTTCCACAAAGGAACTTCCTTGTTGCTTGAATGGTCGTATACTGTAGTTTTGCTTTTCATAATCATTTGCAATCACTCCTATTGATTGGGTTATCCGTCTTGCTGACAGATACTGTAAATTTATGAAACATATACTACAATCGCTTTGCACGGTAAAATTTACTTTGATTTTCTCTCTAAGCAGCACTTACGACCTTCGGGTTATGAGAGTGCCTGTGCAATTATCGTAACTTCTTCGGATTTGTTCAAAAACCCTTTAATAAAGCCGTTTGTGAGCCGTTGCTTTTTCAAACTTTGCGAAACGAATTATAAAAATTTGTATCTTTTGCCAACAAATTGTCAACAAATTGCCAGCAAGTTTACGGGCTTTTTTACAGGTAATGAATAAGCGGCACTCGCCTGATTAAGGAAGTGCCGCTTTTGTTATTATATTATACTTACCGTCTCATGCAGCCGAATAATTGACAACTGCGATTTCTGTAAGCGCTTCTTTGCACCTGTCAACGATTTTTTCAAGCCGCTGTGTAACCTCAAAAGAGAACGATTCTTCGCCGCATTGGCTGCATTTGTGGCACGGAACATTCTTTACAATAACAATGCAGTTTTCAAGCTGTACCATAAAAGTGGTAGTGCTATCTACCATATCACCTTTGCAGAATAAACAAGTCATATTATTTTACCGCCTTTCTTGTTTTCATATCGTCTTCCCATTTATCGTCAGTCGGATAATATGCTGTAATAACCCAAAGCTTGCCGTTGCCGATAGCACAGCAAACATGGAGAGGTTTTCCGGCAAGGGATAAACCCAGCTCAAGACAGCTCGGGTAAGGATAATCCTTCGGGTATTGCTCTATTATTTCTCCATTTAACAGAACATTCAGCACGTCCTTACTGTCTATTATGCGCTTTATGCATTGCATATTCGCATGACTTGACATTTCAATGTTATTTATATCGGAAGCTAATTCTCGTATCTGTTCAACTGTCAGCTCATTCATCAGAGTATCTCTCCTTAATCCTTACAGCTCAATATCCTCGCCCGTATCGGATTTATATCGAGCCTGTACGGCGTTTTTAATGTATCCGTTGATACTTTCCCCTTTTTCCTTTGCAACGTCTTGTAGGGGCTGTTTTGAGCCTTTCTTGACAGATAAGGAAATGCGCTCATAGTTTTCTGCATTCCACTTGTTTTTTGTTGCTGTACTTTTCATTCCCATAAAATCGCCACCTTTCCAGTTTACTATATTATATCACAAATCCAATACTTGTGCAAGTATAAAAATACACAAAAATACTTGTGCAAGTTCGTGCATTATGTCACTTGCAATACTTGCGCAAGTATGTTATAATGTTATTGTAAGGCAAGGGTAAAACCTTTAAGGAAGGAAGTGAGGTAAATGGAAGATATGGCGGCAAACACCGAGTACATATTAAAGCTTATACTGGAGCTTATCGAAAAGTGCGAAACACTTGAAGAACTCCGACAGGCAGTCAAGAACGTACTTGGAGAGTAAAAGGAAAACGGGCGCCCACCGACCAAAGCGACACCCGTTAACCACAATAAGGCGAGCCGGTAGCCTTGCACCGGTTCCGCCTCTATTCTAACACAGAGCAAGGCAAAAGTCAATAGAAAAGGGGCATATATTATGAAATCAAAGGTAATGACAATAGCAAATGCGCTTGTAAAGCAGGGAATGAGCCGCAGCGCCGCTATGGTTCGGGCGTGGGTCACCGTCAAGCTCCGCAGGATTGAAACCAAAACGGCAGGAGTAACGCAGGAGCGCAGGCAGCAGCTTCTTGCAAGGCTTCGCAGATACGACCGCGAGGACGTGACAATCACCCTTGAACGAGAGGTGGGAAACCTTTACGACAGCAACGCAGTAAAGATTATAGCCGCAGTAAGGGGCAAAGGCTCCGCAGTTATGGGCTATATCAACAGAACGCTTGCACAGGCGATAGCGCCGCTGCTGGATAAGGGAAAAGCGGTTAAAGCGGCACTTATCAACGTAACAGGCGGTAACGAGTACCGCAGAAACTACGGCTTAAATATAGCAATAAGCCTGTAAGCAAGAGGCGGCGGCGTGATACAGTTCAGCCCATCGGCTTGAATTGTATCACCCGGCGCCGCTATAACTGACCGAATAAGGAGGTACAACGACATGGCGAAAAAACTTGAAGGTAAAAAAACCGAACTAATCCTTGAACTCGATAATATAAGGCGTAATGCAAAAATACTTAATAACTTTATAACGCTTTGGTGCTTTTCTTGTGAGGACGATTGCAGTCTGACAAAGATATCTGATTTTTTCGAGATATTCCACTCTATGGGGGAAACAGCCAGCAGCCTGATTGCTGACATTGAAAGAGTTAGCGAAGAGATAGAAAGGAGCGCTTGAACAGTATGGCGTATATTTTTAAGGTGGCAGGAAAAGGCAGAGCTGCTATAACTGCTTGTTGCGATATAACAGAGGGCGAAATATACCAGCTTTATAACGTCTATATCAATGCCGAACACAGCAAGAAGTATGAAGCTTTGTATAATATAATCAGAGCTGCTTAATGATTTTGAACAGGGCGAAAAGAATAAAGCGGAGGCTCTTTCGCTGTTACAAATAGGTGTTAAAACCAGTAAGACAACAGATATGCAGCTTGTCCATGATATATTTAAGCAATTAGGACGTCACACACACGATTGGGATATTTTATCGGCTGCGGCAGCAGCTTACAAGATTGGCTGTATAATGGGAACAAGGAAAGAACGCCGCAAAAGGAGAAGAACAACAGCTTAAATAAGAGCAGCTCAGGCGGGCGGATATATCTTTCATATCGGGAACAGATAATATCACTCTGACAAGCGGCACTTAGCTTATGCAGGCAGGAACACGGAAAGGTTATAATAACGGACAGCTTTAACAGCAACCTCTTTTTAAACGGGTTACAGTCATAATTACAAAACTCAATAGTTATAATGACAAGCGGCATCCGTCATTATAACATTTCATCAGGGGAACACCCCTGAAACCCTGATCGCAAATTAAGCGTTTCCGTGCTTTTGCCCTGTGCATATAACGCGCGCGCACGCGCGTGAGAAAATCTCAATTGTCTTGGCTCCCTCCCGGTCGACGTTCCCTCAAAAATTCCCGTATTTTTTGGGGTGGGGGCGCTGCCGTGCCGTTGGGGCTTCGTAGCTCTTAAAATGGAAAACAGCAGTAAAAAATTAAATTTATGGGCTGTTTTCGGAAGAAATCGAGGTGTTTTTGTCACTTTTTTCATTGTTTTTTGCTCGTTCTGCTTCTTCCAAATAATTCTTAAAGCTATTCTCAAGCCTTATACGGCAATATTCCCGCTGTTCCGCCACCTGCTCAACGGCGGAGCCGAAAGCCTGGCAAGCCTTTAAGCTAACCCGTTTATAGCAGTTTGTTTCTGCAAACTGTATAACGGCGGCATTTCTTCTAAGCTTCCGCATAGCGTAAAGAATGAGCTGCCTTGCCCTTTCACGGCTTATTCCCAAAGCGGCGCCGATTTCTCCTAAGGTTTCTCCGTTGTAGAAATCCCTTTCCAGCGCTTCAAGCTGTCTTGGATAGTCAGCAAGTGCCGTTTTTACGAGTTCTCTTACTGCTCTGCAGAAGTCGGCTTCTTCTATTTCCCTGAATGGCTGTTCTGCTTCTGTATCAGGTATTAAGTCACATATAGTGCGGTCTCCCTCTTCTCCGTCAGCGCTGTTAAGGCGTTCATCAAGAGATATTCGGCTAATATCGTTCAGAGGTTCGCTGCGCGTTCTGCTGGTTCTCATTCCGATGAGCGCCGCTGCGTGGCTTTTAAAAGGGAATTTGCAAAAGCTTATAAATTTCAGCTCTGCCTGTTCTTCCTTACGGTTGCTGTATGCCTTTATAGCTTCAAGCATAACGAAATAGCATTCCTGGAATAAATCGCTATTTGTTACACCGCATAAGTCACAGCGTGCTTTATGACCTGTATAGAACTTATCCGCCCACAATTTGAAAAGCTTCCGCATTTTCTCCCACATCAGAGGAAGAAGCTCATCGTTGCCGCCCTCTCCGATAAGTGCCGCTAAACGTTCATTATTCATTGACAAGCGCCTCTTTCACAGTTATAATTGTTACAGGGTTTATATAAGGCGTATTGTCGAGGCGCTGCGGTGGTGAGCTGCGGCGCCGCTTTTTTCTATATCGGATTTGATAGTGCTGCACATATAAGCTTGCTGTAATGCTCTGTAATGGGCTTTGTACTTAATGGGCTTACAACCTTATTACACTTACAAAATGCCATGTGGTTGCTTTCTCTGTGCGTTTTGCGGTATATTTCATCCAAAGCGGCACTTGTCCAGTCCGTCAACGTTCAATGCGGGAAAAATCCCCGCTTTGCTCTCACAGGCATACCTTGTTATACCTGTACGGCGATTACATCAAAGCAGCTGCAAAATACAGAGCTTGAGAATTGCACGCGCCTGCAAACTCATATAAAGGCAGTTAACGGATTTCCGCCATAAAGCGGCGCTTTTGCGTTCCACATGTTTAAATATATGTTATGAGCCTGTAAAGCGGGGTTTTCGGCTGCACTGCAATTAATAAGGGCTGGAGCTTTGCCGAAAAACTTTCCTAAAAGCGCCGCTATTTCGTTGTATTCTTTGCAAATAACCGCCGACAACAGGGCAAGGTATATGCTTTTGCTTATCGTGATGTATTCTCTTGTTATGGTAGGCTGCTTAAGGTTCTGGCTTCCCGACCACCTCTTGACGTTAATTAACCGTTGCTTTGTAAGATAGCTGCATAAATCGTTGAAATCCTTGCCGTTTTTGCGTGTCAGCCTACGCACGTCACAAACACCCTTTTTCCACAGCTTGCTTATATCATCGGGAGAAGCTCCGCCGGAGATTATAAGGTGAAAGTGCAGGCGCTTGCATTTCCCGCCACTTTCAATTACCGCTATGTATTTAAACTCTGCCCCTATTTTCTTATACTGGTACTTAAGGCGGAGGCAGAAGCGGCTAATATCCGCCTTGACCTCCTGTATAGTTGGCTCTGCGCCCTCGTATGTGCAGGTTACAAAGTAGTCTCCCTCGCTGAAATTACCGTTTATAAGCTGCTTAAAGTGCCGCTTGGCGTTCTTGTCGTTTGCTTTTTGCTGCTGCGGGCTGGAATGAAGCTTCTTAACGCCTCTTTTCCCGCTGCTCCAATAGCGGCGCTGGTTTTCCGTGTATGGAATAATAGCATGCTCTGCATATTCGCCTGTTATGGTTGATTTTGTCATAGCTTTCATACTGCTTATCCTTTCACTGAGATAATAATACCCCTTAACAAGCCATAAAAGCGGCATAATACCGCCTGTTTTTATGGTTTTCTCATTGACAAAAACAAGCAAATATGGTATAATATATAAAGTGAAATTTTGTGTATATTTGCTTGCTTTGAAGCCGCCCGTTTTAACAGGCGGCTTATTTTTTATAACGTGGTTTCAGCCGCAGATACGGCGCATATTGTCAACGTTTTTTTCGGACTGTTCGGGAGGCGTTAGGGTTGCTGTGTTCAGGTACTCCGCAAATTTATCGCAGTTTATCAATATACGCCCTGAAATGCGTACAGCAACAATTTTTCCCGATAGCGCCAGCTTGCGCACAAAATACTGTGAAACTCCGAACAGCTCGGCGGTTCTGGCAATAGTTTCCATGTGAGGCTTCAACGGTATGTATTTTTCATTCATAATGTGCCCTCTCTTTCAAACCGCTCCAGGCGTTCCAACTGTTCACGGTTGCCCTCTTCGTCAATGTATCTGCGTACAGAATTAAGCGCAATATTACCGGTTATTACTCTTTTCCGCTGCGCATAGAAATATTCAAGTGCTTCATCAACTGAGTTTGGCATATAATATCCATGTACAGATGAGCATATAGCAGCGCCGCTTTTACGAGCTTGAAATATAGCCTCTCTTAAGTCTCTGTCAGAAAGACCCGACCTGTTTACAAGCCTTGTACTTGAAATTGCATTTTGTTTCCCTCTGGGTATCAGTTCAACGATATTCATAGTTCCCTTTCCGGGCATTTCGCCCTGTTGACAAATCCGCCCGTACAGGATATAATGAAAGCGGAGTATGTCTGTTGATTGCTTAGGCTGCTCTGATTGCCGCTTGTGGTATGCCAGTACCTCAGGCGGCTTTTATTTGCTTGCAAGTTCTTTTGCAGCGCGTTTCTCCCAATACCTACATTGGTGATTTGCAACCTTGTCCTTGTTATTCGCGTTCCAGCTTTTCTTATAAGCCTTTAGGCGGTCTGCGTTCTTTTCACGGTATTTTCGGTAATACTCTCTCTTGATTTCGGCAGCTGTAGAGCTAATTTCCATATCGTCACCTTCTTTACAAAAAACTATTGACAAATAGAATAAATAGAGGTATAATAAATCGAACATTATTA
>JBJERM010000064.1:0-7096 GCA_051882315.1 Ruminiclostridium sp.
TATTATGTTGCAGAAACGGCAAAAATATGGTAGAATGGTTTTACAGTAAGTAAAGGAACGGTAGATAAGATGGAGTATGACGTAATCGTAATAGGCGCAGGAGCGGCGGGCATGACCGCCGCAATAGCCGCAGCAGAATACGGCGCAAAGACCGCAGTTATCGAGCCTAACGAAAAGGTGGGCAGGAAGCTTGCAATCACGGGAAAGGGTCGCTGCAACGTTACCAACAATTCCGACAACGAAACGATAATGAGGAATATCCCCCGCAATCCCCGCTTTATGTACAGCTCTCTTTCCGCTTACTCTGCGGCTGACGTTATGGATTTTTTCGAGCAGGAGGGCGTACCCCTTAAAACCGAGCGTGGAAACAGGGTTTTTCCCGTGTCGGACAAGGCCTACGACATAGTTGACGCACTTTTCATGAAGCTGAAGCGCTGCGGAGTAACTCTTATTCGGGGCAGGGCAAGGGAGATTTCCGCAGAAGAGGGCGCTGTTACGGGAGTTGTGACCGATAAGACCTTTATAGCCGCAAAAAAGGTTATTCTCGCCACAGGCGGCGCTTCCTATCCCGTAACAGGCTCAACGGGGGACGGCTACAAAATTGCAAGACAGCTTGGACACACCGTAACGCCGCTGAAACCCTCCCTTGTTCCTCTTGAAACCGAGGAGGACTGCGCCGCTATGATGGGGCTTAGTCTTAAGAACGTTACCCTTACGGTGCGGGACAACAGCTGCAATAAAACGGTTTTCAGCGAGATGGGAGAAATGCTTTTTACCCATTTCGGCATATCGGGTCCTCTTGTGCTGAGTGCAAGCTCAAATATGGACGAGATTTCGGCGGGGAAATATACGGCGGTAATCGACCTTAAGCCCGCTTTATCTTCTGAACAGCTTGAAGCTCGTCTGCTCAGGGACTTTGGGGAGCGGAAGAATATGCAGCTTTCAAACGGGCTGAGAAAGCTGCTGCCCGAGAAAATCATACTGCCCCTGCTTAAAAAGGCGGAAGTTTCCCCCGAAAAGCAGATAAATTCCGTAACAAGAGCCGAGCGGGCGGCAATCTGCGCTGCCGTCAAGGGCTTTTCCCTGTCAATTACGGGCTACCGACCCATTGAAGAAGCAATCATCACCGACGGCGGAATTTCCGTCAAGGAAATCAACCCGAAAACAATGCAGTCTAAGCTTATAGGCGGACTTTATTTTGCAGGAGAAATTATCGACGTAACAGGATTTACCGGCGGCTTTAATCTGCAAATCGCCTTCTCAACGGGTCACGCCGCAGGAACAGCGGCGGCGGTGTCGCTGTAACTTTTTGCATAAGTTTATGTAACAATTTGCATAAAAAGCTTGCAAATTTTGCCGTAATATGCTATAATATTCTACAAGTATAATCTCCGTAAGCTGAGCCTGCGCTGCGGCGGAGAGTTTTTTTGCAGGCATAAGGCTTGGCGGCTCCCGTTATGGGCTGCCGGCTTTCAACAGAAAGGAATGGTCATAAAAATGGCAAAGCTTATGCTTGGCAATCAGGCTGTAGCCCGTGGTCTTTACGAAGCGGGCGTACAGGTCGTTTCAAGCTATCCCGGAACACCCAGTACCGAAATTACCGAGGCTGCTTCGGGCTACAACAAGGAAGAAATGTATTCTGAGTGGGCACCTAACGAGAAGGTAACCTGCGAGGTTGCAATCGGCGCTTCAATCGCAGGAAAAAGAGCCTTCTGCGCTATGAAGCACGTTGGTCTCAACGTAGCGGCAGACCCGCTTTACACCGCATCTTATGCAGGCGTAAACGGCGGTCTTGTGGTTGCGGTTGCGGACGATCAGGGCATGCACTCCTCCCAGAACGAGCAGGACTCCCGCAATCACGCAAAGGGCGCAAAGCTGCCTATGCTTGAACCCGCCGATTCGGGCGAATGTAAGGAATTTACGAAAATCGCTTATGATATTTCGGAGCAGTTCGATACCCCCGTTCTTCTGCGCCTTTCAACAAGAGTAGCTCACTCCCAGAGCGCTGTTGAAACAGAGGACAGAACCGAACATTCAAAGCCCTACGATAAAAACCCCTCAAAGTACATAATGACTCCCGCAAACGCAAAGGGCAGACACGTTTTCGTTGAGGAGAGAATGAAAAAGCTTACTGAATACGCTGAAACCTCCCCGCTGAATAAGGTTGAGATGTACGGCGAGGAGATAGGGGTTATTACCTGCGGCGCTGCCTACCAATACGCAAGGGAAGCTCTCGGCGAAAGGGCAAGCTATCTTAAGCTTGGTATTGTGAACCCCCTGCCCGTAAAGCTTATAAAGGATTTTGCTGCAAAGGTAAAAAGACTTTATGTAATTGAGGAACTGGACGACGTTATTGAAACCCACTGTCGCAAAATCGGTCTTAACCCCGTAGGCAAGGAGCTTTTCACATTCCTCGGCGAGTACTCCCAGACCATGATACGCTCAAAAATTCTCGGAATACAGCCGGAATATAACCAGCTTTCCGACGTTATCCCCGTAAGACCTCCCGTTATGTGTGCAGGCTGTCCCCACAGAGGCGTTTTCTATACCTTAAAGAAGCTGGGAGTTTTCGTAAGCGGCGATATAGGCTGCTACACCCTCGGCTCTGCCGCACCTCTCGGCGCTATGGATACTACAATCTGCATGGGCGCTTCAATAAGCGGACTTCACGGCTTCAACAAGGCTATGAAGGGCGAATATGAGGGCAAGGCAGTTGCGGTTATCGGCGACTCTACCTTTATCCATTCCGGAATTACGGGACTTATTGATATTGCCTACAACGGTACAAATTCCACCGTTCTTATCCTTGACAACAGCATTACCGGCATGACGGGACATCAGAACAACCCCGCCAACGGAAAGAATATCTACGGCGATCCCGCTGCTGCCGTTGACCTTGAAGCTCTTTGTAGGGCAGTAGGCATTGACAGGGTAACTGTTGTTGACCCGGCAGACCTTGCGGCGCTTGAAACCGTGATAAAGACGGAGCTTCTGGCGAAAGCCCCCTCTGTTATAATCTGCCGCAGACCCTGCGCTCTTCTTAAGAGCGTGAAGCACAAGCCCTCCTTCAGCATTTCCGAGGACAAGTGCAAGGGCTGCAAGATGTGCATGAAAATCGGCTGCCCCGCAATTTCAATCAGCGGCGGAAAAGCGAAAATTGACAATACTCTCTGCGTAGGCTGCGGACTCTGCTCTCAGATGTGCCGTTTCGACGCTGTTTGCGAATAAGGAGGAAGAAAAGTGACAAAATCAATTATGCTTGTAGGCGTAGGAGGACAGGGTACCCTCCTCGCCAGCCGTATTCTCGGCAGCGTTCTTCTCTCCCAAGGCTATGACGTTAAGGTAAGCGAAGTACACGGAATGTCCCAGAGAGGCGGCTCTGTTGTAACCTACATAAAGTACGGTGAAAAAATCTTCTCTCCCGTTATCGAAAAGGGAGAAGCAGACGTTATCGTGGCTTTTGAACAGCTTGAAGCAGCCCGCTGGCTGCCCTACCTTAAAAAGGACGGGAAAATTATAACAAATACCCAGAAAATTGCTCCTATGCCCGTAATTATGGGCGTTCAGGAATACCCGGAGGAGATTATTGAGAAGATAAGGGCAAAGGGCGTGGACATCACCGCCGTTGACGCTCTTTCTCTTGCGGAGGAGGCAGGCAGCAGCCGTGCGGTAAACGTTGTGCTTATGGGACTTATCTCTAAGACCGCAGGCTTCCCCGAGGAAGTATGGGCAAAAGCGCTGGAGGAATGTGTTCCCGCAAAGGCGCTTGAAATAAACAAAAAGGCTTTTGCCTTAGGCAGAGAAGCATAAAAGGAGGTTATCAAATGTTAGACCAGATTTCTGTTTTCGTGGAAAACAAAAAGGGCAGACTTGCAGCTATTATGAAGCTCATAAACGACAGCGGAATTGATATCCGTGCCCTTACAATCGCAGATACCACCGACTTTGGCATCGTAAGAATGATAGTAAGCAGCGCCGATGAAGCGCTTAAAATCTTCCGCGAGAATAACTGCATAGCTTCCGTTGCAAAGGTTATCGCTTTTACAATCAACGACCGTGCAGGCGCTATGTACGAGGTTGTACGCCTTCTTGAGGAGCAGGACATCAATATCGAGTACTGCTACTCCCTTATGGGCAAGAAGGAAAATATGGCTGATATTGTTATTAAGACAAATCAGACCGAAAAGGCAGAGCAGATTTTAACCGAAAACGGTATTGCTCTTATTTCAACAGAGGATATTCTGTAATTTCTGAAACATTATTCGAGGGCTATGTTATGAGAAGGAAAAGTATTGCCACCCAGTGGTTTTTCAACAGCTTCAGCGTTGTTGCGGTGCTTTTGCTTGCAATTGACATAGCCTGTTTTTTTATTGCAAGGGGCTACTACTACGGCGCTGCCCAGCAGTTCATAGAAACCGAGGCGAACATAGTAGCAGGAGTTTTAGAGCGCTTCTACGACGACACAAGCTCCGACTATGCGGAGGAAATACGGATTTCCGTTGAGGAGTTCGAGAAGAAGAATCAGGCGGAGCTTATGGCGATAAACCCGGAGGGAAAGGTTTACCTTTCCAGCAGCGGCTTTACGCCCTCGGGGGACAGCGATATGCCCGACTACGAAATAGCCGCTTCCTCTCCCGAGAAAAAAGGTTCCTACACGGGAGTACTGCCAAACTCCGAAAAATATATGGCGTTTACGGTAATCCACCGACCCTCTGGGAACGCAATACGGATTATAACCTCCCTTGACAGGATAGACGACTGCATTTCGGGAATAACCCTTGCTATCGGCGGGGCGAGCCTTGCGGTAATGCTTCTGCTGTTGATTTTAGGGCTTTATTTCGTCCGTTCTATCGTTTATCCTGTTATGCAGGTCAGCACCACCGCAAAGAAGCTTGCAACGGGAGACTTTTCGGTGCGGATTGACGTAGGCAGGGACGACGAAATCGGGGAGCTTTGTACTGTTTTCAACTATATGGCGGATGAGCTTGAAAGCTCGGAGAATATCAAGAACGAGTTCATTTCCTCGGTTTCACACGAGCTGAGAACGCCGCTGACTGCAATAAAGGGCTGGAGCGAAACCCTGCTTGAAATTGACGACGAGGAAACCCGCCGAAAGGGTATGCAGATTATAAACAGCGAGACGGAGCGGCTTTCCGGAATGGTTGAGGAGCTGCTTGACTTTTCAAGAATACAGAACGGACGCTTTACTCTTAACAAAGCGCCTACGGACGTTATTGCGGAGCTTGGTGAAGCGGCGCTTATCTACGAGGAAAAGGCGAAGAAAGATAATATTTCCATTTTCTATGAGGAAACCGATGAAATAGCGGTCGTAAACGGGGACGGGAACAGGCTGCGGCAGGTTTTCATAAACGTCATCGACAATGCGGTAAAGTACGGTCATGAGGGCGGTTTTGTTAAAATTTCCTATTCCGTAGGGGATAGGAACATTGAGATTTCCGTAAGGGATAACGGCTGCGGAATTTCCGAAACGGATTTGCCAAAGGTCAAGGAAAAGTTCTATAAGGCAAATAACACCGTAAGAGGCTCGGGTATAGGTCTTGCGGTAGCAGACGAAATAGTAAGGCTTCACGGCGGCGAGCTGCTTATAAGCAGCAGGCAGGGCGAAGGCACCGAGGTGAAAATTATTCTGCCCATTGTAACCTGAAAACCGCATAAATAAGCCAATGCAACCAATAGTTGCGGGAATTTTTTTGAAATGAAAACCGGAATTGGTGGCGCAACCGGGCAGTTTCGGGTAAAATATAGACAAAGAGCAATACCGCATAATTATTGCCGCGTAATTGCGCCGTCAGATTTTTCGTCAGATTGTGCAAAAGCGACGCAGGCGGGCTTGGTGCCCGTCAAGGAGTTTTTGCGCAATATGGCGGAAAATATGCAAGCAAGTGCGTGGCAAAGGCGTTAGCCGTTAATTGTGCGGTGTTGCTCATAACCGCAGGACGTCGGCGGTTGAAAAATGAAACCATACTGGAAAGGAAATATATTTATGAATCTTGAAATTGCAAAAAGACTGTCCGACCTCAGAAAACAGAACGGTCTTTCCCAGGAGCAGCTGGCGGAGAAAATCGGCGTATCACGACAGGCGGTATCAAAATGGGAGAGAAGCGAGGCTTCCCCCGATACGGATAACATAATTTTGCTTGCACGTTTATATAATGTGTCCTTGGACGAGCTGCTGAGAACAGACGAGGATATTCCCGTAAAGGAAGGGGAGGCGAGGGAAGAAGAACTGCCCAAAGAAGAACAGGCGGAGCAGACCGAACAGGAACAGCAGCCTGAGCAGCCCGAAGCAAGCGGATTTGAGGGCAGCACAGAGGAAGCTTCCGGAAACGCCGCAGAAGCCGCAGAAGCCTCTTCCGGTTACGACGAAAACTATTATAATTACGGCGACGGCGAGGATAAGGTACATATCGGACTTGACGGTATTCACGTTTCCTCCAAGAACGGCGACGAGGTTCATGTAGGCTGGGGCGGTATCCACGTCAATGAGCACAGAGGCGATAAGGTGGATATTGACAGCAGAGGAATCCATGTGAACGAGCATGGCGGGGATACCGTTTCCGTTGACGAGAACGGCGTTTTTGTAAACGGCGAAAAAAGGGATATAGGCGAGGAATTTAAGCATAGTGCGTTTATAGATATTCCGATAGTTTCCATTTGCTTTATAGCTTTTCTGGGCTGCGGTATTTTTATGAACGGCTGGAGCATAAGCTGGCTTGCTTTACTGCTGATACCTGTTTTCTCGGGAATTATAAAAACCTTCCGCAAGGGCGATATAAGAAAAATGGAAACGCCCTCTATATTCCTGTGTGTGACTGTGTTTCTGTTTATGGGGCTTACTATGAACTGCTGGTGGTGGTGCTGGCTTATACTCCTTCTTATCCCGATTTTCCTTACGCTTATAGACGCTGTACGGAAAAAGCGCCCCGACCATTTCGCTTATCCCGTTCTTGTAACCCTTATTTTTCTTGCAGGCGGTATGTTCTGCGGTATGTGGCATCCGCTCTGGGTAATCTATTTTACCGTTCCGCTGTATTACTGGATTTGCAGTCTTATACGAAATGCAAAAAAATAGATC
>JBJERM010000065.1:0-2105 GCA_051882315.1 Ruminiclostridium sp.
TTTAGGCACGGAACAGCCGCTCCGCTTGCACCCTTGCCGAGGTTGTCGAACCTTGAAACAATCAGCATTCGGACTTCGTTTCCGCCAACAATGATTTCCATATTGTTGGTGTTTTCAAGTGTATTTGCGGCAATAAATCCATCAGGAACAAGGTCTGCACCGCCGGCAGCGGCAACCTTTATGAAATTGCTGCCCTTGTAATGCTCGGCATACATTTCCCGTATATCCTCGGGAGTGCATTTTTTTGCAAGAAGCCTTGTGTGCAGGGGCAGGGAAACCGCCATTCCAGCAAAATAATCGCATACATAGGGGTTAAATGCAGGCTCATAGTCAAGTCCGCTTATTATCTTCATTTCGGGCAGGTGCTTGTGCATCTGGGTTAAAGCGTACTGCCTCGGAGAATCAAATTCCTTTGTTCTGTCGGGATTTTCGTACTGGGCAATACCTTTTTTTCCTGCGCCGCTGTAACCCGAAACTGCGTGAACAGAAACGGGATAATCCTTAGGGAGAATACCGCTCTTTACAAGGGGATAAACTATTGAAAGAAATCCGCTTGCGTAACAGCCGGGAACGGCTACTCTTTTCGAGGTTCGTATTTTTTCACGTTGCTCAGCGGAAAGCTCGGGGAAGCCGTAAGCCCAGTCGGGATTTACACGGTGAGCCGTTGAAGCGTCGATAATTCTTGTGTGGTCGTTTTCCACAAGAGAAACCGCCTCAATTGCCGCTACATCAGGCAGGCAGAGAAAGGTAAAATCGGAAGCGTTTATAAGTTTTTTCCGCTCGTTTAAGTCCTTTCTCTTGTCCTCATCAATTTTCAGTATCTCAAGGTCATTGCGGTTTTTGAAGCGCTCAAGGATTTTAAGCCCGGTAGTGCCCTCCTGACCGTCAATAAAAATCTTAGTTGCCATTTAATTCTTTTAGCCTTTCTTCTGTTATCTCTATCTGCTTTACCGTGCTTTCGGGGGAAGGACCTCCGTAGGATTTTCTCTCCTTTACGCAGGTTTCAAGGCTGATTGCCTTATAAACGTCCTCGCCGAAAAGCTCGGTTTTTTCTCTGTATTTTTCAAGAGGCAGGTGTTCAAGGTCTGTACCCATGGAAATGCACTCGGCAACAAGTCCGCCTGTAATCTTATAAGCGTCACGGAAGGGCATACCTTTTTTAACAAGGTAATCTGCGCAGTCGGTTGCATTGATAAAGCCCTTAGCCGCCGCATTACGCATATTTTCCTTGTAAACCGACATTGTTTCAAGCATTGGAATGAAGGTGGAAAGGCAGAGCTTCACGTTATCAACAGCGTCAAAAATAGCCTCCTTGTCCTCCTGCATGTCCTTATTATAAGCAAGGGGAAGCCCCTTCATCATGGCAAGCAGGGTCATATTGTCTCCGAACACTCTCGCCGCCTTGCCTCGTACAAGCTCCGCAATATCGGGATTTTTCTTCTGCGGCATTATGCTTGAACCGGTAGCAAATGCGTCGTCAAGCTCGATAAACTTGAACTCCCAGCTGCACCAAAGGATTATTTCCTCGGAAAACCTTGAAAGGTGCATCATAATTGTGGAGATTGCGCTTGCAAGCTCAATACAGAAATCCCTGTCGGAAACTCCGTCAAGAGAGTTCACCATAGGCTCCTCAAAGCCAAGCAGGGAAGAAGTGCGGAATCTGTCAATGTTATAAGTCGTACCAGCCAGCGCTCCGCTTCCAAGCGGGCAGACGTTCATGCGCTTATTTACATCGTCCAGCCTGCCTATATCCCGCAGAAACATCTGTGCATAAGCCATAAGGTGCTGTGCGAAGGTTATGGGCTGCGCCCGCTGAAGGTGGGTGTAGCCGGGCATTATCGTTTCGGTGTGTTTTTTGGCAATATTGCAGAGAACCGAAGTTATTCTGCAAACCAACGCCCTTATTTCAGCAATTTCATCTCTAAGATAAAGACGGATATCAAGCGCAACCTGGTCATTTCGAGAACGGGAGGTGTGACGCCGCTTGCCAACGCTTCCGAGCCGCTTTGTAAGCTCCGCCTCAACGAACATGTGAATGTCCTCGGCGTTCATATCAAGCATAAGCTTGCCCGAATCAATGTCTGCAAGTATTTCTTCAAGACCTT
>JBJERM010000066.1:0-7050 GCA_051882315.1 Ruminiclostridium sp.
ATGGAGTCAAACGTCAGTTATTATTTTATTGTTACCTTTTCTCAATCATGGGTGCTTACAAAAAGAGGAAGCAAGGTTCTCCCCGTTGATTTTATTCTGAACGGGATAAAGAAAAATTTCAAAGTTTCAAAGGTAAAATCAAGAATAACAGGCTGCGAGGGTGTGCTGAAAACTGCCTCGTCTGATGACGCAGAAACCATAGAGAGCGCTATTGTCAGCATGATTTGCAATCAATACGAGCTTGAAAGGGATTCCGACGTATTCAGCGTAAAGGTAAGCGAATATGCAGGCAGCGATGATGAAGATGAATCCGATGAAGAGGACGATGATGCTTTAAAGAGCACAAAAGTAAGCAGCCCGGAATGGGAAGAGGAAGAAGAGGACGAGGAGCCGCAAACGGCTGAAAAATCCTTCAGCGCTTCTGAGCTGATTAAAAATATGAGCTCGGCAGCAAAAGATAATGGCAGCGCACTTCAGCAGATTAACAATCTTGTGGGCGCCTCGGAATTCAAGGCGCTTGCAAACGAATGTGCCAAGATAGCACAGTCTCTTAAATCAAACGATATTCTCGATTCCTTCACAAGCCGTTCCTACCTTATTTCAATAAACGACGGACACGGTCTTACTACATATCTTAAGCTTTTTGCAAACCTTATAAAAGAGCTTGACCTTTTCCGATTCCGCTCAAAGCCCTGGGTTGCAGAGGCTGCGCTTGCGCCCTATGGCGCAAAAATGGAAAAGGGAGATGAATTTTCCTGGGCGCTGAGTTATTTCGGAAGCCGTGACAGCGGCAGGATTATCTGTATAGATATTTCGGGTTGGATGACCAAAACCAACGACAAGCGTTTCATTGATTTCCTTAAGAAGATTGACGATTATATCGGCGAAAACATCGTGTTCTTCCGTATTCCCTTTGTTGAGAAAAACGTTATGAAGGAAATAGCGGCAAACATAAATGATGTGCTGTTTGTAAAGGAACTGTCCGTTCCGCCTTTCAGCAGCAGCGAGCTTGCAAGCTGCGCCAATGAGATTCTTTCGGAAAAGAACTTCACCATGGAAGAGGACGCATGGGAGATTTTCAACACAAAGGTTGCTGCCGAAAAGAGCGACGGAAGATTTTACGGCATAAATACCGTAAAGAAAATCATACGGGAAATGCTTTATATCAAGCAACTTTATAATATTGAAAACGGGATTACGGACAATGTTATAAGAAAAGATGAAATAAGAGATCTGGTGGGCGAAGAGAGCAATAACGGTAAAAGCGGTTTTGAGCAGCTGTCAGAGCTTGTGGGAATGGATTCTGTTGTTGAAAAGGTTAAGGAGATAGTGGCTCAGATTGAGTCCTCCCTCAGCAACGAATCCCTTGCTGCGCCCTGTATTCACATGCGCTTTACAGGAAATCCCGGAACGGGAAAGACAACTGTTGCACGAATAATCGGAACTATTTTAAAGGAAAAGGGAATACTGCGAAACGGCTGTTTCTTTGAGTATCAGGGCAGGGATTTATGCGGAACATATATCGGCGAAACCGCACCGAAAACCTCTGCAATATGCAGGGACGCCTACGGCTCGGTGCTGTTTATAGACGAGGCGTATTCACTTTACCGGGACGGCTTCAACAGCCGTGATTACGGCAGGGAAGCTATTGATACCCTTGTTGCGGAGATGGAAAACCACCGCTGTGACCTTGTGGTTATCATGGCGGGCTATCCCAACGATATGGACAGGCTTATGGACTCAAATGCAGGTCTTAAAAGCCGTATGCCCTATCTTATAGAGTTTCCCAACTATTCAAGACAACAGCTTTCCGAAATTTATATGAAGCTGGTTAAAAAGTCATTCAAGTACGACGAAGCCTTTTCCGAGGCAGTAAGTACATATTTTGATTCGCTGTCGGACGAATTGATGAATGAGAAGGAGTTCAGCAATGCAAGGTTTTCCCGCAGCCTGTTTGAGCGCACATGGGGCAAGGCGGCGCTTCGCTGCCAGATGAACAATACCCAATGTGATACTCTTACGGTTGAGGATTTTGCATTGGCTGTTTCTGATAAAGAGTTCCATAACATTATGGAGCAAAAAAAGAAGGCAATAGGATTTATTTAATTACAGGAGGGTGCATTTATGAGCGACGAAGAATTATTGGAACTTGGAAAGAACGTGTATGAAACAATATGCGCTATGTTCGACGAAAATGGCTATCGCTACTCGGGTCACGAAGACAATCTTACGATTACCTGCTCATTCAGAGGCGACGACCTGCCGATGGATATGTGCTTTGCGGTTTATGAGGACAGGCAGCTGGTTCGTCTTACCTCTCCTATGCCTTTCAACATTCCCGAGGAGCAGCGTGCTTATGCTGCATTGGCAGTCAACGCTGCAAATTGCAGCATTTTAAATGGTCATTTCGTTTTTGATATGAGCGACGGTTCAATCGTATACTGCGTAAACCAGAGCTATATTGACAGTATTCTCGGCAAGGAAGTCTTCAACTATATGCTTGCAATAGCAAACTCAACTATTGATAAGTTCAACGATTTGTTCTTTATGCTTGGTAAGGGCATGATTACTCTTGACGATTTCCTGGATAAGATGCATAGCTGATTTAAAGACAAAATGAACAGCACCGATTGTCAGGCAAAAAGGCTTGCAGTCGGTGCTGTAAAGCTGTAAAGGAAGTATAGGAGAAGAAAAATGACGATAGTTGAGCTGTTTGACTCTGCACCGATAAACAATATTATCGGCGCTCTTGCGTACCGTCCCGATAAAATAATTTACATAGGCGGATTTTCCGAAAAACAGTTCGAGGCTAAGAAATATCCTGCACTAAGAAAATATTTCGACAGCAAAAATCTCTCATCTATGGAAATCAGCTATGTGCAGGTCAACAAGGAAAGCTTACAGGGAATAGTTGATACCCTTGAAAAGCTGTACGAGAATAACGCCGACTGTAAATTCAATATCGAGGTTACAGGCGGAGAGGATCTTGTGCTGGTGGGAATAGGCGTAATGTGCCAGCGCCACCCGGATTTACAGCTTATAAAGATAAGCAGCAAGCTTAGAAATATAACCTCCTGCTCCCTATCGGAAGCAGGTAAGCAGGAGAAAATCTCCGCAGATTTTTTCAATACCGTCCGTCAGAATATGCTTCTTCACGGTGCTGATGTTGTAAGCTCAAATGAATACGATATTGAAGAATGGAATACGGAGGAAGATTTATCGGAAAGGCTTGATTTTCTCTGGGACGTATGCTGTAACGGTATTCCCGATTTCAATTACGACGAGTATGTCAGCGAATGTTCATATCCCAACCTCTGGAACAGGGTTACATCGGCTCTGTCGGAAATGGACGCTTTTACGAATTTGCGCCCCGACCGCAATGTAATCCGTATAAAAGAAGACAAATATATTGATATTTCAGGCAAGTACTGCAACGTCAATATAGTTGACCGCTACCTTGAATATCTTATGTACAACGGTTTTCTGGAAACCTATACCGAAAAAAAGCTTGTGACAATTGAATTTAAGAGCGATATGGCAAGACGCTGCCTTGCGAAATCCGGAAATCTGCTTGAAATAAGGACATATCTTACCTGCCGCAGTCTGCTTCGCAGCTATAACGGCGATGTGCGGACGGGGGTAACAATAGACTGGGACGGAAAGCTTTTTGACCCCGAGGACCCCTATCATCAGGGGGAAGAAAACACGGTAAACGAAATAGATGTTATTGCAATGTACGGACTTGTGCCTTACTTCATATCCTGCAAGAACGGAAAATTTACCTCTGAGGAGCTTTATAAGCTGAATACGGTTTCCGAGCGCTTCGGGACAGGCTATTGCTCTAAAATAATAGTAGCTACGGATTTGAAATATGCGGTGAATAACAATGAAGAGTCTCTTTTGCAAAGAGCTCTGGATATGGGGATAAAAATAATTGATAACGTGCACGAAATGAGCGGCGAAGAATTTGCATCGGCTTTGGCGAAGGCTATGGAGCTGCCGAAGCAGAAGGTATACACATAAACAGAAAACCCTTACAAATTTGCATTTGTAAGGGTTTTACTGGTGCCGCTGATCGGACTTGAACCGATACGGTATTGCTACCAAGGGATTTTAAGTCCCTCGTGTCTGCCGATTCCACCACAGCGGCGCATTTAATGAAATTATTATACATCAAAAAAGTTTCGTTGTCAATAGTTTCTGACAAAATTTTTAAAAATAAAATGCGTAAAATGATTGAAAAATAACGAAAGATATAGTATAATAATATTAATATTGTGCAGGCGACGCGCTTTTCGGCTGTATTCTGCCTGTACGGAAAGGAATTTTAAATATGCCACAGGAATTTTCAGTTTCCCTTGACAGGATTATAAAGGAATACGAGCTGGAAGTTATCTACTGCCCAAAAAAGCCGGAGGAAATAAATATTTACAGCTGCGACGTAAACCGTCCCGGGCTTCAGCTGGGCGGCTTCTATGAATATTTTGACAATACCCGTATCCAGATTCTCGGCAAATCCGAATACGCTTTTATGGAGCATCGCTGCGAGGACGAAAGACGCTGCTCCTTTGATACTCTTTTCGCTCAGCAGCCTCCTGCAATAGTAGTAACCCGTGACCTTGAGCTTTTTCCCGAAATGGCGGGACTTGGCGAAAAGTACGGCGTTTCCGTTTTAAGGAGCAGGGAAAGCACCTCGGCGTTTATGGCTAAGCTTATCGCATTTCTGAACTTAAACCTTGCTCCCCGCATCACCCGCCACGGCGTTCTTATTGAAATTTACGGCGAAGGCGTTCTGATTTTAGGCGACAGCGGAGTAGGTAAGAGCGAAACCGCAATTGAGCTTGTAAAGAGAGGTCACCGTCTTGTTGCAGACGATGCGGTTGAAATAAGAAGAACCTCGAATATCACCCTTGTAGGCAGCTCACCCGACAATATCCGTCACTTCCTTGAGCTGAGAGGTATCGGTATTATCAACGTAAGACAGCTTTTCGGTATGGGTGCAGTAAAGGTTACCGAGAAAATTGATATGGTAGTGGAGCTTGAGCCCTGGAACCCGGAAAAAGTTTACGACAGAATGGGTATGGACAATCACTATATGTCAATCCTCGGCGTAAAGGTGCCTTATCTCACAATCCCCGTAAAGCCCGGCAGAAACCTTGCTGTAATTCTTGAGGTTGCAGCTATGAACAACAGACAGAAGAAAATGGGCTACAATGCTGCTCAGGATTTGCTTGACAATCTTGGACTCAATATGGAAGGCGCAGATACAGTAACAAAGTTTGATATTTAATGAAATATAAAGATAACTGAACAAAAGAAGGAAAAGCTTTGGAAAAAGAAAATAAAACCGCTTTTATTGCAGATATGCATACCCACACCCTTGCTTCAACCCACGCATACAGCACGATTACCGAAAATGCTTTGTGGGCTTCGCAGCACGGCATAAAATATCTGGGTATGACCGATCACGGAATACAAATGCAGGACAGCCCCGACACATGGCATTTTGAAAACCTGCGTATTCTCCCCGACTATCTTCACGGAGTGCGGATAATAAGGGGAATTGAGGCGAATATAACGGATTATGAGGGAAATATTGACATTTACCCCGAGTACGTATATGACAGCCTTGAATGGGTAAACGTTTCGTTTCACAAACAGGTACTGCCCGCAGGCACAAAATCCGACCACACAAGAGCCTATCTCGGCGCTCTTAAAAACCCCCGTGTTGACGTAATCTGCCACTCGGAGGATATTCACTACGACTACGATTTTGACGCAGTCTGCCGTGAGTGCGCCGACAGAGGAAGGCTTATTGAGCTGAACGTGTGTCGTCTTTTAAAGGGCAGGGGTGCAGACGACAGGTATGCGCTTATACTTGAAGCCTGCGAGGAATACGGCACAAGCATAATCGTAAATTCCGACGCTCACTTTTACACCAAAATCGGTGATTTTGCTCCTGCGGAGGCGCTGCTGAAAAAGACGGGATTTCCTATGGAGCTGGTTGTGAATGCAGACGAAAAGCGAATGGAAGCTTATCTTGAAAGCCGCAGAAAAAGATTATAATATGAAAGGATTTTAACTATATGTACAACATTGGTATCGACTTAGGAGGAACAAACATCAAGGTAGGAGTTGTTGACGAGAATTACAACATTATCGGTCGCTCCAACATCAAGACAAATCTCCCACGTCCCTCGGAGGAGATTGCGGAGAGTATCGCAGAGGGCGTAAGGCTTGCCTGCGAGGACGCAAAAATCAAGGTTTCCGACGTCAACAGCATAGGTATCGGAACTCCCGGAACTGCCAACAGAGACACAGGCGTAGTTCTCTACTCCTGCAACTTAGGCTTTGAGAATTTCCAGCTTGGAAAGGTTTTAAGCGAAAAGCTGGGAACAGAAATCTTCGTTGAAAACGACGCTAATGCTGCGGCATTCGGCGAGGTTGTAAACGGCGCAGGTAAGGGCTATAAGAACGTTGTCGTTATCACTCTCGGAACGGGAGTAGGCGGCGGAATTATTATCGACGGCAGAATTTATACCGGCTTCAACTTCTGCGGCGGCGAGCTTGGACATACAGTAATTGAGTATAACGGCAGACCCTGCTCCTGCGGAAGAAAGGGCTGCTTTGAAGCGTATTCTTCTGCTACCGCCCTCATCAACTTCACCAAGGAAGCTATGGAAGCTGACAAGGAAACAAAGATGTGGGAAATCGCAGGCGGCAAAATCGAGAATGTTGACGGAAAAACCGCCTTTGACGGTATGCGTGCAGGGGACAAGAAGGCTAAGGAGGTTGTTGATACATACATTAACTACCTGGGCTGCGGACTTACAAACGTTGTAAATATCTTCCAGCCCGAGCTGCTTCTTATCGGCGGCGGAATCTGCAAGGAGGGCGAAAACCTTACAAAACCGCTGCTTGAATATATCGCAAGAGAAAGCTACTGTATCGACCCCAAGGCTTCCACAAAGCTTGATATTGCAAAGCTCGGAAATGATGCGGGAATAATCGGCGCCGCATATCTGTATACTTTAAAGTAAGGGCAGAAAT
>JBJERM010000067.1:0-7010 GCA_051882315.1 Ruminiclostridium sp.
TTCGCCTCTGTTGCCCTCGATAGAGGTCATAAGAGCTGTTTCCTCGCCGCATACGAATGCGCCTGCACCAAGACGGATATCAAGGTCGAAGTCAAAGCCGCTGTCGAAAATGTTCTTTCCGAGGAGGCCGTATTCTCTTGCCTGATTGATAGCAACCTGGAGTCTGTGAACTGCGATGGGGTACTCAGCACGAACGTAGATGTAACCCTGTGTTGCGCCGATTGCGTAGCCTGCGATAGCCATAGCTTCGATTACAACGTGGGGGTCGCCTTCAAGAACGGAACGGTCCATGAATGCGCCGGGGTCGCCTTCGTCGGCGTTGCAGCATACATACTTCTGGTCAGCGTCCTTAACAAGGTTTCTTGCCAGCTGCCACTTCTTTCCGGTGGGGAATCCGCCGCCGCCTCTGCCTCTGAGCCCGGAATCAAGAACCTCCTTGATTACGTCGTCGGGTGACATTTCCTTAAGAACCTTATAAAGAGCCTGGTAGCCGTCAACAGCGATATATTCTTCGATATTCTCGGGGTTGATAACGCCGCAGTTTCTTAAAGCAACACGGTGCTGCTTCTTGTAGAAGTTTGTTTCATTAAGGGACTTGATTTCGTTAGCCGCAACTGTTTCATCATAAACAAGACGGGTAACAACTCTGCCCTTGAGGAGATGCTCCTCAACGATTTCGGGAATATCCTCTACCTTAACCATTGAGTAGAAGGTTCCCTCGGGATAAACAATCATAACAGGACCGAGGGCGCAAAGACCGAAGCAGCCTGTTCTTACTACCTTAACTTCGCCGGCAAGACCGTTCTTTTCAATTTCCTCCTCAAGCTTTTCAGCAATCTTCACGCTGCCCGAGGAGGTACAGCCTGTACCACCGCAAATTAAAACTTGTGAACGATACATATCAGAATTTCCTTTCAAAAAATTACTTTAATTCGGAATTATTAATTGTGTACTTGGATACAACATCTCCGCCGATAAGGTGCTGCTCAATAACCTCGGCAGCCTTTTCTGCTGTCATCTTGATGTATGTAACCTTTTCCTTGCCGGGCTGTATAACCTCAACAATGGGTTCGTACTGGCAAAGTCCGATGCAGCCTGTCTGTGTAACCATAACGTCCTTCAAGCCCTTTTCCTGAACACCATCGGAAAAAGCCTTGAGAACAGGTCTTGCGCCTGCAGCGATACCGCAGGTAGCCATACCGATTACAACTCTTGTAGCGCTGCTGTCTTCGGCTCTGATGTTTACCTGGTTCTGCATCTTATTGCGGATTGCCATTAATTCTTCAAGCGTTTTCATAATATTACATTCCTTTCATGAACGAGTATCAATAAACTGCGCTGCCGTTTATCTCACGGGTATTCTCGTCGAGGTATGACTTTATATACTCCGAAACCTCGGGGGAATTAAGCGGAACTCCGCCGAGTATTTCCCTGAATTCCCTTGTATCAAGAGTAAAGCTTCTTCCGTCAACCGAGTAGCGGTAAAGAAAATCAATATCGCTGTTCAGGGTTATAAGGGAATGAACCGTAAAGGTCATATCCCCGAGGGGCATTCTGTCGATATGGGAAAGACCGAAAACCGCTTTTACAGTTGTTCCCTTCCCTACCTCGGAGCTTATTTCAAAGCTTCCGCCGGTATTTTCCGCCGCCATTTTGAAGAATGGGACGCCAAGACCGATTTTGCGGGTCTTGCGGGTTGTATAAAAGGGGTCGGTAACAGCTTTGAGCTGTTCCTCGTTCATACCGCAGCCGTTATCCTTTATAATAACGGTAAGGCTGTCCGAGGCGGTGTCAATATCAACGCAAATCTCGGTAAGCGCAGCGCCTGCACTTATAGAGTTCTGAGCCACGTCGAGAATGTTAAGAGATATTTCGGGAAGCATATCAGTCGGCGTACTTGGCTAAAATGCCTTCGAGCTGGTCAACGGTAAGCTTTCCGTAAACGTCGTCGTTGATTGTCATTACGGGAGCAAGACCGCAGGCACCGATGCAGCGGCAAGCGTCAAGAGAGAATTTGCCGTCGGGAGTACATTCGCCCTCGTCGATTCCAAGCATTTCCTTAAGCTTGTTATGTACGTCGCCGGAGCCCTTAACGTAGCAGGCTGTACCGAGACATACGGAAATCTTGTACTTGCCCTTGGGATAAAGTGTGAACTGTGAATAGAATGTGGCAACGCCGTAGATTTTCTCCATAGGAATGCCTGTCTGCTCGGAAATCATGGACTGAACCTCCATAGGAAGATAGCCGTAAATCTCCTGAGCCTTCTGAAGAATAGGCATCAGCGCACCCTGCTGACCCTTGTGCTCATTAATCATATCGCGGAGCGCTTTTTCCTGCTCGGCGGTACCACTAAAGGGCACTGATTTTTTCTGTGTGGAACCCATTATAGAACCTCCTTATGATTAACCGCCGGATATATCAAATAACCCATCGCGGTATATAAAAACAGTATAGCATAAAACAGATAAAAAAGCTATTCATTATATCTTACTAAAAAGTCAGGCATTTTTTGGCAATATTCAACAAAAAGCAAATATTACCGCATTTTCCGCTTACTGCCAACATATAAATTAAATTTAGACATTCTGCACAAAAATCAAAAGATTTTTTCAGCTTTACATATCAATTCAGATATGTTATAATTGTAAATATATAGCTGTTAGTCCTTGCTGCACATAAAAACGGCAAGCGTACCGAAAGGAAGATTTTATGACAATCAAAGACATTACAGAAATTCTTGAGGCAGAGGTTTTATGCTGTGAAGAGGCTGTGGGACACGAGGTTCATACCGCCTGCGGCTCGGATATGATGAGCGATGTGCTGGCATTCGTAAAGAACCAGTCCGTTCTTCTTACGGGACTCTGCAACCCCCAGGTTATCAGAACTGCGGAGATGATGGATATAGTCTGCATAGTTTTCGTGCGGGGAAAGCAGCCCGACGAGGCTATGAGAGAGCTTGCCGTGGAAAGGGGTATCCCCCTGCTGTCCACAAAGCACCGCATGTTCAACGCCTGCGGTCTGCTTTACGATAACGGGCTTCGCGGAGGTGACCTTCATTGACGGATACAATAAGACTCACCTACACCGTTTCCGACGATGACTTTACAAGAGCGGGAGAGGCCTCCAGCGATGTAAAGGGAAAGCTTAAGAAGATGAACGTTCCACCGGAGATAATCAGAAAAGTCGCTATTTCAATGTACGAGGGCGAAATAAATATGGTTATCCACGCAAACGGCGGAACAATCACCGTTGACATAAGCAAGGACTGCATAACAATGGTGCTTGCGGATAAGGGGCCCGGAATAAAGGATATTGAGCAGGCTATGCAGGCGGGCTACTCCACCGCTCCCGACAATATCCGAACCTTAGGCTTCGGTGCAGGAATGGGACTGCCCAATATGAAAAAATACAGCGACGAAATGAACATTGAAACCGAAATCGGAGTTGGTACAACCGTAACGATGAAGGTTTATATTACATAACTTATTTAAACGGAGGTGAAGCCAGATGGAAGAGTTTTACCATTCTGTTCATCTTGACAGCTCCCTTTGCAAGGGCTGTATAAACTGCATAAAGCGCTGCCCCACGCAGGCAATAAGAGTACATAACGGAAAGGCTGTTATAAAGAAGTCATTTTGTATCGACTGCGGCGAGTGCATAAGAATCTGCCCTCACCACGCAAAAAAGGCAACCTACGACAGCCTTGACGTGATGAATAACTACGAATATACCGTAGCCCTGCCCGCCCCCTCTCTTTACGGGCAGTTCAACAACCTTGACGACGCAAATATCATACTGCGGGCGCTGGTGAAAATGGGCTTTGACGATGTTTTTGAGGTAAGCGCAGCGGCTGAAATCGTTTCCGAAATGTCGAGAAAATACGTTGAGGAGCATATCGACGAAAAGCCCTTTATAAGCACTGCCTGTCCCACGGTGGTAAGGCTTATAAGAGTGCGTTTCCCGAATCTAATACCCCACCTGCTGCCGATAAATGCGCCGGTTGATATAGCGGCTTCTATCGCAAGAAAAAGGGCGGTTGAAAAGACGGGACTCCCTCCCGAAAAAATAGGAATTATCTTTATTTCGCCCTGCCCCGCCAAGGTTTCAGCCTGTAAGGACGTTTTAGGCAACGATACCTCGGAGGTGGACGCAGTGGTTGCAATCAAGGAGGTTTACCCGAAGCTTCTGCCCTTTATGAGCCACGACGACCTTGAGGTGGACTATGTACGCTCGGGAAGAATCGGCGTAGGCTGGGGCAACAGCGGCGGAGAGGCGGGAGGACTGCTGACCGACAGCTACCTTGCCGCAGACGGAATTGAGAACGTTATACGGGTGCTTGAGGACCTTGAGGACCAGAAGTTCACCGACCTTGACTTTATCGAGCTTGACGCATGCAGCGGCGGCTGCGTTGGCGGAGTTCTTACCGTTGAAAACCCATACGTTGCACAGGCAAAGCTTAAAAAGCTCTGCAAATATCTGCCCGTGGCAAGAAACCATACAGGCGGAAAGTATATTGAAAAGGCGTTTTTTGAAAAGCCTATCGAATACCGCCCCGTTTTCAAGCTGGGCAAAACCTTTGCGGAAAGCTTTGATAAAATGCAGCGGGTTGAGGAGCTTTGCGAGAAGCTTCCGGGGCTTGACTGCGGCTCCTGCGGAGCGCCTACCTGCAAGGCTCTTGCGGAGGATATTGTAAGAGGTGAGGCTTCGGAAAAGGATTGTATCTTTGTATTAAGAGAGTATGTCAGCAGAATATCCGATTATGACGATAATTAATGATTTTGTTCATTTAGTCTTGCTTTGTGAACAAAACGGTAAAGGACGGCAATATGAAAGTAAGCGAGCTTATTGAAAAGAATATGTTCACCCTTGTAAACGACGGCAAAAACGGGGAAACCGAGATAACAAAGCCCTTTGCCTGCGACCTGTTAAGCTTTGCTATGAGCAGGGCAAGCAGCGGCTGCGCCTGGTTTACGGTTATGGGAAATATCAACACAATTGCGGTTTCCGTGCTTGCGGACTGCGCCTGCATTATTCTCTGCGAGGGAGCTTCCCTTGACGAAACAGCGGCGGAGAAGGCGAAACAGCAGAATGTTACCGTACTCTCCACCGAGCTGCCGATTTTTGAGGCTGCCCTTTCACTTTACGAGGCGATGAAATGAGGCTGAGCTACGACCTGCATATACACTCCTGCCTTTCTCCCTGCGGGGACAACGATATGCTGCCCTCGAATATTGTGGGAATGGCGGCGCTTAAGGGTCTGGACGCTATTGCAGTTACCGACCACTGCTCCTGCCTTAACTGCCCCGCCGTTGAAAAGCTTGCAAAGGCTTACGGAGTTGTGGCGCTTTTCGGAATGGAGCTTACAACGGAAGAAGAAGTCCACGTTCTCTGCCTTTTTGACGAGCTGGAAAAGGCTATGGAGTTCGGAAAGTATATCCGTACACAATATCTCGATGTTATGAACGTTCCCGAGATTTTCGGCGAACAGCTTATCGTGGACGAGGAGGACAACATAACCGGCAAGGAGGACATACTGCTCATAAACGCTACTAAAATAGGCTTTGAGCAGGTTTTCGGACTTACGGAGAAATACGGCGGAGTGATGATACCCGCCCACGTTGAAAAAAAAGCCAACAGCCTGCTTGCAAACCTTGGCGCTGTGCCCGAGGACAGCAGATTTACCTGCTTTGAAATGAAGCATATCGGCTATCTCGAACAAATCCGAGAGGAAAACCCCTATTTCAAGGGCTGTCGGGTGATTTCAAACTCCGACGCACACTACCTTGAGCATATAAACGAGCCGATAAACTTCATTGAGGCTGAGGAACGTTCTGCAAGCGCAATATTAAAGGCATTGAAAGGTACTGCCTTTTAATATAGAAACAGGTCACACCTGAAAATCACGAACAAAGGAAGGAAAAACTATTTTATGGAATGGTTTGAAAAAGCGTCTTTTTATCACATTTACCCCCTTGGCTACTGCGGAGAGCTTCAGCCTAATGACGGCGTAAGCGCTCCTACGGGGAAAATTCTGTCGGTTATCGACAATATCCCCCATATCAAGAAGCTGGGCTGCAACGCAGTTTACTTCGGACCGGTTTTTGAATCGGTTCGCCACGGCTACGACACCAACGACTACACCAAAATCGACAGACGCCTTGGCACAAACGAGGATTTTGCAAAGGTATGCGAAGAGCTGCACAAAAACGGCATAAAGGTAGTTATCGACGGGGTTTTCAACCACGTTGGCAGAGATTTCTGGGCATTCAAGGACGTGAGAGAGAACAAATGGAACAGCCGCTACAAGGACTGGTTCCATATCCACGACGGCAACTCCCCCTACAACGACGGCTTCCATTACGACGGCTGGGAGGGTCATTACGACCTTGTAAAGCTTAACCTTTACAACCCCGAGGTGAAGCAGTATCTTAAGGACTGCATTTCGGGCTGGGTCAAGGAGTTTGACATTGACGGACTGCGGCTTGACGTTGCCTACTGTCTGGACCTCAACTTCCTGAAGGAGCTGAGAGGTCACTGCAAGTGGCTTAAAGGCGACTTCTGGCTTATGGGCGAAACTCTCCACGGGGATTACAACCGCTGGATGAACCCCGAAATGCTGGACAGCGTTACAAATTACGAGTGCTACAAGGGATTGTTCTCAAGTTTCAACGATATGAACATGTTTGAGATTGCCCATTCAATAAACAGGCAGTTCGGCAGCGAAAACTGGTGCATTTACAGAGGAAAGCACCTCTACACCTTCCTTGACAACCACGATGTAAGCCGTATTGCAACAATGCTGAAAAACAAGGAACACCTTAAATCCATTTACACCCTGCTTTACACAATGCCCGGTATTCCTGCGGTTTACTACGGAAGCGAGTACGGCTGGGAGGCAGACAAGAAGAACGGCGACGACGGGCTTCGTGTTCCCTTTGTTCCGCAGGAGGACAACGAGCTTACCGAGCATATTGCAAAGCTTTCAAAATTCCACACCGAAAGCGAGCCG
>JBJERM010000068.1:0-2084 GCA_051882315.1 Ruminiclostridium sp.
TCTGGAAATAGTAGTGCTCACCAAGATAGTTGAAAGACTCGATAACTTCCTTTTCATTTGACCATACGGGAGAATCCATATCAAGCCAGTCGTCAAGCGGAGTGTACATACCCTTGGAAATTCCAGTAGGATAAGCCATCCAGTCGTAACGGACAATATCGGGGGAGCTTCCGGAGGCAACGAGTACGCCTAATCTGTCAAAATAAGCGCTTCCCGAAGATGTAATTTCGGTTTCAATTGTTCCGCCGTATTTTGTGGCAAGAAGCTCTGCAAGCTCCGGCTGTGTATCAGCCAGGTCATAGTAGCAAAGCGCCTTTACAAGTCCTGCTTTTTTACCCGACTCGTAAAGCTTTCCCGTTCCTGCTTCGTTATCAGCGTCAATGTTTTCAATGTCAGCCATTCCGTCCCAGTCAATCTCATTGTCCAGTTCCTTGAGATTAGTTGTTTCAGCGGTGGTGGTTGTTTCGGTAACGCTCGGCTGCACCTCTCTGCCGCCTGAACAGGAACTCATAATAAGGGAGCACACAAGCGCCAAAGCGATTATTCTATTTTGCTTCATATCGAACCTTCCTTTCAATAGTAATCTGATACTATTATTATAGCACCGGAAATATGAAGCTTATAGAATAATTGTGCCTACAATCAGCACATTTTTGCCATTGTTATTTCGGGTTGTTCTCGATTTTTTCGGCAAGCTCCTTGATATTTGTGGTTATGCTGCTGGTAATGGTTTTGCCGGTTTTTATAACCTTGTGGGAAAAGCGCTTGCTTATTGCTTTTGTGGAGGCAGTAATACTGCGTACCTTCTGGATTGAGTTTGTAATATCGGAAATTGAGGAAAACAGGATTTCCTGAGCCTTTGTCTCCTTTTTCTGGGTAATGCCTCGTTTATAGTTGTCAATTACCGTAAAATACCGCTGATATGCGTTTTTAACAGCGTCCTCCCATGAAAGATAAACCTCGTTCATAGCGTTTTCTCCCAGCTTCTTAAGCTCAGGGAGATGCTCGCAGGCATACATTAGCTCCTTTGAGAATGCCTCGGTATTATTATCGGTAAGTATGCTGTTTTCATAAGAAGTAAAGTCCTCCGCTGCACAGCTGCCGCTTATAAGGATACTTGGCAGACCGCACGCCGCCGCTTCCCGCACAACTATTCCGTTTGTGTCATAAAGGGAAGGGAAAAGGAATAAATCTGCGGCGGTATAGTAAACCCTTAATTCCTCACGGTCGTTTATTGCGCCCGTAAAAATGCAGCACTCCGAAAGCCCGAGCTCCTCTGCGGATTTTTCTATTGCAATACGGTCACCGCCGTCCCCTACAAAAATCATTCTGAACTCTTTTCCGCTTTCCTGCAAAACCTTAAGGGAATCCAATATAAGCCTTATGCCCTTGTACCAGAACAGCCTGCCCACAAAGAGGAAAACAGGCATATCGGGAGATATTCCGTACTCGCTGCGAAGAGCTGCTGCGTCCTCGGGGTCGGCGCTTCCCTTAGGAAAGTCAACGCCGTTTGGCATAATTATGTAGTCCCCCTCGTAGCCGATACTCCGCAGATTTTCCCCTGCGCCCCGGCTTACCGTCCATACCTCGTCGCAGACGGAAATGTTCTGAACGACGAATTTTGTAATCTGAGTTACAAGCAGGGGATTTTCAACAACTCTCTTTATGTCTATGTCAAATTTCGTGTGATAGGTCATTATAATCGGTGCGCCGCTTTTTTCCTTTAAAAGCCGTCCGAGAACAGTTGAAGCAAAAGGACAATGGCTGTGGATTATATCAAAATTCTTGTCTGTAAGCGTTTCAAGGGTCGAGGAGCTGAAAGGATAGCCTGCTCTGTATCCAATGATTTTGTCGGTGGCAAGGCTTGAATAGCGTACTACCGGAAAATCAAAATTATCGGCAGCGTCGGGGTGACTCGGGGTCACTACCGTAGCGCTTCCAAGCTCATTCTGTATAGTTGTGGCATAGTTTATAACAGCGTTTGCAACTCCGTCAATAAGTGGCGGAAAGGAATCGTTCAGCAGACAAACGTTCAATCTATCATTCATTTTTTATTCCTCTCTGAAATTTACTGTTTAAGTTAT
>JBJERM010000069.1:0-6997 GCA_051882315.1 Ruminiclostridium sp.
TAACGGTTCTCTTTTTTTTGCCTTTTTTTCGGCGGCAGTATTGCTTTTTTTCGCTGAATTTGATATAATATAAGAACATATATACTTTTAAAAGGAAGCATAAGCAAAATGGACAAAATAAGGAATGCAAAACGAATAGTAATAAAGGTGGGTACCTCCACATTATGCTATAAAACGGGAAATCTCAATATCCGCCGTGTAGGTCGGCTTATCGAGGTAATGTCCGACCTTAAAAATCAGGGCAGGGATATTATTTTCGTAACCTCGGGGGCTGTCGGAATAGGCGTAGGAAGGGCAGGCCTTCCCTCCCGGCCGAAGGATATGCCCACAAAGCAGGCTTGCGCTGCAATCGGTCAGTGTGAGCTTATGAATATGTACGACAGGGAGTTTTCAAAATACAACCACACCGTAGCCCAGATACTTGTGACAAGGGACGTAGTAAGCAACGAAATACGGCGGCAGAACGCTTTCAATACCCTGCACAGACTGCTGGAACTGGGCGCAGTTCCCGTTATCAACGCAAACGACACCGTTTCAATCGAGCAGCTTGACTTCGACGAGAACGATACCCTCTCCGCCGTTACCGCACAGCTCTGCGAGGCGGATCTGCTGGTAATGCTTACGGACGTTGACGGGCTTTACGATAAGAACCCCGCCCTCCCCGACGCAAAGCATATCCCCGTTGTGCATAAGCTTACAGACGAGATGATTGCTGCTGCGGGAGAAAAGGGAAGCGAGCTTGCAAGCGGCGGTATGCTTACAAAGCTTGAGGCTGCGCAGATTGCGGGAGAAAGCGGAATACCCGCTGTTATCATAAATGGCGACCGACCCGAAAATCTGTACGACCTTTTTGAGGGCAACGCAAAATGCACGATATTCGATCTGAACAACTGACGAAAGAGGTTTTGTTATGAGCTACATAGAGGAACTTGGTATTGCGGCTAAGGCTGCGGAAGCAGGAATGTCGCTTGCGGGAACAAAGCAGAAGAATGCCGCATTAAAGGCGATTTCCGACGCTATTATACAGAACAGAGGGGAGATTATAAAGCAGAACGAGCGGGATATTGAAAACGCCCGCATAAACGGCATGAGCGAGGCGCTTATCGACCGTCTTACCCTTACCAACGCAAGAATTGACGCCATGAGCGCAGGAGTTTTACAGGTCATGGCGCTTAAGGACCCTATCGGCGAGATTATCGGCGGCGAGGAGCTGCCTAACGGGCTTGTAATCGAGAAAAAGCGTGTGCCCCTCGGCGTAATCGGAATTATCTTCGAGTCCCGCCCAAATGTTACCGTTGACGCAGCAGCCCTTTGTCTTAAGGCAGGAAACGTCTGCATTTTAAGAGGCGGAAGCGACGCTATCTATTCAAACAAGTGCCTTGTAAGGCTTATGCGGGAGGCTGTTGAAAGCGCAGGTCTGCCCGCCGACTCGGTTCAGCTTGTGGTGGACACAAGCAGAGCTGTTGCAGGCGAGCTTATGAAGGCTGACAAGTACATTGACGTTCTTATCCCAAGGGGCGGCGGAGGACTTATCCGCACGGTTATACAGAACTCCACAATCCCCGTTATCCAGACGGGGGAGGGCAACTGCCACGTTTACGTTGACAGATTTGCTGATATAGATATGGCGGTAAATATCGTCGATAACGCAAAAACCCAGCGCCCCAGCGTATGCAACGCTATTGAAAACGTGCTTGTGCACAAGGACGTTGCGGAGCAGTTCTTTACCGCACTCAACACCAAGTGGAACGGCAAGGTTAAAATCTACGGCGACGAAACCTGCGCTAAGTTTATGCAGGTAGAAAGAGCGGCTACGGAAGAGGATTACAGAACCGAGTTTCTCGACTATGCAATTGCCGCAAAAACCGTTTCAAGCCTTGAGGAAGCAATCGCCCACATCAACAAGTATGGCACAAAGCACAGCGAATGTATCGTTACTATAAACCTTGACAATGCGGAGAAGTTCAGACGCCTTGTGGACGCAGCGGCGGTGTATGTAAACGCAAGCACCCGCTTTACCGACGGCTTTGAGTTCGGTCTTGGCGCAGAAATCGGCATTTCCACACAGAAGCTCCACGCAAGAGGCCCTATGGGACTTCAGGCGCTTACTACCTACAAGTATCTTGTAAGCGGAAATGGACAGATAAGAGGGTAAAACGCTCTGTTTTCTCAATAAAATATTGAAAGTTTTCGGTGCAGTTTACTGCGAGCCTTCTTACAAAAGGCTTGCAGGGTCAAGGGGCAGCGCCCCTTGTCGCCATCCGCAGATGGCGAAACTCCATTTCAGACAGCTGAAAGGTATATAAATGAGTAAAAAAAGCAAGAAGAAAAACAACAGAAACGTGGCTCAGCAGCGCATGACAGAGGAGCTTAAAAGCTCCCCGCAGGCGGAAAAGCTTGCACAGCAGTACGATGTAAAGCCTTCCGCAGAAAAGGCGGAGGATAACAAAGCCGAAACAGCAGGACTGCCACAAAAGGAAAACAAGGCGGAAAGGGCAGGATTGCCACAAGAGGAAAACAGGGAGCAGTCGGAGGTTAAGACCTACCGACCCGAGAAGAAAAGCAGAAAGCCAAAGCTTGAAAACAACGAGTTTTCCCAGGGCTTCAATGAGGCGCTCAGCGAAAACTACGAGGAAATAACCGAAACAGGCGAAGCCGAAGAAACGGAGCAGCCCACCGAGGAGGCAGCTTCCGAGGAAGCCCCCCGACCCAACAAGTTTTACCTTGTTTTCGCAGTTTTTGTCATCATTATGTCGGTTATCGGCGTTGTTTCCACCGTAAATTTCTGCAAGGACAAGATTAATGATATTGTAAATCAGACGGATTTAAAGAACGAAATCGCACTTTTTCTGTACCCGCTGGTTTCCGTTGACCCGCCTGACTGCGCTTCCGTTGACGAGCTGCCCTCCTCAATCGTTGTTGAGTCGGCTATCTGGCGCATTATCCTTACAGGTTCAAACGATAACTACGAAAAGCTGTACAATTCCTATATGTATGTCCCCGCCGTTGACGTTGAGTACTCAATCCGCTCAATTTTCGGCGGCTCGGTTGAAATCCAGCACCAGACCGTAGGCGGAGCGGATACAATGTTCACCTACGTTACGGATTCCAACTCCTATCTCGTGCCAATAAATCCCCGCTACACCGCATATTCGCCGAGAATTACGCAGGTATCAAACGTGGGCGAGCTTTATACCGTAACCGTGGACTATATCCCCCCCTCCGCCCTTGCAATCGAGGGAATCGAGTTTGAGAACAAGCCCACAAAGACTATGGTTTACACCCTTTCAAAGAGCAAGAACGTAACAACACTTCATTCTATAAAGAATGCAACAAGCATAAACGGAGCCTATGAGTACTGATAAAATTAAAGCGGTAATTTTCGACCTTGACGGAACCCTGCTTGATACGGAAAAGCTTCTTGTAAAATATTGGTGCAGGGCTGCTAACGAGTTGGGTTTTCCTATGACCCGTGAGCATGCCCTGACTCTGCGGAGCCTTACCCATAGGCTTGTCCCGCCGCTTTTCAAGGAGTGGTTCGGCGAGAACTGCGATTACAGGGAAGTGCGGGAGCTTAGAATGAAGCTTATGCAGGAGCATATCGACCGTTACGGCCTTGACGTAAAGCCGGGGGCGGCTGAGCTTTTGTCCTATCTTGGTGAAAAAGGTTATTTAAGGGCAGTAGCTACTGCCACCGATGTTGAGAGAGCGGGGCGGCTGCTCCGTACTGCGGGGCTTTACGACAGCTTCGACAGGATAATTAGCGCTTCTATGGTGGAATGGGGCAAGCCCAAGCCGGATATATATATTTATGCGGCAAATCAGCTGGGGCTTGAGCCTTCTGAATGTATTGCGGTTGAGGATTCGCCCAACGGCATTATTTCCGCCTCGGAGGCGGGCTGTCTTACCGTAATGGTACCCGACCTTACGCCGCCGGAAAGGGAGCTTCTGCCAAGGCTTTACGCTTGCTGCGATAATCTTTTGTCCATTGAAAAACTGCTATGAAAGGAATAATACTATGAAAATTCTTTCGTTACAACAGCTTAATACAGGAACTGTCGAAAAGACAGCGGATTTTGTTGAGGAAAGCGAAGCCCGTTACAGAGGGGAAATAAAGGCGGCACAGGAGTACATTCTCTCCCGTGACAGCTCAATGCCAATAATACTTATCTCGGGACCCTCCGGCTCGGCTAAGACAACAACGGCGCTGAGGCTTGCAAGCCTGCTGGAAAAAGAGGGCGTGGGCGTACATACGATTTCAATGGATAACTACTTCCGACCCATTGACGACCCGGAAAACGAGGTTGATGAGGACGGAAGAATAGACCTTGAATCCCCGAAAAGACTGGATATGAAGCTGCTTAATCAGCACCTTGAAATGCTATGGAACTGCGAGGAAATCGAAATACCGACCTTCGATTTCTCAACCCAGTCAAGAAAGCCTGGAAAGCGGCTTGCAAGAAAAAAGGGCGAGCTGGTTATAATGGAGGGCATACACGCCCTTAACCCCGAAATTACGGGAAATATCGGCGACCATGCTGTTACGATTTACGTCAGCGTCCGTACAAGACTTGAAAACGGAGAGGGAGAGCTGCTGCACCCCTCAAAAATCCGTCTTATGAGAAGAATTGTCCGTGACGGACTTTTCCGGGGAAGGGATATTGCAAACACCCTCGACTTCTTCAAGTGGGTTGAGCGGGGAGAACAGCGGTTTATAATGCCTTACAAGGGAAAGGCTATGTTCGACATTGACACCTTTATCGGCTACGAGGCGGCGGCTTACAGGGATTACGTCCTGCCAAGGCTGGAGGGGGTAAGGGACAGCTACCCCGAGTATGAGCGGTATGCGGATTTAGAGAAATTCCTGCGGGAGATAAACCCGATACAGCAGGAAGCGATACCCTCGGACTCCCTTGTGCGGGAATTTATCGGCGGAAGTCATTATTCCTACTGACAGCGGTAAAAACGCTTGTCAGATTGCACAAAAAACATACTCATAATCGGCATAATTGTGAAATTTTGCTTAAACTATTGATTTTGAAACGGGATTGTTGTATAATTGTAGCAAGAAAAGCTTTTGACTAAACAGGAAGGTAAGGCTTATGGATACAAATATTTTGCTTGAAAGCGGAACAAACGAGCTTGAGCTGCTTGAATTTTTCGTTGGCGATAAGGACTACGGCATCAATATTGCAAAGGTAAGCGAGATTATGACCTACCGCGAGGTTACTCCGCTTCCTGCCGCTCCCGACGAGGTTGAGGGGCTGTTTATGCCCCGTGATAAGATAATTACGGTTGTGGACCTGCACAAGGTGCTTGGAATACCGCTTCCCGCAGGCAACGACGGACTGCTGATAGTCTGCGAGTTCAACGGACTGGATATCGCTTTTCACGTTACCAACGTAAAGGGAATACAGCGCATTAACTGGGGCAATATCGAAAAGCCTCCACAGGTTGCAAACAACGCCAATGCGGGAATTGCTACGGGAATTGCGAAAATCGAAGGCAGGATTATAATTATTCTGGACTTTGAGAAGATTATTTCCGACCTTAACTGCTCCGCTTCTCTCGATATGTCGGGAATTGAGTCTATGCATCCCGACGCTCAGCACAACACCAACTTTGACGCAAGAATAGTAATTGCGGAGGACTCTCCTTTCCTGAACAAGATGGTTGTGGAAGCAATCACAAAGGCAGGATTTCACAATATTGCCTCCTTCTCTAACGGTCTTGAGGCATGGAACTATGTTTCGGGCTTTGCAAACAGCGATGATGTTCTCAAAAGCGTAGCGCTGGTGGTAAGCGATATTGAAATGCCGCAAATGGACGGACACCGCCTTACAAAGCTTATTAAGACCGACCCTAATCTTAGTAAAATCCCTGTTTTCCTGTTCTCATCACTTATTGACGACAAGATGAAGCTCAAAGGCGAAAGCATAGGCGCTGACGCCCAGTTCTCAAAGCCGCAGATTTCGGGACTTATCAAGAAAATGCTTGAAACCTTATAACCGTACATATTCCGTAAAGGAAGTGACGCTATGAAAAACTATATTGTAACAATTGCAAGAGGCTTCGGAAGCGGTGGGCGTACTATCGGCGCTATGCTTGCAAACGACCTGGGCATAGGATATTACGACAAGGATATTTCCCGCATGGCTTCCGACAAAAGCGGCATAAGCGAGGGGCTTTTCAACCTGTCGGACGAAAGGGTAAGCGAAAGCATTTTTAGCCGCCCAAAGCAGTACAAGGGCGAACTTATAACCCCCGACAAGGCGGATTTTACCTCTGCCGACAACCTTTTCAACTATCAGGCAAGCGTGATTAACAGCCTTGCTGACAGCGGGAAAAGCTGCGTTATCGTCGGCAGGTGCGCCGACTATGTTCTAAGGGGCAGGAAGAATGTGTTCCGCCTGTTCATTCATGCGGATTTGGATACCTGCATAAAGAACACCATGAACGTTATGGGAATAACATCCCGCAGCGAAGCGGAAAAGCTGATTAAAAAGACTGACAAGGAGCGGGCAGCCTACTACAAGGCGAAAACCGGCTTAAAATGGGATTATGTCGGCAATTACGACCTCATTCTGGACACAAGCGATATGGACTTTGAAAGCTGCGTTAAGATTATTAAGGGGTATATCGAGATTGCGGGAGAGGTTAAGCTGTAAAACCGAATAAGTATAACCCGAGGGGCAGTTTGTCCTTCGGGTTTTTGCATTTGCCGAAGAAATATATTGCAAATCCGTTTTATTTATGCTATAATAGAACATATATTGCATTATAGTGTGTTTTTCACGTTACATATATATACGAATGAAAGGCGGTAGTGATTATGTGTGGAATAGTTGGCTATGTGGGCGAAAGCGCCTGCGAAAAAATACTGGTTGACGCATTGAAAAAACTGGAATACAGAGGTTACGACAGCGCAGGAATTGCTGTTTTCGAGGAAGACAAGATAAAGACGGTAAAGGCAAAGGGCAAGATTGCCGAGGGTCTT
>JBJERM010000070.1:0-6963 GCA_051882315.1 Ruminiclostridium sp.
ATATTGCTATTTTTTATGCGTATTTTACACAATGCCTGAATTTTAGTATGCACAATCCTGCAATTTAAAAGAATATATTGTTTATTATATAGAACAATATAGTTAAAATTTACGCTACAAAGAAGCAGATAAAGGCAGTTGTGGTTTCTCCGTTATTTATATATCTGTGTTCCTCTTCGCTGTTGAAACGGAAAATTTCATCGGGATTTACCTTCTGTATTTCCCGCCCCGTATCAACAGTAAGAACCCCCTCCAGAACGGCGATATACTCCCTCGTTCCCGAACCGTGGCCGCCGCTTACATACACTCCTCCGGGAAGAATATCAATACGGTAAAGCTCAATCTTTTTGTTATCCTCGTAAGGGAAGCAGGTTTTCACGGTATATTTTTCGTCCTCCTTAATAGGATAAACCTCCGCTGTTTTTACAAGATAAGAAGCCTCAGGCGGAGAAGCAATAAGCTCGGTAAATTCTATTCTTAGCCCCGAAGCTATCTTTCCGAGAACGTTGATTGAGGGGTTTGCAGTGCCCTGCTCAATCTGATACAGCATACTCTTGCTTACGCCTGTCTGCTCTGCGGCTGCGTCAAGGCTCATTCCACGGGAGGTGCGGATGCGGTTAAGGTTCTTTGATATATTGTAGCTGAGATAATCCATACAGTTTCAATTTCCCCGAGGGGAAATATCCTCCTTTTCAATAATGACTAACGTTAATTGCGAAGTGTTGCCTTAATATTATATCACACCTGCGGCATAAGTCAAGAAGTTGTTATTTGACAAGTAAAATGTAAAATATGAAAAAACCGTAATAAACCGAAATTTTCAGTTAAATATCGGAAAAATACCTTAATAAAGGCGTTTGTAGGGTGTTGAAAACTGCGAGGAATACGAAAGTAAAAAATAGGGGTGTCAAAAAATATCGGCGCAAATTTTCGACAACTGCGGTGATTCAATAAATTTAAACAGACCGTTTAAATAGTTGTTTTAGAGTGTTTAAATGGCTTTATTATGCGTTTCAGAGTGTTTTTGACATCATTTGTAAAAACTATACTACCTGTTGAAAACTTGAGAAATTATGCGGAAGTAGCGGAACAAAATTTTCAACAGGTTTTCAACAGGTATTTGCAACCGGAATAAAGACAAACTTGCAAAAACATGGATAAATTTTGATGATAAAAGAGCCAATTCCCGGCTCTTTGTTCATTTACAGCCGAGTTTTATGCGCTCAAATTCACGCTTTGTAAGGTTAAAAGCTGCCATTATTTCCGCATCGGAATAGGCGCTTAGTGCTGTTTTACAAGGCTTTTCCTGTTTGCGGAAATGATACTGTCCAGGCGGGAAATGAAAAGCTTTTCGCCGCCGTAAACGGATACTATTTTCCGGTATGCGTCTATGCCAATAAGCTCCGCCAGCTCACGCTGTTCTCCCTTAAGATGTTCAAGCTCAACAAGGTTAATTACCTCTACCGTCGTTATCCTCCTTTTCTGCGCGCCTTTCTATTGCGTGCAGTCTTGATATACCGCTTTATTTCTTCGATAACAGCCGTTCCCTGGGCTTGCGTAAGCCCTTGAAAAATGTCCTGAGATATGTCAGCCGGATGTCCTATAACCTTGCTTATCTGCCTGTGCTGGTGGTGGTGTTCAATATCATTGAGCTTACAATAAGTATTTGACGGTATAGGTCAGGCGATAACCCCGATTGTCAACGTATATCGGGGCGAGGAAAACAGCGTGGGCATTAAGCGGGTTATGAAAACCGCCCTGTTTTACGCTATCGGAGAAGGCGTGTTGCTTTCCCTTATTATGCTTTGCTTCGGCGGTACCATAGCGGAGCTGTTCGACCTTTCGGACGCAGAGCTAATTGAGCAGGGCAGGCTTGCGGTCTGCCTTATAAGCCCATTTTTCTTCTGCTCGGGAATTTTGTTCCTTCTTACAACCTAATACGCCCTATATTTTCATCAATCCCGACATAACGCAAGCACCCTCAGCCCCCGCTTTGAGAACCGAGTCAATATTGCTTTCGTTTATTCCGCCGATAGCGTAAACAGGAATTTTAACCGAACCGCATACCTCTTTCAGAAATTCAATTCCCCTCGGCGGAACGCCCTTTTTGCAGTCGGTAGTAAAAATATGCCCCGCTGTTACATAAGAAGCGCCAAGCTTTTCCGCCAGTATCGCTTCATCAGCGCTGTGAACAGAAGTTCCGACAACTTCAAATTCACGGCAAAGCTCCTCGGTAAGCATAGAAAGCGGCAGATGAAGCTTATTCATTCCAAGCGCTCTTGCCGCTTCGGGAAAGCTATGCAATATGCAGTCAACCCCATATCGGCGGCACTGCTCCGAAACAGCAGCCGCAAGCCGCAGATATTCCTCCTGCGGCAGGTCCTTTTCACGGAGAATAAGGCGCTTTACCCCGACTGCGGCTATTCGTTCAACCTGCTGTTCAAGGGGTCTTGGACACAAGCTGCGGCAAGTGACGCAGACTATTTTTTCAGGATATGTAAACATAATCGTTAAGCACCGGCTGTAAGCCCTTATTCCTTATTGCGGTGCAAACCTCCTCAAGAGTGCGGTCGTCGCTTATCTCAAACTGGTTGTCGCCTGCGGATTCCTCTTCAGTATGACTGCCGATTCCCGTGCTTACTCCTGCGGATATTTTCGTGGCGCACATACCCACAACATTATCACGGAAGCCCGCACGCTCTCTTGTGGAGATAGTTAAGCCTGCAAAGGGCATAAATATCCTGTAAGCGCACATTACCTGCAATAACTGCCGCTCGTGGACGTCCTTCGGGTTTATCTTGTCGTTGTTGATTATCGGTCGTAATCTTGGGCAGGAGAAGGATATTTCGGCGTGTGGATATTTTCTTTGCAGCAGATATGCGTGAGTACCAACAGCAAAAGCGTCCTTTCTGAAATCGTCCAGTCCTAAAAGCGCCGCAAAAGCAACGCCCCTCATACCGCCACGGATTGCACGCTCCTGTGCATTAAGACGATAGGGAAAAATCCTCTTGTGTCCTGCAAGATGCAGGGTTTCGTACTTGTCGCTGTTGTAGGTTTCCTGAAAAACCGTGACATAATCTGCGCCGCACTTATGCACATAAGCGTATTCGTCGGTATTCATAGGATAGACCTCAATACCTACGTTCTTGAAATACTCATGTGCGATTTTGCAGGCTTCTCCGATATATTCTACGTTGCTCATCTTGCGGCTTTCTCCCGTAAGAATGAGTATTTCTTCCATACCCGTTTTTGCAATAGCTTCCATTTCTCTGCGAATGCCATCAAAATCAAGCTTTGCACGGCGTATTTTGTTGTGGCAGTTAAAGCCGCAGTAAATGCAGTGATTTTCGCAGTAGTTTGAGATATACAGCGGCGTGAAAAGGCACACGCTGTTGCCGAAATGCTTTCGTGTTTCGGCGGTTGCTTTTACCGCCATCTGTTCAAGAAAGGGCTCTGCGGCAGGAGAAAGAAGCGCCGCAAAATCCTCTGTGGAGGGGTATTCTGCCGCCAAGGCTCTTTTTACGTCTGCGGCGGTGTACTTTGTGTAGTCATAAGCCTTCATACGGCTCACAACCTGTTCGCCTATGTCCGAATCCTTCAGTATTTCCATATCCGGGAGATAGGTCATGTGGTCAATTCGCTGTTCTGCCAAAATAATTCCCCCTTATTCCATTATAAAGCCTGTAAGGGGCGAGGAAGCGTCTGCCTTGTCAAGAACCCTGCCCGTACCCGCAAGGTAGGCTGTTCTTCCTGCAATAATTGCATGTCTGAACGCCTTAGCCATTTCTACGATATTTCCTGCGGTGGCAATTGCTGTATTCGCCATTATTGCAGAAGCCCCCATTTCCATAGCCTCGCATGCCTGTGAGGGCTTTCCGATGCCTGCGTCAACGATTATCGGCAGGTCGATTTCCTCGATAAGAATACGGATAAACTGCTTTGTGGCAAGTCCCTGATTTGAGCCTATGGGGGCTGCAAGAGGCATTATAGCGGCTGCACCTGCATTCACCATATCCCTTGCGGCGTAAAGGTCGGGGTACATATAAGGCATAGGTATAAAACCCTCCTTCGCCAGCATTTCACAAGCCTTTGCGGTTTCGTAGTTGTCGGGGAGCAGGTACTTTGAATCGTGAATAACCTCTATTTTTATAAATTCGCCGCAGCCCGCCTCTCTTGCAAGCCTTGCTATTCTTACCGCTTCCTCTGCGTTCCTTGCTCCCGAGGTATTTGGGAGAAGGGTTACTCCTTTGGGGATATAATCAAGAATGTTTCCGTTAAAGCTGTTTACTCTTCTTAGTGCAAGAGTTATTATCTCCGCTCCTGCGTGTTCAACCGCCGCATTGATAAGGTCAAGGTCAAATTTCCCCGAACCGAGAATGAAGCGTGATGTAAATTCATGTCCTCCGATAATAAGCTTATCTTCCATTTTTGTTTTCCTTTCTTTTCAGAACTGTTATCTGCCTAAAACTAATTCAATTACTTTACTTGCCTGATGTCCTGCGCACACCATAACCCTTGCCGCAGTAAGCCCGTCGCCCTTAGAAACGTCCGTTTTTCCGTCGCCGCAGAGATAGAACCTGTCAGTAATCCTGCGTGTTACAATCTCGTTGGCTCTGCCCCAGCCTGCCATTCCCGAGCCTGAAATAATATACTTTTCGGGGCATTTTTCAAGCAGAGTGTTCACCAGCATTGCTTTCTGCGCCGGGTCGTCGAAGGCTTCGCAGACAATATCGCAGTCGGCGAAAATATGTTTGCAGTTATCCGCCGTTATTTTTATGCAGTGGGCTGTAATTTCGCAGAATGGGTTGATTTCCGATATGATTTCTTTCAGCGCTTCGGTTTTGCTTTGCCCGATATGATAAAGGGAATATATCTGGCGGTTGATATTGGATAGCTCTACCCTGTCAAAGTCGGCGATAGTGAGATGTCCCACGCCGCTTCTTGCAAGGGCGGCAGCTATATTTGAGCCAAGCCCGCCAAGACCTGCTATGCCTATATGCGCCGACTTAAGCTTATCATAAATCGGCGTACTGCTGCGGGAATTTACAGCCCCAGCAAATTGTTCCTCTGTAATATTCATCAGCCGCCTCCCACAAAGCCCACCACCTCAAGCTCGTCGCCCTCGGCAAGCACCGTGCTGTCATATCTGCTTTTTGGGAGTATTTCGTTTCCCAGCATTACCGCAACTCTTTCGGGAGCAAGCTTTTCCTGAGCAAGATACTGTGAAACGGTTAAGCCCTCCGCATTTACCTGTTCTCCATTAATTTTTACCATAAATTTCACTCCTGTCATAAAGGGCAACACCGCACAATTAACGGCTGCCACCTTTGCCGCACGCTTGCTTGCATATTTTCCGCCATCTTGCACAAAAACTCCTTGATGGGCGACAGCCCGCCTGCGTCGCTTTTGTACAACCTGACGAAAAATCTGACGGCGCAATCGCACGACAATAATTGTGCAATATTGCCTTAGTTCTTCTGCAACAAAAAAGACCGCTCCCTTGGTTGCACCCGTGGTGGTACACCCCAAAGAACGGTCTTATGTTCTTTTTTATTCTGTTGTGTGTTTATTATAGCACAGAGTTTCTGTTTTGTCAAGCTTTTCGGCGTTTTAAAGAAAAATATGCTCAGAATATATTCCGCAGGTTACAGCAGCTGCGACTGGACAAACGGAACAAGAAAATTTCTCAAATGAATATCACCGTAATCGCATACTGCCCCTGCCTGTTATCGTTTCAAATCACACAGTCCGCATTCCGAGCACTTATGACCGCTTTCCGCCCAAAGCTTATTTGCAACAACGCTCCATTTCTCGGAGACGGTTTCGCATTTTCCTGTAAGACTATATACATCCTCCGGATTTTCCAAATCGGTGGAGTGAGCTCCCGATTTTTCTACTGCGTCAACCAGCTTTTCGGGATTGTCCAGCAGCGGGCACGGGCGGAGATGATTTTCGTTCCATGGCTGACCGTCGTGATATGCCATAAAAAGAGGGGATTGAAGCGCTTCAAGCAGGGTCTTTTCACGAATGTTTGAATCGGAATAATGAATAAATGCACAGGGCTCGCAGTCACCGTTTGCATTTATGTGCAGATAACGTCTGCCGCCTGCAACGCAGCCCTCTGCATATTCTCCGTCATTCCAGAAATCCATTGTAAAAAGCGGTTTCGTTTCTCTGAATTCCCTTATGCGCCTGTACATAAATTCCCGCTGTTGGGCAGTTACCATAAGCTCGGGAACGGCATTTGTGCCCACAGGCATATATGTAAACAGCCAGCAGAATTTTGCTCCCTGCTCAACCATCCAGTCAAAATATTGCTCCGAGCCGATTACATCATAATTTTTGCTTGTGTAACAGCAGGATACTCCGAACAGCAGCCGCCTTTCCCGCATAAGCTTCATTGCATTCTGCACCTTCTGGAACGTTCCTTTTCCACGGCGGTCGTCAGTTGCAGCTTCAAAGCCCTCCACGCTTATTGCAGGAATGAAATTCTTCACCTTGAGCATTTCGTCTGCAAATTCCTCGTCAATAAGCGTGCCGTTTGTGAAGGCTGAAAATACGCAGTCGGAGTGAGCCCTGCATAGCTTCAAAATATCCTTCTTACGGACAAGCGGCTCTCCGCCCGAGAACAGAAAAACGTGCACACCAAGCGCCTTTGCCTGATTGACTATGCTTTCAAGCTCCTCATAAGTCATATTGAGCTTGCTGCCGTACTCCGCCGCCCAGCAGCCTGTGCATTTCAGATTGCAGGCGGAGGTAGGATCCATAAGTATTGCGGCGGGAATATTGCAGCCGTATTTTTCCGACAATTCAAGCTGCTGCTTGAAGCCTATCATAAGCTCGTTTACAACAAAGGCGTTGAAAAACGCTTTAAGCACGTCGTTGTCAATATCCTGCCACAGATTCATGATAAACTTATGCCAGTTGTTATCCTTATCGTCCAGGACGGAATGAAGAATTTTG
>JBJERM010000071.1:0-6908 GCA_051882315.1 Ruminiclostridium sp.
GATGGGAATAATAGGTTGAAACAAAGTTTTTTATCTGTTGGATATCAAGGTTTGGGATATTCTTACTATCACATTGGTGGAAAAGAGAATATGAATAAAGCATACGAATACTTATCCAAGGCATTGATTATGTCAGAAGAACTATACAAAAATACCGGAACATCTCAAAGCTATTTTGATACATCATTGATTTATGAAAAGCTGACGTACTATTATCTTAAAAAATTTGATTTAATTAGTGCTTCTCGATGCTTTTTTAAGTGTATTAAATTTTTATTAAAAAGTCATCCTATTTCGTTTTTAAAAAATGGCTCGTAACGCTCTGATAAATCCTTGTTAATTGTTAATGTTTCCATTCTATTTCCTCTCCACAAACCATCTTCCGATGTTATTTCCTGTAAGATTGCAGCTCCGCTCAAAGAAGAGATAAGTCTGCCTGCTTCCCATCTGGATAGTATATCGGTCTCCCTGTCCGCCTGCTTTCATAGCAGCTGCCTGACGTATGTCAGTAACCTTGTCTATCCTGTATTTCAGCCCATCTTCCCATGTGATTTCCTTTGGAATCATAGTTCCGTCCTCTCTGAACGCAACTCTGACTGCAACATATACTTTCGGTGATTTAATAGTATTCTCCATACTGAGGCACCTCCATTTCTTTAAGAAAACAGCTGTCGGAAATGATAGGTGCTTCCATTAGCTTATATCCCTTCCATTTCATAAGGCGGAACTTGAAATCAAGCAGTTCAGGCGGAACTCCAAGGATAGCTGCAGCAGAGAAAAAGGTATAATCCTGATTCAGCACGTCAATAACCTCTTCGTCATCAAGCAAGAATTCAGCCGCAAACATATTTGCCTCTTTTTCGAGAACCGATGTCTCATCGAAAAGAGAAATGTCATGGAACGGCAAAAGCTCACATTTTCTGTGATTAAGAGCATGACACAATTCATGAGCCGCAATAATCCGCTGTAATATATCAGGCAAATCTCCGTTGATTGTAATAACGGAGATTTTTTTATGCTCTATAAAATAGCCTTTCAATGAGCCGGGAGATGTACCCAGAGAATCAAATTTTACTATTATTCCAAGGCTCATGGCTATAGATATAGCGTCTTCGTTCTTGAACCTTTTCTTGAGTGAATAAACGCAATTACAAATTTCAGCGTATGTCAACTGTCAACCCTCCAATCAAATAAATATAGGACAACGCCGTTTATTGTAGTTTGGTGATAGTTAGAATAATGTCGAAAAAGTGTGTTTTTAGGGCATTTTTTGATGTTTCCAACCAAAACTTGCTGTTTGCTCTGTATATATTCTAAATCGAGTTATGTACAATAAAACGGACTGAATACTATTACTTGTCGGAATTCTTTCCGTATTTCTCTTTCGCCTTCTCTTTACATAAAAGATAGGTTTTCATAACCGACTCGAAATACTTGTCCTTGTCCTCCTGGGAAAGAGTTCCGCCCGCAAATAAGGCAGTCGTACCCAATAAGAGCTTTTCTACCTCCAATGCGTCCTTGTTGCCGTACTTGTGACGAATCTCGGATACATAAGGATCTGTTTCAAGTCCTTCCTCTATATCGCCACAGCTGTCATCGGTAAGATACTTTACAGATACCCTGTAAAGCTTGGCAAGCTTCTCGATTTTTTCGGTTCTCGGCTTATTCTGTCCATTTTCATAAGCTATAAGCGCTCTGCGAGAAATACCGGTCTGCTCGCAAACCTCTAACTGGGTCATTCCTCTTATCTCTCTGCATTCCTTTAACTTCTTATCTAGTGTTTTCACTAAATCACTCTCCTCAAAAAAATATTTTTCAAAGTTGCACTTTTGCTATTGACAAGGGTGAAAAATAATGCTACAATATGCACGTTGAATGTGTAACTTACTCCATTATATCACCCAAAGTTGCACTTGTCAATACCTGAACGCACATTTTTTGAAAGTTGTCCTACTTTGTCCTTAATGTGCAAGATTATGCTTTGTGAAACGGGAGAGGAATTATGAGTAACGAAAGAACAATCCTGCACAGCGACATGAACTCCTTCTATGCTTCTGTGGAAATGATGCTGAACCCATCATTGCGTGGAAAGGCAGTCGCAGTCTGCGGTGCAACAGAGGACAGGCATGGAATTGTCCTTGCCAAATCAGAAAAGGCTAAAAAAGCCGGAGTAAAAACAGGTATGGTAAACTGGGAAGCAAAAAAGCTTTGTCCCGATTTAGTGCTTGTACCGCCCCAGTACGAGCAGTATCTCAAATTTTCAAAGCTTGCACATCAGATTTACTATCGCTATACCGACCTGGTAGAACCATACGGTATGGACGAATGCTGGCTTGATGTTTCAGGCCATATAAAAACAGGCTTAGCCATAGCGGAAGAAATCAGGAAGGCAACCAGAGAAGAATTAGGTCTTACCGTCAGTATCGGAGTTTCTTTCAACAAGATATTTGCAAAGCTTGGCTCCGATATGAAAAAGCCCGACGCTGTGACTGAAATTACAAAGGATAATTTCAAAGAAAAAGTATGGCCATTAAGCGCTTCCGAAATGATATATGTGGGACCCGCTACAAGCCGTAAGCTGAACAGCCGATGTATATATACCATAGGCGAGCTTGCAGCTTGTAATCCCGAACTGCTGGAAAGGTGGTTCGGAATTAACGGAATACAACTATGGCGTTATGCAAACGGAACAGATGAATCCCGTGTTATGCACAAGGATTTTGTTTCACCAGTTAAATCCATCGGTCATGGGATTACCTGCACAGCTAACCTTATATCAGAAGAGGACGTGTGGAAGGTCATGCTTCAGCTTACGCAGGATATAGGGCATAAGCTACGGCTGCATAAGCTTAAAGCCGCAGGAGTTCAGGTTTTCGTCAGAACCAAGGATTTGAATTATTATCAGTTTCAGACCAGACTCGGCTTCAAAACGCAGCTGCCAAACGAAATCGCCTCCGCAGCATTCGGTATTTTCAAGCAGAAATATATATGGAATATGGATATTCGGGCAGTAACGGTCAGAGCTATTGACCTTGAGCCACAGGATGAGGCAGAGCAGGTTTCAATGTTTGTGGACTATAATAAAATCTGCAAAAATGAACAGGTTCAGGACGCAATAGAGGAAATTCGAAGCAGATTCGGTAAAGGAGCAGTCAAAATGGCTGTTCTTTTAGGCGATCTGAAGATGCCCGGTCATCACTCGCAGGAGATTATAATGCCGGGAATGATGTATCGGTAAAAGGAAATATGGGGAGAGGATAATTATGCACGTTCCGATTAATTGTCCAATCTGCGGCAGCCGCTTGTGCGACGCAGATTCAAGGATAAGAACAGAAACACGATTATACAACACGAAGAAAGCCAATTGGCATCGACGAGAACCGCCTGCCGACATTTACACCAAATGCTGGAAATGTAAATCCTGCATTGGTATAAGAACAATATTTGAAATATAAGTAAACAACCACTTAGTACAGAGCACGATGCTTCCGATCACAGTAATCGGGTAACATATGACATACGAGCCTGACAAGTAGCTTAGAACAGCTATGCTTGTCAGGCTCTTTTTTGTTTTTTGCTGCTTGTCAGACTCCCGGAAGGAGTAGACATGCAGCTTTTCTTTTACATATTCATACGAGCGCCTCCGGGTTTGATTTTGTTCACACAACCAATCAAACCAAATCAAACGGAGGAACTTACTATGAATAATGATGAAATCAGATATATTGAGATCAACGGCGAAAAGATACCTGTATCACAGGAGATTTACAGCGAATATATGCGCCCCGAATGGCGCGAAACAAAATACACAGCAGTAAACAAGCGTTCGGAAATCCTTGTTGACGAAGAAAACGAAAAAACATCCGTAAGAAAACTGCGCCACCTATCCTATGAAAAGCTCTTGGAAGATGGCGTAGAGTTCAAGGACGAGTCAACACCCTTTGAAATCACATACGAGAACAAAGAGATAATCAAAGAAGCTCTCAAAATACTTACTAAAAAGGAATACGAGCTGATTATTCATCTGTTTTATATAGGGCAGACTCAGACCCAGTATGCCGGTATAATGGGGATTTCACAGGCGGCAGTATCGTCAATGTATAAGAACGCAATAAGGAAATTGATAAATATTTCAAAGAAACAAAAAATTTTTGAAAAACACCTTATATTTTCTTTCGGTTTTTTACCATATGGTTGTGGAAGGTATAAATACTTTCCGTGAACCTTGAAAACTGAATACCAATATATCAGATACTTTCCATTATGTGTCCTGTGGGGCAAGCATATTAAGAAAGCGTATCGTTATTAGTAACCGGAACAGGACGAAGCCGACGGCGCTTAGCCGATATATTATTATGAGGTCTTACCCGGCGAAGAAACGATATGCAATCTTAGTTGGCAGTTGGCAGCTGTCGTATGGGCGATGACAGCATAATGGGACAATGATACTTCTGTCCAGTCACAGACACAAGCAATGAGGGCAGCTGTGTGAGAACCACACGGGGGTGAGAATCCCATGGCATCGCCAACGATGGTCTGATATATTCCGTGCTGTTGCGGGTGTCGAGGACAAATACAACAGAAGGATTTGCAGGCAATTATGCGGATTTAATCCGCTAATAATAAGTACAGCCGGCTTTATATGTCGGCTGTATTTACATACAGGAGAAAACTATGGACTATGAAATGAAACGCGGCGATATCTATTATGCCGATTTAAGCGGCACGATTGGCTGTGAACAGGGCGGTATCAGACCGGTAGTTATAATTCAGAACGACACAGGCAATACCTTCAGCCCCACAACAATCGTAGCTCCGCTGACTTCTAAGCAGAAGAAAGCACTACCGACCCATGTGTATTTGCACAGGGTTGAGCAGTTAGGACTCCGAAAGGAGTCGCTCATATCTATGGAACAGATACGAACCATAGATAAATCGAGAATAAAAGGATATATCGGCAAGGCCGATGATAATACAATTCAGCAAATCAATCAGGCTATAATGATAAGTCTTGGATTGGTGGAAAGGAAGGCAATATGAAAGACAAAGAAATTCGCGCAAAGTTCATATATATATGCTTTGCGAAAAGTACACAAGAACCCTTCTGGAATCGGGTGCGATAACAGAAGAACAGTTTCATAGGATTAATAAGCGATGTTCCGAATACTGCACAGAAATAGCTCTGTAATTTTGTCGATCTTTAGGCTGGATATGTCCGAAGCTTTGTGGTAGTATGTTGTAATAAATGCAGAAAGGAGATGAAGGAAATGCAGATAACTAAGATAGAGGCTAATCCATATGAATCAAAAATTATCAGGAATGTAGCTTATGCCCGTGTTTCAAGTAATTCTGCAGACCAGCTTCACTCCTTTGCGGCTCAGCTCAGGTATTATCACACTATGTTTCAGCATAGCACAGACTCTGTACTTGTGAATGTATATGCCGATGAAGGCATCACAGGAACCGATATGCAGAAGCGTGACGAGTTCAACCGTATGATGAACGATGCCCGAAAGCACAAATTCGACCGAATAATATGCAAGACAATCACCCGTTTTGCAAGAAATACAAAGGATTGTCTGAAATGCATACGAGAACTGAAAACGCTTGGAATATCGGTTTATTTCGAGGAAAACAAGCTTGATACAATGAAGGTTTCAGGCGAAGTCCTCATAACCCTATTAAGCATGTCGGCTCAGAACGAGTCCTTATCAATATCGAAAAATGTCCGCTGGGGAATTCAGAAAAGAATGGAAGAAGGCACTTTTATAGACGCTACCGCACCCTACGGTTATGACTATATAGATAAAAAACTGGTAATAAACCCGGAGCAGGCAGAAATTGTCAGAAGAATATTCAATGATTTTCTTGCCGGAAAAGGTATGAAAGCAATAGCAGAAGAACTCACCGATGAAACTCATGAGAAATGGTGGTATTCGAGAATTAACCGAATCCTCCAGAATGAGAAATACATCGGTGATTCTTTATACCAGAAGAAATACACTACCGAACAGATTCCCTTCAGGCAGAGGAAGAATAAGGGCGAAATGCCGCAATACATGGCTCTTAATACCCATGAAGGCATAATCCCAAAGGAGATTTTTGAAAAAGCTCAGGCTCTTATTAAAAAGAGAAACGAGCAGGTAGAAAGAAAACCTGCTGTTCAGTACCCGCTTTCGCAGAAAATTATATGTGGCAAGTGCGGTTATAAATACAGGAGAACGGATATAAGAGGCAAGATATACTGGGTATGCCGCAATCATAAGGACAACGGCAATAAATGCCCGGCTAAGCAAATACCCGAATACGCTATATACGACGCTTTCATCAGAATGTTCAACAAGCTGAAAACAAATCGCTCCGCTGTTCTGAATCCTGTTATTTCACAGCTTGAAAAGCTCAGCATAATACTGAAAAGCGGTAATGAGCAGGCTATGAAAATACAATCGGAAATTACTCAGCTCAGAGAGCAGTCCTATCAGCTTAGCAGATTAAACACCCTGGGCATTCTTACAGATAGCATATATGCTTCCAAAAGGACAGAGCTTGACGGAAAAATGGAAAATCTGAGGAAGGAACTGATATCGGTATCCACAACAGACGAAACAGATAAGCAAATCGAACAGCTGAGTTTCCTGTCAAGTATAATTGATGACGAAGATATACAAACCGACTTCGATCCCAATCTGTTCGGACAGATCGTAACAAAAATAACCGCCCTGGATTCGGATACAATAAGATTTACACTCCATGGCGGCATAGAATTCAATGAGGCTATAATCAGAGAAAAGAGGTGAATCCTTTGAAAATCAGACATATTCCATTCGGATATATAATAGAAAACGGCGAATACACTATTGCCCGTGATGAAGCGAATGCCGTTATCGACATATATGAAATGTATCTCA
>JBJERM010000072.1:0-2053 GCA_051882315.1 Ruminiclostridium sp.
AGTTTCTTTGGTCGCTTGTTGTATTTGTAATCTCCACGATAAATTTGAATTTACTGCGCTATCATTCTACACCTCTCTGTAATAGCTTCTCGTAATCCCTTCATTTACAAAACCATTTTTTTCGTAGAAATGCTGTGCCACTCTATTTGTGAGTGCGGTATCGGTATCAAATCTTGTTATACCTTTGGAAAACAGATACGCCTTTAAGGCGTCCATACATTTTGAACCAATTCCTTTACCGCACATATTATCATTTACGAAAATCCACCTGAGATATGCAATATTGTCTTGCTCAAGAAAGTGCAGCTCACAGCCGCCTACGATTGTTTCATCAAGTATAAAATCACAATATTGTTGATTTCCCTGAGTTATGTCCTTCCAATTTAGATTAACAACCGAGTTCTTTTCGCTTTTAATTGATGAGAAATAAAACACATTCTCATGCTCTACGGAAAATCCGCTTTGCAATAATAAATCATGTATAAACTTGAAGCCCTCGAATAATTTGCCGTGCCTTGCATAACACGACATACCAAAGTAATGAAAAAATGCGTATATTCTGTCTGATGAACCATCTGAAAGCGCATTTACAGCCTCGTTCATCAAGCTATATCCGACTTCCGTTTGTTCTTCGGGAAAATAGAAATTTCGTATCGCCGGGTAGGAAACAGCGTCAGATATCTCTCCGTTACTATCAAAACCGAATGCGGTCTTTCCAAATTGAATAAATCCGACCAGCTTCCTGTCCGAATATGCCCCTATGGTTTCCAATTCAGAAAACAAGGTTCTCCCATCGCCGTCAATATCATAGAGGTATGATTTTTCCCAAGTTTTATAATCAGTCTCATAATTATACGGAAATATCATTTTCTCCATGTAATCATATATTTCTCTTGTATCCTGAACTTTTCGGATTTCGATTTCCATTTCCTGCTCCTCTGTTACCAATTTCGATTAGTCACTGCGATAATTATACCACAACCGTCCCAAAACTTCAACCCAAAACCAACCCCGCCCCGATATTCCCGCACCCCCCTACATCTTCGCCGCACCCTTATTCCTGCGGTACTCTCTCGGAGAAATCCCCTCGTTTTTTCTGAAAACTATGCTGAAATAATTCCTGTCGGGATAGCCTACCATTCTCCCCACCTCGCCGATTTCGTAAGCCGTGTCCGAAAGCAGCGCCTTAGCTGCCGCAATACGCCGCCTTGTTATGTATTCAAGGGGCCTTATAAGGGTTTTTGCTCTGAAAACACGGCAGAAGTGCTGAACTGTAACTCCCGAAAGCGCCGCAAGGGTTTCAAGAGCAATATCCTGCATATAATTCCTGTCGATATATCGTATTGCCTTTTCCGCAATATCGCTTCTCCCGCTTTCCGTCCTTTCGGGGAAAAACATAGCCCGTCTTGCGGCAAGTATAAATTCGTAAATCAGCAGGGAAGCCGCCTCTCCGCCATTCACCGGGTCGCCTGCCGCAGAGAGTATTTTCCCGAATATTTGTTCTATTTCCGCCGTATTGCAGTCCTCGGTGCAGGCGAAGTCCGTGAAGCCAAGCTTTTTCATAAGCTTCCCGCAGTATTCCCCTCTGAATACCAGCCAGCAGGTGGTCCAATTGCCGGAAACGGGGCGGTACTCGTGGGGCTTTCCGGGGGCAAGGTAGAATACCGAGCCCTTTTCCTGAGGGTACTCCTTTCCGTCCACAACAAGAACCCCCGAGCCTGCGGCGGTGAACAGAAACTGGTGGGAAATAAGCCCGCCTGTACGGATAACGTGGCTTTCCGGGTCGCAGCAGCCGATTCCCGTAAGATAAAAGGGAAGGTTGGTCTGCTTGCCGACAACGGGATAAATAGCCTTATTCAGAATAATCGCCCCTTTCCGTTGGTTTACGCTATGATTTTATCACAAATTCGGGCTTAATGCAACAAAAACGTAAAGAAAACGTCCTGCACCTAAAAATAATCTTAGAGCAGGACGCTGAAATTTCTGTTACAGCTCGTCTCTGTAAATATAAATATCTCCGTTTTCGTCTATTTCAAAGGTGATTGAGGGCATA
>JBJERM010000073.1:0-2035 GCA_051882315.1 Ruminiclostridium sp.
GCATCTTTTCCGTCATCTTGCACAGAAATTTCTTGACATACGTTAGTATGCCTGCAAAATTTCTGTACAATCTGACGAAAAATCTGACTGCGGGGTCGCACGACAATAATTATGCGGTATTGCCTTAAATCTGTGCCCGAAGGATACACCACATTTATTCATTTTCATTAAGATAATCCCTGTTTTCAGGGCTTATCGGCAGACCAAAACTGCGGGGGATTTGTTCTCCCGCAGTTATTTTTTGCCGGAAAAGCCTGCATAATGGAATACAAATTCCGATTTACCGCTTGAAACCATTGACATTTTTCGACCGTAGTGATATAATTAATTATTAATTATATGCGTTAAATTAAACCGTATTATGGAAGCAGTTTGCTGATAATTCGGCAAATGCAAAAACGGAAATAATGATTGTTGGAAAATGGGGAGGTAATATGGGCAAGGCTGCGGGTAAAAACTACAGGATTTTGATTGTTGACGATTCGGAGATAAACAGAATACTTCTGTCGGAAATCTTAAGCTCCGAATATGAGGTTATCGAGGCAGACAGCGGCGACGCAGCCCTTGAAATTCTCAACAAGAACGCCGGCGAAATCGACCTTGTTCTTCTTGACGTAGTAATGCCCGGAACAGACGGCTATGATGTGCTTGAATGTATGAACAGGTACGGCATAATCGAGGAAGTGCCCGTAATTATGATTTCCGCCGAAAGCTCCACCGATTTTATCACCAAGGCCTATGATATGGGCGCAGCAGACTATGTGGGACGTCCCTTTGAGGCGGCTGTTGTCCAGCGCAGAGTAAAGAACGCCATTACCCTTTACGCAAAGCAGCGCCGTCTTGTTGATATAGTTGCAAGCCAGATTTACGATAAGGAAAAGAACAACAAGCTTATGGTTGCGATTTTAAGCCATATAGTTGAGTTCAGAAACGGAGAAAGCGGCGCTCACGTTGTACATATCAACATCATAACCGAGCTGCTGCTGCACCAGCTTGTAAAGAAAAGCAAGAGATATGATATTTCAATGGCGGATATACGGCTTATAAGTACCGCTTCCTCTCTCCACGACATAGGAAAGATTGCAATTCCCGATAATATCCTGAATAAGCCGGGAAGATTTACTCCCGCCGAATATGAAATAATGAAAACCCATTCTGAAATAGGCGCAGCAATGCTCAAAAACCTTTCGGATTTTCAGAACGAGCCGCTTTTAAAGGCTTCCTACGAGATATGCCGCTGGCACCACGAGCGCTACGACGGAAAGGGCTATCCCGACGGACTTAAGGGCAACGAGATACCGATTTCCGCTCAGGTTGTTTCAATTGCAGACGTTTACGACGCTTTGACAAGCGAGCGCTGCTACAAAAAAGCCTACACCCACGAAAAGGCGATTGAAATGATATGCGGCGGAGAGTGCGGAGTGTTCAATCCCCTGCTTATCGAATGTCTTAACGACATAAGCGATAAGCTTAAGGAGGATTTGCAGAACAACAATATCAGTACGGTTCACGACAGAAGAGAAATGCAGAGCCTTACCGACGAGATTATAAACAACAGCGACCTTGCGGCTTCCGGGCAGATGCTTCAACAGATTGAATTTGAGCGCTCAAAGGCGGATTTCTACGAAACCGAGCTTTCGGATATTTTCTTCTCATTCCAGAAAACACCGCCTGTGCTTACACTTTCGGGAAACGCCGCCCGCCAGCTTGGTCTTAACCGCATAATCACCGAGCCTTTGGAAAACGAGGAGGTTCGCAGGATTGCCACCAACAGTCTTGATGAGCTTGTGGACAGGCTTGCCGCAGCAACCGTTGACAATCCCACGGTTGATATGGAGGGCAGCATTATTTCTAAGAACAAGGAAAATAGCTGCGAGTATCATTGTAAAACTCTCTGGACCGATTCTGAAAGTCCCGTATGCATAGGAGTTGCAGGAAAAATAGTATATCGCTGATAAAGGAGGATTCCTCAAGGGAAAATTGTTATGAATTTTGATTTACTTGTAAATGCAGGAATAGACGTTGAAAGAGATCG
>JBJERM010000074.1:0-6835 GCA_051882315.1 Ruminiclostridium sp.
GCATACATATTCCGGGCAAGTCATAGAAAAAATTATAGTTTATCTTTCTGAGTAAAACACCGATAATTAGGAATACAAAGGGATTAAGGAAAGCGCATACTATCGGGACATCAATCATTCCAGTGAAAATTGCAATTTCTGTGCAAACTGTGGGAGCAAGGATAAGTATAATATACAGCAGATAAAATGGGAACTTTATAGTTTCATAGATTTTGTTTATCACCTTTTCACCCAGTTGTTTATCGGGAATAGTTTTATATATCACAGGAAACAGACAAAGCACGATGTGAATGAAAAATCCTCCCATTGGCCCCACAATTGCCGAAAATTTCATAACAAAACCTGTTACGCCTCCAATCTGATTTCCCAATGATATAATGCCCAAAGCATACATCGGCACAGCAAACATAACTAGGATTATGGATAATGGGAAGCGCCATTCCGACATTTCGGTCCACTTGCTGTGAATGAATCCGTATTTGCCCGACTTTTTGTTATCCCTGCCTTTAAGGTCAAAGAAAATATCAGCTGCCCCGCAAAGCACTCCCCCTGCAAGTCCTAAAATCGAAAAAATAAGTTCTGTGCTCATCATCATTTTCTCCTCAATATATACTCCGTTAATATAAATCCGTTATTTCGGATTGCGGATTTCATCGCCTACTATCCAGTAATCGCACATATCACCGCCCTGCGCTATTGTATGTTCCCTGTGCAGTACAGCGTGCATTTTTGAAATTGTGATAAAGTCGATTTTACAGAGTACAGGCGTTATCTCCTCATATCCGTATTTCTTACAAAAAGCGGCAATAGGGCAACGAGTGAAATGATAATAAAAACCGTCTTTATGCAAGGATTCATCAAAATTGAAATCCCATGTTGCGTTATCTTCCGGATGAGCCGCTGCCCAGTCGGCATTTTTCTGCATTTTATTTTTAATAGCTCGGAGACCTTTTTCCGTATTCATATCAATCATGCCATACATCAACTTCATCATCTTCCAATCCGCCATAGCAGCGTTTAAGACGCTACTCATCTGTTCCGGCGTAATTCGTCTTTCGGCGGCAAGCCAAACGGATATGATAATAAAAGATGTAGTAATATTGCCAGACATTGGATTGTTATCGCTGACGCCTTCCACCTTTGACAGCAAATCCTTGTATATGGGCTTTGCCTTTTTTATCAATAATTCTGCATTTTCATCGATTACAAGAAGCTTCAAATATTTCTTTATGTGCAACGACATAATCCCCCATATAACTGCATTAAATTTCATACTCTTTTTTCCTTTCTGTTCGTCAGATTCTTTTTGATCATAAATACTGTTTTCGATAATCTGTGGGCAAACAATGCGTATTATCTTTTAAAGCTTCCGAGAAGCGGCTTTGATAGTGGTAACCTAATTACAGAGCAATTTCGGAAATACTTAAGTCTGGTATACAGAGAAGCCGCATTGCTTCATTTATCCGATATAATTGCCACTGACATGAGAAAATTCTCATCAAATATCTGCTTATTTCTGATGCCCTTCAACGCTTTCAAAAGTATATCACAGCCGATCACCAGATAAGGTATCATATAAAGCACAAACCGAAGTATTCCGTCAAGCGGTAACAGCGCAAAGACAAGCATCAATAACGCTGCAATAACAATCCTGAAGATCACCTTTTTCTGTTTTTTGGTCATAGTCGAACCTCAATATATGAATTATTAAGCAAATGTTTGAATATTTTCTAAAATAAGGCACTCCTAATCGCTTTTGAACGAAGATGCCTAAGCGCTTAATTACAGGAAAATTTCGCAGTCGTTCTCTACCTTCTTGCAGTTCTTCAAAACGGATTGCATAACGGCAGCAATCTCCTGTCCATCCTCAAATTCCACAATCATCTTCAGTGTCATAAAGTTCACGATAGCATCTTTTACGCCGGGCGTTTTCTTAGCGGCTTGTTCCATTTTATTTGCACAATTAGCACAATCCACTTCGATTTTATAAGTCTTTTTCATTATATCAGTTCCTTTCATTTATACAATTAAGTAATTGTTTAATTATTTTAAGCCATTATATTGCATGAAACAACAGAAAGCAAGTGAATAGAAGACTTTCCTTCTAAACAGGAGAAAAATATTTCCAAATTGGAGAAACAAGCATTTAACAATATGCAAAGAGCTAACATAAATTTATATTTTGTTGTGTCATTAGCAAGCAGTTCCAACATTTTGAAAACCATTCCGTCAATCCAAGTAATTATTATTACCTTTCTGAACAACCGCCTTTATTTTTTGCTTTTTTAGCCTCGGTATATGTCAGTCTAGCAAATTTTCCCACAGTACAGCTTTTGGTTACCACAAAACCGCCGGAATTCAAATACTCCACAAAAGCATTTGAAGTCCATTTATGATACACCTTAAAACCCGACAATTCCATAATCCACATCTGTATTTTTCCGAGGAATGTATCCGCCATAGTAAAAGTAGGAGCTATCATTATACCGTTAGGTTTTAATACGCGTACAATTTCGTAAAGTGCTTTTTCCGGTGACGGCATAATATGCAAGGCATTACTGATTATAACCGCATCAAACGTTTCAGATGCATAGGGAAGATTAGTAGCGTCCTGAACAGAGAAATGCAAACGACATGAGTGTATTTTTTCTTTTGCCTTTCTAATCATATCTTCTGAAAAATCTGTTGCTTCAAACAGTTTTACTCTTCCGGCTACTTTTTCGGAAATTATCCCTGTGCCACAGGCAAGCTCTAACACAATCATATCTCTGTTTAAAGTTTTTTTAATTTCTCTTATTATAAAATCATATATATTACGGCTTCCGGACATTGTCCTCTCATATCTTGGCGCCCATTTGTCCCAAAAAGCTTATTTCCATTGTTCATAATTACTCCTGTTTCTTGAAAAAATAGTAAATTGAGAATTATACCATCTTATCTTGTCATTGTATCATCTTTTTTCTTTAATTTCCGCTCCAAAAAGGCAGAATTATGCTCCGGGTAGACAAAAACTATGGATATGGCAGAAAACCGGAGGCGTCTATAATGAACTATTGACAAAACTATAGCTGACAACTTTTTGTATTGTTCGCTTGTCATGGTTTTACTTCTCCTTTTCCGATTTTGCTTGTGTATTGGTGAGAGCCAATACACCGCCATAAACCTTGCTTTCTGTTTCAGAAAAATCCGAATATTCTTCCCACAGATAAATCAGACAGAAATATATTTGAGCATACGTTCATAAGCAGGGATCGCCTCTTTTACGAAAGGCATCATGGCATAGCAATGGTACATTCCTTTGCCAATTTCATAAGTCACATTACAGCCGCATTCTTCCATACGTTTTTTTATAGAATCTCCGGCAGCAGCAAACACCTCGTCTTCACCAAAGCAAAGATAGGCGTCTTTTAACCCCGTATAATCACCAAGTTGAAGATATTTCATATAATCGGGAACAGTTCTCCCTGCCATCATTCCGTCCTGAATTATTTTTGTAGCCTTTCGGCTCATAACAAGATCTGTTTTATCAAGTTCGGCGGCTATCTTCTTTTCTTTTTCCGTCAGGAGAAGTGTTCCCGGAGAACACAGATAAGCTTTGCCGGGAACTCCTATATGTTCGTTTTTCTCATTTATGTATGAAATCAATCCAAGAGCAAGATTAGCCCCCGAAGAGCCGCCTAAAAGAAGAATATTTTCCGCAGGGTATTTTTTTATCATATGCTTATAAAGCTCATACAGCATAGCATAAACATCTAAAAGGCAATATTTGTCACACAGCGGATAATACGGCAATAGCATATCTCTTCCGCTGGTTTTTGCAATCTTCAGCACCTCTTTTGCCTGTGAGGGTTTTGGGTATTTTAACATACCCCCACCTGCCAGATAAATGCCGACATGCGCTGTTCGTTTTTTATGCCTGATATAGAGAGTAGGATTATCACATATCTTCAGTACGCATATCTCCATTTCATCATCGGTAAGATGTGGGATCGCCGGCGACTTTTTTCCTGTTTTGAATTTTCTCTTCAATTCATCATAAGGCTCTGCCATCATTTTATTCACATGGAGCATTCTGACAACGCTTTTCAAGAAAGTATATTTTACTGACATTTTATCATTTCCTCTCAATGGTGTTTTTGGATTTTTTCATCATCAGAAGCAGTCCGCCTGTCATCCAGATATCTCCGATGCTTATCCATGCCGTAGACAAACCGTTTGCCAGAGCATTGTTGCCTACAATTTTTGTCAAAAGAAGTACGATCACGCCCACACCTAAAGAAAATATCCAGCACCATTTGGGATAGGGCGTCATTCCTTTGACAAAGGCAGAGATCTGGACCGCAATTAACAGAACAAAGAAGATAAAAAACAGAACAGTTCCGGGCAGCAGGAAATAGCCGGCAAATTTTATTGTTTTAGCCAAAGCTTCTGTATCTCCCATAAGCATCATCTGCTTGTAGAAATATACTGCTGCCACACAAGGCACATGAACTCCGCACCCTCCGAACATCAGAATACCAAAAATGCCGCTGCGATAAGCGTGGGCGTGTTTCGGAGATCTTTCTGCTATAAGACGATAAATTCCAAAATAACTTAGCCCCTCCAACGGGATCCCGACAAATCCGAGAAAGGCCGCCCAGAATAACTGAACGTCAGTTTTTGCAGCCTTAGAAGCCAGCGTTCTTTCCAAGCCTGTCAGATCATGATCATATACACCATATCCTAAGATCATATCTCCCGCAAAAACCATACACCCTGCAATAAAACCAATGATAAGCAGCTTTCTGATTCGCATCCAATCCAACTTGCTTTCTATGCCTATATCATTAAACTGTGACATGATATTCACCTCACCTCTGTATAATAATTCTCACTCTCTTATCAGGTCATAAATATAACAATCATCTTCGATCTTACGGGTAGCCACATGACACATTCCCAGATGGCAGTATTTGTCCAGCTTGGTTTTTCCGTCGGTATCCAATATACATGTAACACCATGACTTTCCGCTTTTTCATAGGCAATATCCATAAGTTTCCTCATATACCCTTGTCCCTGATATTCCTTTCGCACCACCAGCATTTCCACCTTTATAAAATCTTTCTTTTCTTTTTTAAACTTCTCCTCCAAAGAAACACCGCCGCTTTTGACAGTCTTTAAAAAAGTCATCGCATTTCGCATTCCACCCAAAGCCTTTATCATATCTTTAAGCATAACAAGAGCTGCACTAAGCTTCGTTTTCTCCCACTTAGTTCCGGATAGCATAATGTATCCTTCTCCACGCTCACTTGTGCTGTAAACCGTGCTGCTTTTTACTCCTGCCTTGAAAATCGCCCGCATATACAGAAACATCATTTCTCTGTCGGCAATATATTTCGCAAATCCCTTTTCGCTATCTCCATAATCGTGGTCATAAAAGGAATCTCCGATAGCCCTGCTGATCTTGTCTATCTGTTCGTCCGAAAGATTTTTCACCTGTATCGCCATAAAAGTCTGCCTCTCTATTACTTAATAGTTAGCTCTGGCTAACTTATACATATAACAGATCGTTAGTCCATACTAATCCAACAATATAATACCACTTCTTACTTGCTTTTGTCAATAATTTTGGTTCATATTTGTAGTAACATCTAAAAATACGACAAACGATTTTACATTCAGAAAGAAAATGTCTCTCTTGCACTTACGAATGATTCATTTTAGTTTCTATATCGTCTGTTCCGCAAGGCAAATCGCCCGCAAGCCCTAAGATTAAAAAAACAAGTTCTGTACTCATTATCATCTTCTCCTCAAAATGTATTCCATTTCTCTGATTTTCTTTCCGTCGGTGTGATATAAAGCGAAACCGCCGCATTAACACTTACATTTGCGACGGTTATTATATAGTGTGTGCTGGGTAACTGTCCACAGGACAGTTATTGACTCAAAGCCTGAATAACATGCTTTGAGTTAAAGGAATCCTGTTTCCGTTCTATAAAAACAACTGCCTGACAGGAATCATTCCGCCAGCTTCTTGCCAAGCTCCCTGCACTGCTCTAATGCATCTGCGTCGGGAACCTCGTTTACAATCAGACCCTCGCCGTTTACAAGAACTGCGCCCGAAGCTTTAACTCTTTCCTCCCAATTTCTCATCCACTCGCCGTCGCCCCAGCCGTAGGAGCCAAACAGCGCAACCTTTTTTCCGGAAAGCTGACCCTCAATTCCTGTAAAGAACGGCTCAAACTCGCTTTCTTCAAGCACCTCTGCGCCCATAGCGGGGCAGCCGAAGGCGATAGCCTCGTAATCTTCAATGCTTCCCGAAAAAACCGATACGTTGAACAGCTCTGCGCCTGCGCCCTCTGCAACCGCTTCCGCCATTGTTTCGGTATTGCCTGTACCGCTCCAGTAAATAACTGCTGTTTTCATAGAAAAATCCTCCTTATGATATTTTAAGAGCCTGATATATGTCAGCACCCTCGTTTAATTTATTGCACAGGTATTTCCTGCACTTATCGTAATTTGCAAATGTCCTGCGTGCGGTTTCTTCACAGCCGTAAACCTTCCAGCAGCCGCACAGCTTGTAATTCCCACCCTTATTACTGATGAACCCCTCAACGTCCTCTACGGGATAGTCAAGAAACAAACCTATTTCATGGGGAAATCCATCATTATCCTGTATTCTCCACGAAAGTCGGTCGAGACATTCTTCCAACTGCATTTCTTTGCTGTATCCATACTGCCGCAAGAGTTTTCGCACGTTTATATCTGACAGCCGCTTCTTCAAAAGCGCTTCGCTATATATCAAAAGCAGAACTCTGTTCCCGCAGCAGCACATTACTCGGCTGTTCAATCCCT
>JBJERM010000075.1:0-6808 GCA_051882315.1 Ruminiclostridium sp.
TTTCGTGATAGCCGAAGGTCACGTCTGACAGGGCTATTGAGTAATCGCTTATCTTACCCTCGTCCTTTTCAGGGCGCTGCAACTCCTCCCATGAGAGGATTCCGGTAACTTCGCCGATGATAGTCCCCACCTTTGCAATATCGTCCATGTGACTCATCACGGTTATCAGCGGGGTAATAAGTCCCAGCGAGAGTATCAAACACATTACAAGGTCAGCAAGGGACAGCGTTCCATTCATGAAGAAAATACCGCCTATCGGCACTACCGCCAGCGCTGTGCAGGGCGTTATCACCAGCGCAATGCTGAAAAACACATTGCAGTGGCGCATCCACTCAACGTAGCAGTCTGCCCCCTCTTTTGCGGCGGTTTCAAACTTTTCGTAGGAGCTTTTTGTCTTGCCAAACGCCTTAATGACCTCAATTCCGTTTATGTACTCCACAGCGGTGTCGTTCAGCACCTTTGTCTTGTTTACGGTATTCTGGTAGCTTTGTTCATATCCAATCATCATTCCAGCATAAGCGAACATTCCTATCACAAGGGTGATAAGCGATACTAGCGCCATGCGCCAGTCGATTATCAGCAGATACACGAACACCGCCAAGGGGGCAAGCAGATTTGAGGTGTATTCCGGCAGGACGTGTGCAAGGGTGGTTTCAATGCTATCCACACGCTCAACGATGATATTTTTAAGCGAGCCGGAGGGCGTGTCCTTGACAAGCCCCAGCGGAACTTTCGCCAGCTTATCGCACAACCGCTTTCTTATTGTTGCAAGCACATGGAATGTTGCCTTATGGGAACAGGTAGTCGAAATACCGTGGCAGACGTATCGCAGCAGCCACAACCCGACTATTATCAACCCCTCCCGCAGATAGAACGTCCAATCGCCGTTTCCATCAACGATATTAGCGACTATAACTCCCATAATGACATACGACGCCATTGCAAACGCAACTCCCAGAACCGCGACAATTACGCTTGCCGCGTACAGCGATTTTTTCTCGCCGGAAAACTCCGCAAGCCAGCTTACTGCGCTTCTTTGTTTTTGTTTCATTCAGAACTCCTCCTTTTCCTATCATTATAGTGTGAAATTCAGAGCTTTTCCGCTCCGCAAAGCACATCATGTCCCGAAAGGACGATTTTTTCTGCTGCGGTACTCCGTTGGCGACATTCCCATAACTCTGCGGAACGCTATGGAAAATTTGCTCGGGCTGTCGTAACCCAAACTGCCCGCAAGCTCCGCAATATTAACGCTTCGGTCATGCAGCAGAGCCTCCGCCGCGTGGTTCATTCTGTATTGCAGCAGCCAGCCGCCGATAGGCATTCCGTAAATTGAACGGAAACACTGCTTCATTGCGTTTATAGGTATGTCGAACCGCTTTGCAAGCTCCTCCTGCGTGTAGTTCTCCTGAATATTGCTTTCAAGGAATTTTTTCAGAGCCTTCACCTTTTCGACCTGCGTTTTATAGAAATACGGCTTTTCCTCCGGAGCTGTTGGTATCTTCAGCGCGTCAAGGTACAGAAAAAGCTCAAGTATCTTTATCTTGAAATACGGCTTTCTAATCTTCTCCGGAACGCTGTATATCTCCCCGAAAATATGCTCAATACTGCACGGCTCATGAATTATCGCGGGGTAAATGTCATGGCAGAATTTCTGCTGCAATTTACGCAAATCAACAGGGAAATCCTTTATTTCCTGCGGGAGTGCCTTTACTGCGGTTTTCATGTCCACGGCTATCATTGCCCCGTGATAATGGGAGAGCGGCATTTCAAAGCGCCCCGTATGTGTGAGCCGTCTGTCAAGCTTCAGATCTCCTGTCTCCACATAAGAATAAGCATTGTCCTTTGAGAGATATTCCAACCGCCCCTCACGACAGTGGTCAATGCAGAACAAATCTGAATCGGTTTGATAGCTCGAATCATAATAGCTCATGTGAAAATCGTTGAAAGCAATGCTCACTCCGGGAAATACGTCATACATTGTGATAGTCCCGTCACCCGTTTCGTTTCTGAAATGATACACGCTACACCCGTCACTCTGCGCAACAGGTTCTGCTTCCACTATTCGGTACATTCAGCCCTCTCCTTTCCTGTGAAAAAACCGGTCAGCTTGTCGGAATTTTCGGCATTAAGAGGATAATTCTCCGCCACTTTTCCGTTTTCCAGATGAATAATATGCGTACAGCAGCGCACTATCAGTTCCGGATCGTGGGTCACGATAAACACCGTTCGTCTGCCCCGCAGAGAAGAAATAAGCTCCGCTGTCTGCTCCATGCTTCGGAAATCAAGACCGCTGGTCGGCTCGTCAAAAATGAGTATTTCCTTATCCGCAAGTATCGCCGAAGCCACAGCGACACGCTGCTTTTGCCCTCCGGAAAGCGACATAGGGTGACGGTCTGCAAATGCATTTAAATCAAGCGCAGACAATATCTGCTCCACATCTCCTGCGTTGTCATCGTTCATTCCGAGAATTACCTCGTCCCTCACAGATTCGCAGAAAAGCTGGTGGTTCACGTCCTGCATGACCATGTAACATTTCCGCAGCATTCCGCGGCGGGTGAATTTTTCCTTGTTCAGAAAAGCCCTGCCCTTGAAGCGCTTTTCAAGTCCGCAAAGACATCGTGAAAAGGTGGATTTTCCTGCACCATTGTGACCTATAACAGCAATTACTCCCCCTGCCGGGAGAGTAAGCTCCGGAATATCCAGCGCAGTTTTTTTATCATAGGAAAACGAAAAATCCCGCAGCACAAGCTCGTCCTCGGACTGCGGCGGAATATTCTGCGGTTTCAGCGTTTCCGGCGAAAGAGTGCGCAACCCCAGCCCGGCGATACGCTCCGCAGAAAGCTGCCGGAACTCCCGCATGGGCATATCAAATGCGACCTCTCCGTTTTCCAGATAGATAACCCGGTCGCATATCTCTTTCAGCCAATACAGCCTGTGCTCCGCAATAACTATCGTCCTGCCCTGACTTTTCCAGAGAAGAAGCGTCTGTTTCAGTTCCTCTATCGAATCGGTATCAAGGTTTGAGGTTGGCTCGTCAAACACGAACACCTCCGGCTGCTGCGCCGAAACAGACGCACAGGCTACCTTCTGCTTTTCGCCGCCGGAAAGCCCGAAAATACTCCTGCCAAGCAGGTTTTCGACATGTATTTCCTCCGCCGCTCTGCTTATGCGTTCGGTTATTTCAGCTTCGGGAAGTCCGGCATTCTCGCAGCCGAACGCAATTTCACTGGTGGTATCCACGCAGAAAAACTGGCTTCTCGGATTCTGAAATACACTTCCGACATGGCGCGCGGTTTCGTACAGCTCTGCTTTTGAGGTATCTATACCGTTCACGGATATGATGCCACTGATTTCTCCCTCATAATAATGCGGTATAAGACCGTTTATCAGCCTTGTGAGGGTGGTTTTCCCACAGCCGGAGTGTCCGCATAGAAGCACGCACTCACCGTCACCGATATTCATTGAAACATTTTTCAGAGCGCCTGCGCTGCTATTTGCGTACTCAAAGCATACGTTTTGCAATTCTATCATCTCATATCACCCCAAGCCGCTCAATAACAAAGCATACATACGGAACTGCGCACAGGAATATTGCGGCAGCGTCCTGTATATGAAAACCGATTTTGCACACATTTGTGCGCTTCACTTCGCCGCCAAGCCCACGGGTCAGCGCCGCCGCGGATAATTCGCTCCCAATCTGCACGGAACAGGAAAGAAGCGGAATAAGACGATACTCCAGCATTTTTGTCCAGTTCCTGCCGCCGAAAGAAACTCCCCTCATACGCATGGCGGCATTGATAGAATCGAATTCGTCCGCTATGGTCGGAAACAGCCGGAACATTACAGAAAGCGGGATTATCAGCTTTTCGGTGACGTGCATACGCTGCATTGCGGCGGTAAATTCACTCACCGTGGTGGTGGAAACCACATACATTCCCATCATGATACTCGGCATGAATCTGGTTATAATGCCCGAGGTTCCGAGCAGCAGGAAATAGAGTATTCCCGATAGCTTGTCGGCGAGCAGGATATTCACCGCATACGCTGCGGAATAAACCACCGCGTATATCAGCGCCGTGCCGAACTTCTTGCCGGATAGCAGCAATACAAACGGGACAACGCACAGGCAGGGCGCGAGGAACGAGAACGCCCCGCTTGTAGCCCCGCCCAGCACGAAAATAGCCATAGTAATAAGCATAAGCAGCTTTGTGCGTGGGTCAAAAACGATACCACGGTTCTGAACATCAGCTTGAAATATCTGATTTTTCATCAGATGATACCTGCTCTGACAAAGTGTTTTTTCATGACTGCCTTGCCGATAAATCCGCCAATAACGCCGAATACAAAGCATGCCACAAGCAGTACAGGACACATCCACATTGGCATGAGTGCTGTCAGAGAGTCAATGTACTCCTGACCGTAATCCTGTCTGGTGGCAAAATAGCCCTGGATATCAAAAAACAGCGGCAGGAAGTTGCCCCAAATCCAAATGCAGTATACACCGTGGGCAATCACAGCTTTTGATGCGCTGCTGTAATTGCCGCTTCGGTAGATAAGCTCGGCGATAAGTCCTGTTATTGCGCCGACTATCAGGGAATAATAACCCATTCCGGTAAGAAGCATAAGCAGACCCATGATAACGCTCATAATAAATATCATGCCGAATTTCTTCACCTTTGTGAGAAACAGCATAAACGGAATACCGATAACAAGCGGTCCTATCACCGCCAGCAGCGGAATGAATATCGGGATATACCCTAGCATAGCAACTGCGAAAATTATAACGCAGCTTATTGCAGAGAAGATTCCGACATTGATAAGATCCTTGCCGTTTAATTTGTTGCTTTTTGCAGACATAATTGTCCTCCTTTTATTGAGTTAGCATAAACTAACTTATAGTGAAATTATTATGTATCGGGGGTTCCCAGATACATCTAATTTAATAATATCAAATAACAACTGATATGTCTGTCCTGATTGGTGCGATATGTCCCGATTGGACGATTTTTCATTCTCGTTCAGTGCTCCAACCCGAAAAGCTGAGAAGGCAGGCAGAATATTCCGCCTGCCCGATAAACGGATATCAGCGTATTACCATTCCTATTCCGGCGCAGACCAGTGCCACCAGCGGGCATAAGATAAACGGCCACAAGATCCAATGCTCTTTTATTGCCAGAGAGCACATCCAGCCCTTTGTGTCCCATATCGGGCTGTCCTCCTTGCCGGGGACAGTTTTTTTGAGCTTTTCTTTCATCTTCTCGCGGAGCAGCCAGTCCAGCCCGAAAAAGTCGCCGAGGTTTATGAAGAACATCTCGATATACGCAGTCCAGAACAAATTCCAGAAGCCGTTCACTCCTGCGTTATATGTGCTAAGTATCATGTACACCAGCAAAAGCGGGTAAAGAATAAACTCCATAACGCGTAACGCTCTCAACTGCGATTTCGGAACGTCATTGTGCGCCCTGCGAAGCTCCTTAGGGAACATTACCGTGAACCCCTCCGGCGCTATCATCCAGACAAATCCCACGCCGACATTAAACACAATGCACAGAATAGTTCCATCTAATATAGTTCTAAGCCAATCCATAAAAACATCCTTTCTCTGCTATGCCTGCGAATTATCTTCTACATTACTATTTGCTCATTTCCTGCCGTACAAATGTTTTTCTCTTTGATATTAACCACACCAAAATACTGCCAAACCATATTAACATACTTTCACTCATAAGTCCGTTGGTAAAGCCTATCCTGAACGGACTGTCGGGCATAAGTGACTTTACGGATGATAATATCACATATATAATAAGCGGATTTGATACCGCCATTGCTTTCGGCATACAGCTTTTACCCGAAACCATGAGATAAAACCAGTATACATACGGCGGCAACATTATTGCCTCGCTTATATAAACAATCCACGAAAACTGACCAATCAGCGCCTCTGAAAAAGGAATTGCGGCTTCCGCATAACCGTTATTATTGAGCCACGCAAAACCGAATAATATCATTACATAAAACAGGTGCAGGCAAAGCCACGGTGTCAACCCAAATGCGGTAAGATAATGATAAACTTTCTGCTGCTTTTCGGCACTAATAAATTTTCCTATGTAGAACAAAGCTATCCCGTACAAAATTATTGCCGGAAAAGCTATTGCCATAGCAAGCGCATTCCTCCAAGGTTCAATATGAGAAACTCCCTCTGTCAGCCAGTAAATGCTGCCGCTGTGTGCTGTATCGCCGTACATCATAAGCCAGTCTCCTCCGCCCATACACAGGCATCCCAGCATTCCGCAGATAAGTGCGGCAGCTGCTTTTTGGGTACAGATATTTTTATTTTTCATCTCAGTTCTTACTTTCAATCACAAGCACCTATACTCGGACAGGAGACTCGCTTTAAGACTGCGTAAGTCCATACCGTATTTTCTGTATGCCGCTTTGATTACTGAAAACAGGAAATTACCCATTATATCAACCGTTGCGTCATGTTTCATTTTCCGTTTCCTCCATCAGTCATTATACCAATGCTTTTTCTTTGATTCTTTTGGTCTTGCGTAAAGGGTCTGTATCCTCATCATGCTTTCACCGTCCGCAATCATGGGGTGAAGCGTGAGCATTTTGGGTTTCGATACATCGCCGAATGTTTTTATTATCATTTTGACCTGCCTTTTCAGAAAACTATTATGTTATAAATATACTGACCCGAATTTACCCTGCCGTTACAATAAGGTACATATCCACGCCTGCAGCAAAGCGATAAACGGAAAAAGAATTATCCTTATGAGCTGCTCTTTGCGATTAAATCCGAACT
>JBJERM010000076.1:0-6783 GCA_051882315.1 Ruminiclostridium sp.
TACCGCTTTTTCTTACGCTTTTTATCCTGTTCAGCAGGGCTTCGCTGAAACGGTCAATTCGCATTGAGGGCAGCGAAAGGTTTACCCTTGCGGAGTCGGTATAGTCGGTAAGGCGGTTTAAAAGCCCCTCGATATCGGCGAAATCGCTTGTACTGAGAGAGGACAGCGAAACCTCGTCGTAGCCTGTTGTTTCGCAGAGGGAAACGGTTTCCTTTTCGATTGTGTCAATTGACTTTTCACGGAATGGTCGGTAAAGATAGCCCGCCTGACAGAAGCGGCAGCCCCTTATACAGCCACGCAGAACCTCCACAACCGCACGGTCGTGGACGATTTCCGAAAAGGGCACAACAAAATTCTCGGGGTAGTAAACCTTGTCGAAGTCCTTGATAATCCGCTTTTTTACCTTTTTGGGTGCAGTACCCATAGGCGTTATGCTTCTGATTGTACCGTCCTCGTTATACTGTATATCGTAAAGGGAGGGGACGTAAATGCCCTCAATCTGAGCTGCACGGGAGAGAAACTCCTCTTTTGTGCAGTTTTCCGCCTTGCATTTTTCCAGCAGGCGCATAAGCTCAAGGTTTACCTCCTCCCCCTCGCCTAAAATGCAAAGGTCAACGAAATCAGCAATAGGCTCTGCGTTGCAGACGCAGGGACCTCCGGCGCAGACAATAGGGGTAAGTTCCTTTCTATCCTTGGCGAAAACGGGAAGCCCCGCTAAATCAAGCATTGAAAGAATGTTGGTGTAGGACAGCTCGTACTGGAGGGTAAAGCCTATAAAATCGCAGTTTTTGATAGGCTCAAGGCTTTCCAGACCGTAAAGCAGAATATCGTTTTTACGCATCTGCTCCTCCATATCCGGCAAGGGCATAAACACCCTTTCGCACCAGTATTCCGGCACTTCGTTTATGAGAGAGTAGAGGATTTTCATTCCCAAATGGGACATGCCTATGTCGTAGGTATCGGGGAAGCAGAATGCAAAGCGCATTGTTACATCTGCTGGATTTTTCTCCACGGAATTAAGCTCGCCGCCGATATAGCGGGAGGGCTTCTGAACCTTCAGAAGAATTTTATCAAGCTTTTCTTTGTACATCTTCAATTACCTTTCGCAAAAACTATTCTTAACAATTATACTACAATTTGTCGAAAATATCAACTGCCAGAAGATAAAAGAGAAAAATAATTGCGGAAAAGCTTATATAGCCCGAAAAAACCAGTACTGCCGCCGCAGGAACGATAAAGATTAGCAAAATTTTTTCGCATAAATCAAGAGCTTTCGCCGCCTTTTCCGGGGCAAATGCACACAAAAGAGCACGTTCAAGCAGGATATGCCCGTCAAGCTCCTTAAGGGGCAGCAGGTTGAAAACCGACAGAAGCAGGTTTATAACCGCAAAAAGCCGCATTTTCTCTCCCGCAAAGGGCGGGAAATAAAAGGCGGCAAAAAGCAGAAGATTAAAGGCGCAGCCCGCTCCTGCGGCGGCGACGGAGGCACAGCCGCCGTCGGAGATATGTATTCCCCCGCCGTAAAATACGATTTCACGGGGCGGCTTTCTCTCAAAAAGCATAACGATTATATGCCCCAGCTCGTGGAGCAGGCAGGCGGCAAGGCACATAAGGGCGGTTCCCTGCTTATCGGTTAAGAGCATTACCGCAAGGGCGGCTGGAAAGGAGAATTTCACACGGATTTTCAAATGAACTTCCTCAGTACATCGCAAAGCGCCTCCCGCAGCTCTTCCCCGCCGAATGTCAGGCAAAGCCACAGCGCAAGCGCCGCTCCTGCGGATATGATGAGCTGAAGCATAACCGCTGCGCCTGCGCCAAGCTTATCACGGCGCACTCTTACCGGGTCGGTGAAGAAGCGTATTTCTTTTTGCGGCTCGCTCTCCTCCTTTTGGGGCAGGACTTCTTCCGGCTGCTTTTGCATTACACGGGGAATTACTGCGGGCTGCGGATTCGGGGCGTATTCTCTGCTGTATTCGCCGGGTTTGATGTCTTTACTGTCTCTGATTTCGCTGCTTCTGCTGATTACTCTGCCTGTTATAACTGCCATATTTTTCTTCCTTTCCTATACAAGAAATCCTATAACCGCCGCAAGGGCTGCTCCGGGAGCGCCGAGAATAACGGCAAGGGCGGTATTGTAGTAATTTATCCGGTTAAGTCCGCCCGTAAGTATCATTACCCCGAAAAGGCAGGCGACGCCAACTGCGGTATTGATAAAGGCGGTAAGCTTCGGGTGCTCGGTACGGGAATAAATATGTATCATAAGAAGCGCCGCTGCCGCAAGTATAATTATTTCCGCCATTTCAGTTCTCCCTTTCCGAACAGCTCTTCCCCGTAAGCTCCGCCCTTTTTCGCCTTTTCAATAGCGGCGCTGTACCGCAGCATAATCGCTTTCCGCTCAAATACAAGCGCCTCAATTACCGCTTCCTCCTCTGCAAGATTGAATAACTGTTCGTTCTTTTGGAGCCTGTCTTTAAGCAGGCTCAGCTCATCTAAAATATCCCTGTTTTCCGTCTTATCCGTCATGCCGATTGTACCTCCTGTTCCTTTTGTAAATAATATGCGGACAAGGGATTTTTATAACCTGCGGAAAAGAAAAAAGGCAGCCCGGAATCGAGCTGCCCCAAAAATATTCATTAACCTGCTGCGTGTTCGTTCATATATGCTTCCAAATCGTAATTGCTTTGGAAATATTCAAGGTTATATTCCGGATTAATTCCGCTTTCCCAGAACAGTACCGTATCATCGGTTATGCAGTCGAAGCTTTCTCTTATGCAGGCGCACAGGTAGGCAGTCTTCAGCTGCATAGCGGTTCCCTTGAAATAAGACGGGAGAGAGTCGGGAGCGGTAGTGGCAATATTCTCGAAAATTCTCGCCCTGTCCTCGTGGGGATAGGTCATAGAATAGCCGTCAACAAAATAGATAGAATTTACGTCCATTCCGTAGCCGTCGTAATACATATCTCCGCCGTATTCCGAGCCGCTGTAATTAATCGTAAAGCCGTTTTCGTCGGTGTAGCTGTAATAGTAGTCAAAATCCTCGGGATTAAGCATACCCCAACGGCTGAAGCGTTCAAGCTCAATCCAGTTTCCCAGCTCGTCGTAGCACTTTGCACAAATGGCGTTTTCTATTATGTGCATGAACTCGTGGGCGGTATTTCTCTCCAGCAGATAGCTCTGGGATATATCCATTACCATAAGCTGACGATTGTCCTCGGTAGTAACAAAGGCTGCTGCATCGCTTATGGACTGGCTTTCATTCAAATCAGGAACAATCTTTCCGGTAAGGTATATACAGATTTCGTTATAGTCCGCCGTATTTCCCATAAGCTCCGCAAAGAAGCCCTCGGGGAATTTTCCGAAAAATCCGTCAAGCATTACAAGAGCGTTGTTTATAAGCTTTTCGTCGTATTCCGCTACAACTGCGTAGCCGTCGAAAAAGCGTACTGCGTCCTGACCGTAATAAACGTTGATTGAATACATTTCCCTGATATTTTCCGCAAGGTCTGAGTTTTTCTTGGACAAGCCGTCTCCCGAGATTGCAGTATAGCCATGGGGCTCCGAAATCTCCTCGGGCTGCCAGAAAAGAAGCCCGGTGGAATTACCCATACTTGCGTTGAATACAGCATAGTCCCCGTACTCGCTTACCTTTGATATGTAGGCGTAATCTCCCTCCACATCGGTGGTTACAGTGCCTGTAAGCCTGCCGCTTGAAATATCATAGCGATATATTGAAAGGGAGCGATGTCCCTCCTTTTCCGAGACATTATCGGCATAGAAATAAAAGGATTCTACGTTTCTGTCCGACATTATAAAGTTTGCCCCAGCAGGAACTACTACTGTCTTTATTACATCGGGATTTTCCGGGTTAAAAATCTCAACATCCGAATTACCGTATTCAGATATGATAATATTTCCGCCTGAGCAGGCAATATTGGCGGTAGAGGAAACCCGTATCGGCACAACCTCTCCCGTATCCCTGTACAGGATACCGTAGGTAGAGCCGTAATCGGAAAAATCATAATAGGAAATAATAAACTCATTTTCGTTTATCATATTCACGCAATAGGAAAGAGTCTTTTCCTCGGGGAGCTTTACCGCAACCTCGCCCGTTTCGATTGAGCCGTCGTCCCCTATTTCAGCATAGCAGAAAATATTTCCCTCTTTACACCAGGTAAGGAAATTGCCTGCCACAGCACAGTAAAAGCCCTCCTGCTCCGAAAGGGTCTTTTCGGAAATAACCTGAAAGCTTCTGTCGAAAATCGTTATCTTTCCGAGATAGCTGTCTGTTTCAAAGGGAAAGCCGTTGACGATTGAGGTGCCGTATCTGCCCCATTCATCATCGCTTATTTCCCTGCTCTCCTTTTCGCCTGTCTTTCCTGTGGTCAGATCCACAGCCATAACATTACCGTCCAGAACGTCCAGCAGGGCAAGGCTTCCCTGTAAATCGAAAACGTAGTACTCTTTTTCGTCGGGCAGCTCGTAAATGCGCAATTCTGTGTCTGCATAAGGCTTTGTAATGTCGGTTATTTCAACCGGCTTCTGCTCTCCGTCTTCGGAAGAAGCGGAGGTTTCTTCGGGTGTTTTTTCCTCGTTGGCAGTATCGTCTGTGGGCGGCTCAGTTGTTTCCGAAGTCACGGCGGCGTCAGTTTCCTTTGTTACGGTGCTTATCTGAATATCCGGAACGCTGCAGCCTGCCGCAAGAGAAACAGAAAGCAGCAGCGCCGCTATCTGCAAAAAGCTTTTTTTCTTCATGAAAATCCCCTCCTTGAATATCGCTTTATAGTAAACGACAAAGATTATTCTACTTTGAGCGGAATTTGAGTAAGATATATTTTTCTGCCCGCCTTCGGCGGATAGAAAAATATATGACGTTTACTATAATTTGTTATATATTAGCATATTCGGGCTTTACTGTCAATAAATACGGCGAAAAAAAGCTAAAAATTCCCCATATTACCTGCTGCAACAAAAATTAAGGCAATTATTACTGCTTGTCTATTGCATTTTTTACGGAATTGTGATAAAATTATAGCAACACTTTAAGAAAGGTAATTATTTCTATGGATAACGAACTTGTTCTTGTTATAGACTTCGGCGGTCAGTACAATCAGCTTATCGCCAGACGTGTAAGAGAGCATAACATCTACTGCGAGGTCATTTCCTACAAGACCCCCATAAGCGAAATCAGGGCGAGAAACCCTAAGGGCATTATCTTCACCGGCGGTCCCAACAGCGTTTATCTCGACGACTCACCGAGAATGGACAGGGAAATTCTTGAGCTGGGTATTCCCGTTCTCGGTATCTGCTACGGCGCACAGTTTATGGTTTACGCTCTTGACGGGCTTATTGAGCCTGCCCACGACTCCTCACTTTCCGAATACGGAAGAACCGAATGCACAGTTGACACCTCCTCTCCCCTTTTTAAGGGCATCGAGGAAACCTCGGTTGTATGGATGAGCCACAACGACTACATAACCAGAGTTCCCGAGGGCTTCAAGTCAATCGGTCACAGCGAGAAATGCCCCTACGGAGCAATGGCTGACGAAAAGAGAAAGCTTTACGGCGTTCAGTTCCACCCCGAGGTAAACCACACCGTACACGGTTTTGATATGCTGGGCAACTTCCTTAAAAAGATATGCGGCTGTAAGGGCGACTGGACAATGAAGAACTACGCCCAGACAGCTATTGCACAGATAAGGGAAAAGGTAGGAAACGGAAAGGTGCTGCTTGCCCTTTCCGGCGGCGTTGACAGCTCGGTAGCCTGCGCTCTGCTCTCAAAGGCGGTTGGCGACCAGCTTACCTGCGTTTTCGTTGACCACGGCTTTATGAGAAAGAACGAGGGCGACGAGGTTGAGACTGCATTCAAGGACTGGAACGTAAACTTCATAAGAGTGGACGCCTCCGAACGTTTTCTCAGCAAGCTTGAGGGCGTAAGCGACCCCGAGACAAAGAGAAAAACTATCGGCGAGGAATTTATCCGTGTTTTTGAGGAAGAGGCAAAGAAAATCGGTAAGGTTGATTTTCTTGTGCAGGGTACTATCTACCCCGACGTTATCGAAAGCGGAACGGGTGACGCTGCTGTAATAAAATCCCACCACAACGTAGGCGGACTTCCGGATTACGTTGATTTCAAGGAGATTATCGAACCGCTGAGGCTTCTGTTCAAGGACGAGGTAAGAAAGCTGGGCACTGAGCTTGGACTTGCAGACTACCTTGTATGGCGCCAGCCCTTCCCCGGACCCGGTCTTGCAATAAGAATTATCGGCGAGATAACCCGTGACAAGCTTAAAACCCTTCAGGACGCAGACTATATCTTCCGTGAGGAGATTGCAAAGGCGGGACTTGATCGCAGCATAAATCAGTACTTTGCGGTACTCACCAACATGCGCTCGGTAGGCGTTATGGGCGATGACAGAACCTATGACTACACCCTTGCGCTGAGAGGCGTTACAACTACCGACTTTATGACCGCGGACTTTGCAAGGATTCCTTATGATGTGCTGGAAAGGGCAAGCGTAAGGATTGTTAATGAGGTTAAGAATATCAATAGGATTTGCTATGATATTACGAGTAAGCCGCCGGCTACTATTGAGTGGGAATGAGTAAAATCCCAAAAGAATGGCTTAACAAAGCCATTTGTGACACTCCAAATCCCGATTTGATAGCAAAATGATAGCAGGCGCAAAACCGCATTTGTTGTGATTATCGCAAGCGGTTTGCGGGTATATCCAAATAATTAAGGCATTATCGACTTATGCAGTCGGTAATGCCTTTTTTGTTATTT
>JBJERM010000077.1:0-6779 GCA_051882315.1 Ruminiclostridium sp.
GACCCGCTTATTGCTTACCGTGAAACAATCCGCAAGAAGGTTTCCGTCGAGGGCAAGCACAAGAAGCAGTCCGGCGGTCACGGTCAGTACGGTCACGTTAAAATCGAGTTTGAACCCCGCGAGGGAGACGAACTTCTTTTCGAGGAAAGAGTATTCGGCGGAAGCGTTCCGAAGAACTTCTTCCCCGCTGTTGAAAAGGGACTTCAGGAAAGCATTGTTCACGGCGTTCTTGCGGGCTACCCTGTTGTACGCTTAAAGGCTACCCTTTTTGATGGCTCATACCACCCTGTTGACAGCTCCGAGCAGGCGTTCAAAATGGCGGCTCACCTTGCTTACAAGGCAGGACTTGCACAGGCTTCTCCCTGTCTGCTTGAACCGATACAGCTTTTAAAGATTACCGTTCCGGACGAAAACACCGGCGACGTTATGGGTATTGTAAACAAGCGCAGAGGCGCAGTTCTGGGAATGAACCCCACCGAGCCGGGAATGACCGAGGTTGACGCCGAGCTTCCTATGGCTGAAACAGGCGACCTTGCAACGGTTATCCGCCAGCTTTCAAAGGGTATGGGCTATTTCACAATGGAATTTGCCCGTTACGAGCAGCTCCCCTCCAACCTTGAGGCAGAGGTTATCGCAAACGCTCCCAAGTATGGCGAATACGAGGGCTGATTGAAATAATAGCAGAAAAAGGCTGTTGCAGCGTATACTGCGGCAGCCTTTTTTGTGTGAGAGAAAAGAGAAGCAGAGAGAAAATAAGAGAAAAAAGATTTTCAGCCCTTTTGTAAGAAGGGACCGCAGCAAGCTGCGCGGAAAACTTTCAGCCGCTTCGCGCAAAGCGGGCGGCAATAGCAAACATCAACGGACATAAGCTAAAACCCGTTACTATTCCCATTAGCAAATTTATCAAAAACAATTCGCCCACAAAAACTATGAATGTGCATCAAATATACCCCCACAAACCAAATGCAGTAATCAAGCTTCATGCGGGTGGAGCGCCGCCGCACTCCCCGGGGGTCAAGGGGGCGGGCAGCCCCTTGACTCAAAGGCTCTCATATCTCTGTAAAATCTCTGCATAACAAAACGGGGCTGTCAAAAGCCCCGTTTTTATAATTATTCCCCTGTACTGTCCGACTACTGCACCCTGCTGAAAATAAAGTAACCGCTTTCATCTTCAAGGTCGGAATAGCAGTAGATTTTATCCTCGTCAGCAGCATAGCTGAGAATCAAGATTTCTGTAACGCCGTCTTCGTCCGTAAACACACAAGTGAACACGCTGCCCTCTTCTGCCATAACAGGAACACCGCTGTAGCTTTCATCTTCGTTTGCGAAAACAACGTTGTTTGCGGATATTGAGAGAGAAATATCAACGCCGTCGTTGGGTCCTATATCAATAACATCCCCTGTATCCATATCGCCAACAGCACTTATACGCCAGCTGCCCTCAACAACGCCGAAATCAAAGCCGGTACTGTCGAAATATCCGGGAGGCAGCTGCCCTCTCTTGAACTCAATAGAATTAATATCGTCGTCATCGGGATAACAAATAATAATATCCCTCTCCTCAATATATCTGAAGGTAAAGCTTATAGTTCCGCCGAAATTGTCGTCAAACTCACATACAAATGTATTGCTGTCGGTCGCCATAGGAACAGCTTCGTGAGCTTCCTCGCCGTTCGTCATAATAACGCTGTTTGCCGAAACAATAAGCGTAATCCTATAATCAGCGTATTCGGACTGCTCTAAATCAACTCCGTTAATGCTGCATAGCTCCCATGCACCCTCTACTGCACCAAAATCAAAGCCCGCACCTGCCGCAACATATTCGTTGTAAGTGCCTAAGGGCTTTCCTGTTTCGATGCAGTATGTTCCCAGCGGCTTCAATATTCCGTTAGCGCTGATATAGTAGCCGTGCTGCGGTTCGTCCCAGATTCCGTTCCTGCCCGACCACATAAAGTAGTAGCCCGCAACGTAATCCGAGCCCTGGGGCAGTCCGTAATCCTCGAAGCTTAGTCCGTCCTTTACGTCATAAACGTTTACGCCCACAAGCACGCCGTTCTCAAAAATAATCTCTGCATGGCAGTCTTTTACAGACTTTGTGTTATAGGTTGAACCAAGAAGGCTTATAAGACGGTCAAGATACTCCTGATTGAAATAGTCCTCAACCTTTTCCTCCCAGCGCTCTTCCCTTGCGCTTACAACGCTCCAGCTTCCGTTTCCGTCCGCTTCTATTTCAAGGGAAACCTCCGTATCCTTATTGCTTTCTGCATTTATTAATGCAGGCGACATTTTCTCTGCGTTCTGAGCGGTTTTTCCTATTGCCTCAGCGTATTTTTCCAACCTTTCAACGGATTTATCCAGCGCTGCATACTCGTCCGCCGCAGTAGATTCTCCCTTTTCAAGTGCAGGATATGTTCCGACAACAAATTCACCTATAACGTTATCCTCTTCCCACTCGTAAACCCCGTCCATAAAGTTGAACTTATCGGGAAGATTTGCGGGAAGGTCGGTGGATTTGTCGGTGTAAACAACAATTGTATGGGTTTCAAAGGTCGTAACCCCTATCCGCACATAAGCGGATTTAAGCTTACAGTCGCTGAACACAGCCGGGAAATCACCATACCAGCTTCCCGATTCAATAACGACTACGTTGCCCTCGCTGTCAAAGTAAAGCTCAACGTCTGTCGGCACGTCGTCAAAAGAGATTGTTCCATCGCTTATGCCGTTGTTGAACGCCTCGTCAAGCTTTTCTGCGTCACGGTCTGCCGAATAAGCGAGATAATCCGTATATTCCGAATAATGGTCGTAGAATTTAAGGGACTTTTCCGTCTGCTCGATGCTTTCGTCAATTTCCGCCGACGGTAATAATTCGCCCCAGAAGTCGTTTCTCTCGCTGAGCTTCTTTGCCCACTTCATAAAGTCAAGCTGTAAAAGGGTTTGCTCCTTCTTGCTGCTGTTTTTAACGTCAATTGCCTTATCGAGAGAGGGCATAACCTGCTGCTCATGAATTTCGATGTAGGACGTTTCTACCGCAAAGGAAGCCAGATCTCCGATGGTTATTGAAGTCTTTGAAACAGGACCACTTTCCCCGTTTTCAATGCTTATCTCAAGCTTTGACTTTTTGAGCTGACCGGAAAGAAGCATTTCTACAAGGCTGCTGCCGCTCGCTCCGATAGACTCCATAAGCTTTGCGGAGGTTTCTTCCTGCTGGTTTTCGGAAGCCTGACTGCTTCCGGAGCCGGCTAAGCTGTCGATTAAAGTATCGTCGTCGGCAAAGCGGATTGTTACCTTTCCGAGAGGTACTTTATTGCCAAGGAAGGTGGTTTCCCCTGTACTTTCGTAATCAACCGCAATACTGAGCAGCTTTTCTCCGCTGTTACCGCTTTTTTCGTCCTCTATGGGCATTTTGAAATACAGAGTACCCGAAGTCTCGCCTGACTTCTCATTGATTATGCTGAATTTGCCCTCGCTCTTGCCCTCTTTTTCCTCGGTGAAATCAATGAGGGTTCTGTTTTCTGCGGAGCTTACCGCCATTTCAGCCTTTGACTTTGTACTATCATCGTACATAACTATGGTTTTGCCAAGCACATTGTTATGTACGTCGACATAATTGATTATCTCTGCGTAGCCTTCTATTTCCTTCGCCGCAAGCTCAGCCGCCGCCTTATCGAAAACCTCGTTATACTTCGTCTCGGTAATGCCCGCAGAAAGTAAATATGCCTTAACGTAGCTGTCGTTCTTTATAAAATCAAGCACTTCAGCAGCCATTTCCTTAAGAACAGCGCCGCTAAGCTTAACGCTTACCGCCGTTCCGGTTTTTCCTGCGGCTGTAACGGCGTTATCTGTATAGGTTATTTCCGCCTTGTCAAAATAGCTGAAATAAATCCCGCCTATACCGCTTGCTATGCGCTTTATATCCTCTTCTCCGAGGGTCGGCATTTCGTTTTTCTTCGTTTCTGCTTCAGGAAGCTCGAAGGCAATTACGCTGTCCGTAATATCGGGAGCGGCAATGCAAAGGTCGGAGCTGTTAAAATAAAGCTCAATTCCGCCTAAATCTCCCTGCCCGTCAATAACGTCAAGTCCGATTTTGCTTGTATCTCCCGCAACAACCGTGTAACGCAATCCCAGCTCGCCTATGGCATTTAAAACTTTATCTGCGTAAGTGCCTAATAACAGCTTAATCTGAGGGCCGACAGAAATATCAACATGGTATTCCGCAGAAAAACCTGCGTCCTTACCGCCCACCGACTTATAAATTAAGCTTTTAAGCTGCTCCATAATATTTATAAGCATTATATCCTGAGAGGAAAGCTCATTTTCACTGTCCTCTGCGGGGCTGTTATCGGCGGCGCTGTTGTCCTCAATCTGAATTGCTGCCTGCGCAGCGGCAAGAGCGTTATTTATGTACTGAACCGTGGTTTTATCGGCGCTGTCCTTATCCGTGCCCAGCTCGGGAAGCATATAATCGGTATAAGAGCCAGCATCAATCATCTTAGCATAGCCCACGTCTCCCATAAACAGGCGGGTGATTTTGTCGTGGAAGCAGAAATATCCCACAGCTGCCCCCGCCGCCACAACAACCGCCGCAGCCGCAGCAATAATCGGGGCTTTCCTTATCTTCTTTTTCTTTTTAGGTGCATTAAGTGCAGGCTCTGCCCCGTTTTCCGGCATAGCCACACCCGCAGGCATAGCAGAATTTGCTGTTACCGCCGCATTTGCCGGTTGCTGTTCAGTCGCAGCAGGCTTTTCCGCCGCTTCAGCTGCCTTTTCCTCAACCGCAGCGGGCGCTTCTACCGCTTCAACCGCCTTTTCCTCAACAGGAGCTGCCGCAACCGGCGTGCCGCAGCTTCCGCAGAATATTGCTTTCTCGGGGAGCTGATTTCCGCAATTCCTGCAAATAACAGTATTGCTTTCGGGCATAGCAGGAACTTCGGGCTGTGTTTGCTCAACAGCAACTGGCGCTTCTGCCGTTTCAACAGCCTTTTCCTCAAATGCAGCTGCCTTTTCATCAAACTCAGCTGCCTTTTCGTCGAACTCAGCTGCCTTTTCATCAAACTCAGCTGCCTTTTCATCAAACTCAGCTGCCTTTTCCTCAACCGCAACAGGCGCTTCTACCGCTTCAACCGCCTTTTCCTCAACAGGAGCTGCCGCAACCGGCGTGCCGCAGCTTCCGCAGAACCTTGCTCCCTCGGGGAGCGGGTTTCCGCAATTCCTACAAAACATAGTAATACCTTTCCTTTCCAACATGCGGTTTTACGGGAAAACCGCTGAGCCGATAACGAATTGCCGATATTTTTTTAATTATAGCATTTATGCCGAAAAAAGTCAACAAATACGCTCAATTACCATTATTTCATACTATGTTCGGTTATAGAAATACAGTACAGCTAAAGCACAGAAAAGCCGCCCGTCTGCTGTTATGCAAACAAAGCGGCAATTTTTTATTCTGAAAGCGCTGTTTCTCCCAAGGTTACGCTGTACCCGACGGAATCGGCTCCGTGCCCGAACAAAATCCCGCAGCAGTCGGCAGGTGCGATAAGCTCAAGAACCGCCTCGCCATTCTTCATAACCGAAACAGAGTCTCCTGCCTTAACCTCCCCGGAAAAGCTTATACAGCCCTCGGTTTCTCCCGAAACCTCCCCGAGTACAAGCAGCTCGCCGCCATCGGCAGCTATTTTTTCCGCCGCTGCGCCGAAAGCCGCAGCCTTTCCGTCCCTTATAAGAATACTTTCCTTTGCGCAAAGCCCGTTACGGTCTGTATTGACGAAGGTTTCCCCGCCGTTAATTGAGATTGTTTTCGCTTCAATTCCCTTTTTATTTGCAGTCACGTCAAGGTATATGTTCCCGATTTCAACCTCTTCCTCGGAAAAAACACCTCTCTCGCCGTTTACAGTAAGCTTTCCGCCGCCGCAGAGAGTTATTCCCCCGTTGGAGTAAACCCCGAAGCCATCGTTTTCTTCCTCGTTTCCGCCGGTAATGCTGTTATCAGTACCCTCGGCCGCAAAAATAGTAAGCTTTCCCTTGCCGTTTAAAATTCCGCTTCCCCGGTCGGCAGAAACTGCCGCTCCCGAAAGAACAAGCCTTACAGGCTCTGCGGTATCAATGGATATCCCCTTTTCAGCCCGTCCCGTAAGCTTATAAACGCCGCCCTCGGTGATTGATATTCTGCCTCTGTCAAGCCATGCGCCGCTTCCGTTTATTGAAATCTCGTCGTCTATAACTATGCTGCACTCGTTTGTGTAATATGCGTCGCCGCTTCCTTCGGCGGAAGCAAGGGTGCTGCTTATTCCTATAGTCCCGTTACAGCCGCCAAGCGCCATGCACAAGGTCATCATCGACAGTATTTTTCTTATACAGTTCATTTATATTCCTTCCGTAATGCAGGCTGCGAAAACCCGCAGCTCTGAAAATAACATATTGACTCGATACTATTATGTTATCCTGCTTGTGTGAAAATGGAATGAATATATAATAATTTATTGAGAAAATTTTGCTGAGTATTGCCAATTATATGTATTTGTGTTAGAATATATTCTGACAATTACAAATGTGAAAGGAAAATAATATGAAGCTCAGAAAATTTTTAGGGGCATTTGCTGCCTCGATTTGTCTAATCATATCAGGCTGCGGCTCTCAAACCTCCCCGCCTGCCGCAGAGCCTTCTGCAACAGCAGAACAAACGCAAACAGAAACTACTGCGGAGCAAACAACCGCTGAAACTACGGCAGAGCAAACTACTGCTGAAACTACCGCAAAGCAGACTACTGCCGAAACTACCGCAA
>JBJERM010000078.1:0-6744 GCA_051882315.1 Ruminiclostridium sp.
GACGAAAAATCTGACTGCGGGGTCGCACGACAATAATTATGCGGTATTGCCTTAACAAACATAATAATTGACAAATGCGATAAAATATAGTATAATAGACAGGAATATATTATTGAGGGGCAGATATGCCTTTAAAAACAGACAGGAGAACACAAAATGGGACTTTTCAGCAAGCTTTTCGGCAGCTATTCCGAAAAGGAAGTCAAGAGAATAGAGGGAACTAAAGAGGCGGTTCTGAACCTTGAGCCTATGTATCAGGCTATGACCGACAAGGAGCTTCAGGGGCAGACTGCTGTATTAAAGCAGCGTCTTGCGGGAGGAGAGAGCCTTGATTCAATCCTGCCCGACGCCTTTGCGGTATGCCGTGAGGCTATGTGGCGTGTTATCGGAATAAAGCCCTACCCCGTTCAGATAATCGGCGGTATCGTCCTTCATCAGGGACGTATTGCGGAGATGAAAACGGGCGAAGGCAAAACCTACGTTGCCGCTCTTCCTTCCTATCTTAATGCACTTACAGGAAAGGGCGTACACGTTGTTACCGTAAACGACTACCTTGCAAAGCGTGACAGCGAGCTTATCGGCAGAGTTCACCGCTTTCTTGGTCTTACAGTGGGTCTTATTGTCCACGACAAGGACAACGACCAGAGAAGACAGGCCTATGCCTGCGATATTACCTACGGTACAAACAACGAGTTCGGCTTCGACTACCTGCGTGACAATATGTGCATAAGAAAGCAGGACAAGGTTCAGAGAGAAATGAACTTTGCAATCGTGGACGAGGTTGACTCAATCCTTATAGACGAGGCGAGAACTCCTCTTATTATTTCGGGCAGGGGCGATAAGCCCACCGACCTGTATGAAAAGGCGGATAAGCTTGCTAAGTCAATGAAGGCTATCAAGGTTGTTGAGGTTGACGCTAAGGAAGAGCAGGACGACTACGACGGCGACTATATTATCGACGAAAAGGCAAAGACCGCAACACTGCTTCCTCCCGGCGTTAAGAAGGCTGAAAAGTACTTCGGCGTTGAAAACCTTATGGACCCGGATAACCTTACAATCCTCCACCATGTAAATCAGGCAATCAAGGCTAACGGCTGTATGCACCTTGATATAGAGTACGTTGTAAAGGACGGCGAAATCGTAATCGTTGACGAGTTTACAGGCCGTCTTATGTTTGGTCGTAGATTCAACGAGGGTCTGCATCAGGCAATAGAAGCAAAAGAGGGAGTAAAGGTAAAGCACGAAAGCAAGACTCTTGCCACAATAACCTTCCAGAACTTCTTCCGCCTTTATTCAAAGCTTTCCGGTATGACCGGTACAGCTATGACCGAGGAAACGGAGTTCAGAGGAATTTACAGCCTTGACGTTATCGAAATCCCCACAAACAAGCCTGTTATAAGAATCGACAGACAGGATCAGGTATATAAGAACGAGCACGGCAAGTTTGTTGCTGCAATAAGACAGATTCAGGAGTGCCACGCAAAGGGACAGCCTGTGCTTGTTGGTACTATTTCAATCGAAAAGTCCGAGCGCCTTTCAAAAATGCTCAAGGCGACAGGCATCAAGCACGAGGTACTCAACGCAAAGAACCACGAGAGAGAAGCGGAAATCGTTGCTCAGGCAGGTAAAAAGGGCGCAGTTACAATCGCTACCAACATGGCGGGCCGTGGTACGGATATTATGCTTGGCGGTAACCCGGAATACCTTGCTAAGGCGGAAATGCGCCGCAAGGGCATAGACGAGGAGCTTATACTTGAAGCTACCGGCTTTGCTGAAACCGACAACGAGGAAATTCTTGAAGCAAGAAAGCTTTACAAGGAGCTTAACGATAAGTTCAAGGCGGAAATTGCTCCCGAGGCGGAGGAGGTAAGACAGGCGGGCGGTCTGTTTATCCTCGGTACCGAGCGCCACGAGTCACGACGTATTGATAATCAGCTGAGAGGTCGTGCAGGACGTCAGGGCGACCCGGGCGAAAGCTGCTTCTTCGTTTCCCTTGAGGACGACCTTATGCGTCTTTTCGGCGGGGATAAGGTTCAGGCGGTTATGGAAACCCTCAAAATCGAGGAGGATATGCCTATTGAAAACTCTATCCTTACAAAGACAATCGAATCCTCACAGCGCAAGATTGAGGGCAGAAACTACTCTATAAGAAAGAACGTCCTCGATTTCGACGACGTTATGTCACAGCAGAGAATGACAATCTATTCTCAGCGTGCAAAGGTGCTTGACGGTGACGATATAAGCGAAAATATCAAGTCCATGATAACCGAGAGCATCAAGGAAAACGTGGATATGTTCTGCCAGGGTGATATTGCGGACAGCTGGAATCTTACCGGTCTTCGTGAGCATTACGCAGGCGTTCTTACAACTCCCGACGACCTTGTATATACCGTTGAGGAGCTTAACGATATAAATAAGAAGGACATTACCGAAATGCTTACCGAAAGGGCGCTTACAATTTACAGCGCCAAGGAAGCAGAATACGGCTCCGAGATTATGAGAGAGCTGGAGCGTGTAGTACTGCTCAAAAACGTTGATACAAAGTGGATGGACCATATCGACGCTATGGACGAGCTTAAGCAGGGCATTTATCTGCGCTCAATGGGTCAGAAGGACCCTGTTGTCGAGTATCGTTTCGAGGGCTTCGCTATGTTCGACGAGATGATTGCGGCTATAAGAGAGGACACCGTAAGAATGATTCTTACCGCAAGACTTGGTCCTCAGCGGCAGGCTCCAAGAAGAGAGCAGGTAATGCGCCCCGCTGCTGAAAATGCGGGAGCAACCGTAAGAAAGACCGCCGAGCAGAAGGTTGGAAGAAACGACCCCTGCCCCTGCGGAAGCGGAAAGAAATATAAGAAGTGCTGCGGAGCTAATGACAGCGGCAACGAATAACTAAAAGCAATATTTCCCTGCTTCGGTGGGGAAATATTACCATTTTATATGCAAAAGCGAGGTAATTAATTATGCTTGCAAGAGAAGTAAAAAGCGAACTTATAAATCACATCATTCCTTTCTGGAACGGCCTTAAGGACGAGGAAAAGGGCGGCTTCTACGGCTTTATGGATAACGACCTTAAGCTTGATAAAAATGCAGAAAAGGGAGTTATTCTCCATTCAAGAATACTCTGGTTCTACTCAAACTGCTATCTTGTGCTTAAGGATAAGACCTGTCTTGAAAACGCAAAGCACTGCTATGATTTTATGGCGAAGTACTGCGTTGACAGGGAAAACGGCGGCGTTTACTGGATGATGAATGCAGACGGAACAGTTAAGGACAGCATGAAGCATACCTACTGTCAGGCGTTCTTTATCTACGCTCTTTCAAGCTACTACGACGCTTCGGGGGATAAGAGTGCGCTTCAGCTTGCACTTGAAATTTTTGAAACCGTTGAAAAGCACTGCACCGACGATATTGCTTATCTTGAAGCTATGTCCGCTCAGTGGGAAATAATCGAAAACGACGCTCTTTCCGAAAATGGACTTATGGCGGATAAGACTATGAACACAACCCTGCACCTTGTTGAGGCTTACACCGAACTTTACCGTGTAAGCGGCGACAAGAGGGTACTGGAGCGGCTTAAGTTCCAGATAGGTCTTTTCCTTGATAAGATTTTCTACGAAAAGGAAAGCCGTATGCTTGTATTCTTCGATAAGAATTTCGACGTTATCGGGGATATTCATTCCTACGGTCACGATATTGAAGCCACATGGCTTTTAGACAGGGCATGCGAGGTTATGGGCGACAAGGAGCTTACCGAAAAGGTGGCTGCTATGAACAGGAAGGTTGTTCGCAATATCGCTGATATTGCCTTTGAGAACGGCGCTCTCAACAACGAGAGAGAGAACGAAAAAATCAGTAAAATCCATGTATGGTGGGTGCAGGCTGAGGGCGTTGTGGGATTCCTTAACGCTTATCAGAAGTACGGAAATGCGGAGTATATGGACATAAGCCGTGCACTCTGGGAATACATAAAGAAGGATATAATCGACAAGCGCCCCGGCGGCGAATGGTACTCCCAGATTGAAGAGGACGGAAAGCCCGCCGGCTTCAAGGCGATGGTTGACCCATGGAAATGCCCCTACCACAACGGAAGAATGTGTCTTGAGGTTATAAAGAGAAGCTGATGAGAAAAGCGCCTGCAAAAAAAATAATTTCCTTTCTTTTGGGTGCAGTCCTGCTGATTTCGGGCTGTGCAGACCAAAAGGAAGCAGAGATAAAGGTTCCGATTTACGACAGCAATCAGGGCTCCGACTACGCAACCGCCACGGCAGAGCGGCGGGATTTTATAAAAACCGCCTCAATTGGCGGCGAGGTTTCCTACGCCTACGCCGACGGGCTTTGCCTTGAAAACCAGTCAAATATCCTTGAGTACAACGTGAAGAAAAACGACAGGCTTAAAGCGGGGGACGTTATTGCGGTTTTCGATTCCTCAGCCCTTAACTACGACTATCAGAATCAGAAAATCCTTACCGATAACGCCTATTCCCGCTACGCCGCTTCCGGCAGCGAGCTTGACAGGATTGCTTACGAGCAGGAAAAGCTGCGGCTGGAGCTTGTGCAGAGCAGGATTGACAGCTACACCATAAAAGCGCCCTACGACTGCATTGTTTCCGAGGTTAAAAGCTTTGAAACAGGCTCGGTTGTTGAAGCGGGAACGGAGATTTGCAGGGTTGCAAAGGAGGACGAGATTTACGTTACCGTTAAGGATAACGTAAGCTCCTTTTCTGCGGGAACCTCCGTCAAGCTTAAGTTCGGAACAAAAACCGAGTATTCGGGAACGGTGGTTATGACTCCCGAAAGCGGCGGGGGAAAGAACAGCATAATTAATTCCTGTGTGCTTATAAAATTCGACGAAGGCGAGCTTCCGAAAATTATTGAAGAGGTGGGAAATATCGTTTCTGCGGGCTGGGTTACGGTTATAACCGTGGTTTACGATAAGCGCAATATCTTAAGCGTTCCCGACAGCGCCGTAAAGCAGTACTCGGGAAGCACCTACTGCTACATGGTAAGCGGCGGGGAACGGGTAAGAGTGCCTGTTGAGGCAGGCGACAGCATCGACGGCTACACGATTATTTTAAGCGGTCTTTCCGAGGGGGATATTGTTTCCTGCTGAGGCGGCTGCAATAAGACAGGAGTAAGTTATGTCCAGCAAAACTACTATAAATATGATGTCCAGCGCCACAAAGGTTAAAGGTCAGGGCGTAGGCTCCGCCTATATCGAGCAGGTAAGCCTCGTAAAAAACGGGCTTTCGGATAAGTTTGAGGTAACGGAAAATGCACGCATAAAGGCGGATATTACCCATTATCACACCATAAACCTTGGCTACTATCTCAGCAAAAAGAGCAGGACAAAGAACGGAAAATCCGTGGGATATGTGCACATGCTCCCGGAAACCGTTGAAACAAGTCTTAATCTTCCGAAATTTGCTAAGAAGATTTTCTACGCCTATATGATAAAGTTCTACGACAGCATGGACTATCTCGTAACGGTAAACCCTTATTTTATCGGTCGTTTGGAGCATTACGGCGTAAACCGCAACAAGGTGACTTATATCCCAAACTACGTTTCCTCCGAGGTTTTCCACCCCCTGCCCTACGAAGAAAAAATGAAGCTTCGTGATAAGTACGGTATTCCACGGGATAAGTTTGTGGCAGTCTGTGCAGGTCAGCTTCAGGTAAGAAAGGGCTTTTTCGACTTCCTGAAAATTGCGGAGAGTATGCCGGATATGTGCTTTGCCTGGGCGGGCGGCTTCTCCTTCGGTGCAATTACCGACGGCTACAAGGAGATTACAAAGGTGCAGGAAAATCCTCCCGAGAACCTTAAGCTGCTTGGCATGATTGAGCGGGACAAGATGAACGAGATTTACAATCTGGGTGACGTTATGTTCCTCCCCTCCTTCGAGGAGCTTTTCCCAATGACTATTCTTGAGGCTATGTGTGCCCACACGCCCATACTGCTTCGCGACCTTGAAATCTACAACGACATTCTTTTCGATTTCTACGACAGGGCGAACGACGTTGAGGGCTTTATAACTGAACTTAAAAAACTCCGTGACGATAAGGAGTACTACGAAAAATTCGTTGAAAGCTCAAAGCGGGGCAACGAGTTCTACTCAAAGGAGCATGTTACAAAGATGTGGGACGAGTTTTACACAATGGTAAGGGATTCCATAAAGAAATAAGTAAAAAAGCACAAAGGCTGTCCGAAAACAAAGGACAGCCTTATTTATTGCCGGAGCTCCGATTATTCCTCCATTTGCTTGGAAAAATACATCGCCGCCGCCTTTACAAGCGCAGTCTGCTCGGGGGTCGCATACTCGTTTCCCTCTCCCGACAGCATAAGCACTGCGCCGTTTACGTCGCCCTGCGCCACAATGGGCATACAGGCGATTGCATATTTGTCCACACCCTCGATAGGGTTAATCCGCTTGTCCTCGTAGGAGGCGTAGACAAGGGGCTTTCGCTGTTCGATAATGTCCTCGAGAGAGCTTGAAACCCGTCTTTCGAGAACCTCCTTTTTCTGCATCCCCGAAACTGCAATAACGTGGTCCCGGTCGCAGATTGCCGCAGGACAGCCGCCTATTTTCGCCAATACCTCGGCGTACTGGTTGGCAAGGTCGGTGATGTCGCCAACGGGTGAGTATTTCTTGAAAATCACCTCGCCTTCGGCGTTGGTGAAGATTTCAAGGGGGTCGCCCTCCCGGATACGCATAGTTCTTCTTATCTCTTTAGGTATAACCACTC
>JBJERM010000079.1:0-25951 GCA_051882315.1 Ruminiclostridium sp.
ATAAGCTCACATAATATATTTCTGACTTTTGAGTACTCTGCTATATATGGAACATAGTTTTTTTCAGCGAATACAGCAACATAGTCTGAATTGTCCGCCATAATCACATCTGCCGCTTTATAACATTCCTCTGTATATCTTTTCTCTGCAAAAGTTACAGTATCGGAAGCCTGGTGAATGAGATAATATTTGTCCCTTGCTTTTTTGCTCCAACTTGAACATTGCTCTTCATAGGGAACAACAATATGAAGCTTAATGTTATGATTTGTTTTGAGTTCGCATATTATCTCGCCCGCAATAAGCGGAATACCGTATTCGCAGTTTATATAAAACTCGTTGTATCCTTTTTCTGAAAGTCGGGCTATCAGTTCCTTTGTTTTTTTCTTGACGGAGCTATAATTTTTTGCTAAGATATGTTTTTCGCTTCCGTCTGATGTAATAGTACATTTCATATTAATCTCTTCCTTTCTTAAGCAAATAATTTACCATAAACAATTTTAGCGGATTTTCCGCTAAAAGTCAATAGCATGATTTAGCTGATGTATAATAATCTTGGGTGATTTTATGTATCAGCGGATAAGAAATCTGCGGGAGGACAGGGATTTGACACAGCGGGAGCTGGCGGAAATCCTCTGTTGCAGTCAGAGAGTTTACAGCGATTATGAACGGGGCGTTCTTGATATACCTACCGAAATACTTATACGGCTTGCGGATTATTATGGAGTTTCGGTTGACTATATCCTGAACAGAACCGACGACAAATAGAATATTTTCAAACCGCAGACCTTAAAGCAGGTCTGCGGTTTTGCGTAAACGGGCAGTTTTGCCCCAAAAGCAAATATTCCCTCTTTATTTTGCAATAAAAGTATTGAATTTATCGCTTTGTTGTGATATAATTTTTCTGTTAGTGCTGAAAAAGCGCAAAAATCGTGAAAAGGAAAGAGAGACTATGTATAAGATTTTAGAAAAGAAGGTGCTTAACGACAGCGTTACAAAAATGGTCGTTGAAGCGCCTATGGTCGCAAGAAAAGCACTTGCGGGACAGTTTATAATTTTAAGACCCGACGAGAGAGGGGAAAGAATACCCCTTACAATTGCAGACTACGACAGGGAAAAGGGTACAATCACAATCATTTTCCAGATTGTGGGCGAAACCACAATGCTTCTCTCCCAAATGGAAGAAGGGGACAGTATTCTTGACTTTGCAGGACCTTTAGGCGTGCCTACCCACCTTACCGACGCTAAGAAGGTATGCGTTATCGGCGGCGGCGTGGGCTGTGCTATTGCTTACCCCTCCGCAAAGACCTGCTTTAATAACGGGGCTCAGGTTGACGTTATCGCAGGCTTCAGAAATAAGGACATAGTAATTCTTGAAGAAGAATTTAAGGCAGTCTGCAATAATCTGTACATCACTACCGACGACGGCTCCTACGGCGAAAAGGGCTTTGTTACGGACAAGCTCCGCAGCCTTATCCAGGGCGGCGCTCAGTACGACCTTGTAATCGCAATCGGACCTATACCTATGATGAAGTTTGTTTCTAAGGTTACGGAGGAGTACGGAATCAAGACCCTTGTTTCCCTTAACCCGATTATGATTGACGGAACGGGAATGTGCGGCGGCTGTCGTGTAACAGTAGGCGGAGAGATTAAGTTTGCCTGCGTTGACGGACCCGACTTTGACGGTCACAAGGTGGATTTTGACGAGCTTATGCACAGAAATTCTGCTTACAAGCAGCAGGAAGCCCACAACAGGGAGCACTGCCGTCTTTACAAGGAGGTAAAGTAAGATGCCGAATATGAGTTTAAAAAAGGTGGAAATGCCCGTTCAGGAGCCCACTGTCAGAAATAAGAATTTTGAAGAGGTAGCTCTCGGTTACACCGAGGAAATGGCTGTTGAGGAGGCAACACGCTGCCTTAACTGCAAGAATAAGCCCTGTGTTGGCGGCTGCCCCGTAAACGTAAGAATACCCGAATTTATTGCAGCAGTAAGCGCCCGTGAGTTTGAAAAGGCTTACGAAATCATCACCAGCACCAACGGACTTCCCGCAGTATGTGGCAGAGTCTGTCCTCAGGAAAACCAGTGCGAGGGCAAGTGCGTAAGAGGAATCAAGGGTCAGCCTGTGGGAATAGGCAGACTTGAGCGCTTTGTTGCAGACTACCACAACGCAAACAGCGACAAGAAGCCGGAAAAGCCTGCTTCAAACGGCAAGAAGGTAGCAGTTATCGGAAGCGGTCCTGCCGGACTCACCTGTGCGGGCGACCTTGCAAAGCTTGGCTACGAGGTAACTGTTTTTGAAGCATTCCACACAGCGGGCGGCGTACTTGTCTACGGTATCCCGGAATTCAGACTGCCCAAAAATATAGTAAACAAGGAAATTGAGAACTTAAAGGCAATCGGCGTTAAGCTTGAAACCAATACAATCGTCGGCAAGTCGGTTTCCATTGACGAGCTTATGCAGGAAATGGGCTTTGACGCCTGCTTTATCGGAAGCGGCGCAGGACTTCCCTCCTTTATGGGAATTGAGGGCGAGGCTCTCGTCGGCGTATTCTCCGCAAACGAATATCTTACCAGAACAAATCTTATGAAGGCTTACCGCAAGGATTATGATACGCCTATTCTCGAAAGCCGAGCAGTTGCAGTCGTAGGCGGCGGAAACGTTGCTATGGACGCAGCAAGATGTGCAAAGCGCCTTGGTGCAGAGACGGTTTACATTGTTTACAGACGTGGCCTTGAAGAAATGCCTGCCCGTAAGGAAGAGGTTGAGCACGCTATGGAGGAGGAAATTATCTTCCGCAACCTCACCAACCCCGTAAGAATTATCGGCGACGAAAACGGCAGAGTCAAGGCTATGGAATGTGTTGAAATGGAGCTTGGCGAGCCGGACGACAGCGGCAGAAGACGTCCCGTAGAGAAGAAGGGCAGCAACTTCGAGCTTGCCGTTGACACAGTTATTATGGCAATCGGCACCTCTCCCAACCCCCTTATCAGAACCACAACCCCCGGTATTGAAGCTAACCGCCGTGGCTGTCTTATCGTAAACGAGGAAACTATGCAGACCACCCGTGAGGGCGTTTACGCCGGCGGCGACGCCGTAACCGGCGCAGCCACCGTTATCCTCGCCATGGGCGCAGGCAAGCATGCGGCTAAGAGCATTGACGAGTATTTGCAGAGTAAATAAGAGAATACAGAGAGCGGAGAGAGTACAGAGAATAAAGAGAAAAGAGATTTTCAGCCCTTTTGAAAAGAAGGCTCGCAGCAAGCTGCGCGAAAAACTTTCAGGCGCTTCGCGGTTGAGCGGCGACCTTTCAGAACAACATAAAGCAACAGCAAGGATTATCGCCTTGCTGTTTTCTTTTTGGAGAAAATTCTGCACTACAACTGTGAATGTGCATCGAATTTTTCCCGTAAGTCAAATGCAGTAATCAAGCTTCAAAGGGGGTGGAGCGCCCCCGCGCTCCCGAGGGGTCAAGGGGGCGGCGGTAGCCCCCTTCAAAAACACATATTTTTCTCTCTTATCTCTTTATCTTTCTCGGAAACTATTATTCAGACTGCCGAGAAATCGTCAGATGCTAGGAAACCCCATAACGGCTAGGCTTTGTGCCTGCCGTTATGGGGTTGACGACGCAGATGGCGGTTTATCGACAGTCTGAAAAGCCGCAGGACGAGCCTGCGGCGGTTTTTAGCTTACCTTGCGTACAATGGAAATCGGGGTCTGCTGGGAGCATTGGTCGTGGGGGTTGTCACGGAAGACCTGCTCTCCGAAGGCGTCGGGGAGGTCGGGGCGGCTCTTGCCGAGAACGGTGGCGGCAATATCGTTGGCGTCTATGATGATAACATCACAGCCGCAGTGCTTGGCAAGCTCGGCTGCTGCCTCGTCGGGCTTGTCCGGCGCCATTTTTGCATAGTTGTTATAGGGCGGGATAGTGTAGTCGCAGGGACCGTCGATTGCCCTTGCTTTCATACCGCAGATATTGTAGAAAACGCCTTTCTTGCCAAATAGCTTGCCGATTGCGGCGCAGAATGCTGCCCAGAGAACCTTGGGTCTGCCTACCTCTCTTATGCAAAGCTCCATAGTCTCCGGCATACCGAGACCGATACCGTAGTTTGTCTTTACTACGAAATGGCTTAAGAACTTAGCAAGGCGGGATACCTTTATTTCGTCAAGCCTGAAGGCTCTGCCCTGGGTGATTGCAATAATTTTCTCGGAGATTATAACCGTGTCCCCCTCCTCAAGATAGGGGCAGACATACTTGTCCAGAACGTCGGTCATAACGTCCTCCTTCATAATAACGTGAGTCTTGATAGGATAGCGGGCGTAGGTGCCGAAATCCGTGTCTATTGTAAGGTTTTTTCCCTCGTTGGGGACAAAGGGCATTTCCATCTTTTTTCCATCCTTTAGCAAATATTAGGGGCTACACCGCACAATTAACGGCTAACGCCTTTGCCGCACACTTGCTTGCACATTTTCCGCCATATTGTGCAAAAACTCCTTGACGGGCACCAAGCCCGCCTGCGTCGCTTTTGCACAATCTGACGAAAAATCTGACGGCGCAATTGCACGGCAATAATTATGCGGTATAGCCCTTGTGCAGACTTTATTATATCACCTGTTTACAAAATAGTCAACATATTTTGCAAAAAGCTTTTGCCTGTGTTGCAAAAAGCTTGTATCTGTGATATTATACTTATATCAACGTGAGAAAGGCTCGATTATGAACACTCCTATACACGATTTTCTTGAAAAATATGCTTCTTTGGGTGCAGTCCGCTGTCACATGCCGGGAGGAAAGGGGCGGAACAATCCCTTTGATATAACCGAAATCTGCGGGGCGGACAGCCTTTACGAAAGCAGCGGAATTATACTTGAAAGCGAGAATAATGCGGCTTCTCTTTTCGGTTCGGGTGCAGTCTGCTATTCCTGCGGGGGCAGTACCCTTGCTATACAGGCTATGCTTGCGGTTGCAGCGGAGGTTACGGGGAAAAAGAGGATTGCGGCGGGAAGATACTGCCACAAAAGCCTTATAAATACAGCAGTTTTGCTGGGACTTAAGATAGACTGGCTTTACCCGGACAGCTTTCTTGGTACTGACATTTCTCCGGAAGCGGTGGAGGCGGCGATTGACGAAGATACCGCCGCAGTTTTCATAAACAGCATCGACTACTACGGCTCTGAGGCGGATATTCCCGGGATTTCAGCGGTCTGCCGCAAAAAGGGAGTGCTTCTGCTGGTGGATAACGCCCACGGGGCTTATCGGGTCTTTAACGGAACCCACCCGATTTTACAGGGCGCGGATATGACCGCCGACAGCGCCCACAAAACGCTGCCTGCACTTACGGGGGCAGCGTACCTGCACCTTAGGGACAAATCCCTTTTCGACAAAGCGAAGGCGGCGATGTTCCTTTTCGGAAGCTCAAGCCCCTCATATCTTATTCTTGACAGCCTTGACCTTTGTAACAGGTTTATTGAAGAAAAAAAGTCTGCGGCAAAGGCGGCGCTTGAGGGCGTTTCAGGGCTTAAGGACAGGCTTTCGGAAATGGGCTTTGTTCTGAGAAAAAGCGACCCTATGAGGATTACGGTGGACGCCTGTGCCGTGGGTTATTCGGGGGACGGGCTGGCGGAGTTTTTGCGGGAAAAGGGGGCTGAGTGCGAGATGAGCGACGGGAGGTATGTGGTTCTGCTTTTTTCCGTGGCTCAGCCAGTAGGAGATTTTAAGCGACTTGAAGAAATTTTTGCTTCTGTTGCAGTCAGAGAGCCGATACAGCCGCCAGTTTACCCCGTAATAAAGCCGGAATCGGTTATGCTTCCAAGGGAAGCGTATTTTTCCAAAAGTGAAACTGTTCCCACTGAAAAATCTGTGGGCAGGATATGCGCTGGGGTAGTTTCGCCCTGTCCACCCTGTGTGCCTGTTGTAATGCCGGGGGAAATTATAAGCGAGGAGGCGGCAGGACTGCTCAAAGAGTTCGGCATAAGGGAAATAAGGGCGGCTATCTGAATTTGAAAATATCGGAAATTGCGGCAAAAAACGCCTTTAAAGCCGCTTATTTCCTTGATTTTGAGAGCTGAAAGGTATATAATAATAACAGAAGAAAAACGAAAGGAAATGCAGAAAATGGAAATCAAAAAGCTTGTGCTTCACCCCTTGCAGACCAACTGCTACATAGTTAAAACCGCAGAGAAAAGCGGGGTTGTTATCGACCCTGCTGACGACGGGGAGAAAATTCTGTCGGAAGCGGCGGATATGGGGATTGAGATAAGGAAGATACTGCTTACACACGGTCACTTTGACCATGCAGGCGCTGCGGCTTATATAAAGGAAGTGGCGGGCGCTCCCATTTATATCCATGAGGCGGACGTACCCATGCTTTCCGACGGGAACAAGGCGCTTGCATATTTCTGCCCGCAAAAGCCTTTTAACCCCTGTGAAGCGGACTGCACCTTAAAGGACGGGGACGAAATAGAGCAGGACGGCGTAATTTTCACCGTTATGCACACTCCGGGACACTCTGCGGGAAGCGTCTGCTACATCTGCAAAAACGAGGGCGGCATTGATATAATGTTTGCGGGAGATACTATTTTTAAGGACAGTATCGGCAGAAGCGACGGTTATTCCGGGGATTATATTGTCCAGCAGATAACTCTTGACAAGCTTAAAGCCCTTAAGGAGGATTATCTTATTTATCCCGGACACGGGGAAAGCACCACACTGCTCACAGAAAAGAAATTCAATCCGTTTATTGCCGATTTTTAATGATTATTTTAGCCGTTGTTGCATTTATTTCATATTATATTTTCGCCGCTCCTGCAAAAAATAATATTGCCCCGATAAGATACCGGAAAGCTCGGGTCGGGGCTTCGGGAGAGGGATTAAGATATGGAATTTAAAAGAAAAACAGCAGGCTTAATTGCCGCAGCAGCGCTTGCGGCAGGTATGACCACAGGCGCTTATGCCACGAACGTGGTTGACGACATCATAAACGGAGCGGAAGATATTGTTGACGACACAGGCGACACCGCAGAGAACATTCTCGGCGGAAACGACAACAACGCCGCTAATGACAGAAACGATGCCAACAATGCAAACAACGCAAACAACGTTGACGACGTACCCGGCGACAGAGTAAACTCTGCGGCTGAAAATGCCAACAGGAACGATACAAACCCTGTAACCGGCGCAGGCTTCTTCGACGCAGCAATCACCGCAGTAACTGCGGCAGGCATTGCCTATATCACACGCAGAAGAAACCGTATGCCTAAGTAACCGGAAGGTGAAAAGCTAAGAAACGCCCCGCAGTTGCAATTCTTGCAATTGCAGGGCGTTTCAATTTGTATTTTAGCCGCTTTTCCCGATGCAAAGCGGCGGAGAAACGCTCGATTACGCAATTGCTGCAACTTTTTCAAAAAAGTATTGACAAACAGCTTCAACTTGCCGTTTCCCCACCACGGAGTGGCGGGGAAACGCTTAATTTCACAATTGCTGCAACTTTTTCAAAAAAGTATTGACAAACAGCTTCAACTTGCCGCTTTACCCGCCGCGAAGCGGCGGGTAAAGCTTTATTTCACAATCGCTGCAATTTTTTCAAAAAAACTATTGACAAAAGCAGAAATCGGTGTTATAATAATAAGGCATTAAATAAGAATATCTCATGCGGGTGTAGTTCAATGGTAGAATGTCAGCCTTCCAAGCTGAACACGTGGGTTCGATTCCCATCACCCGCTCCATCGGCTCTTATTCGCAAGGACAAGCGCCGATTACCTGTTTTTGTGCGCCACTAGCTCAGCTGGATAGAGCAACCGCCTTCTAAGCGGTAGGTCACAGGTTCGAATCCTGTGTGGCGTGCCAGCAGGGTATGGTGGGTATAGCGTAGCTGGTCTAACGCGTCAGTTTGTGGCACTGAAGATCGTGGGTTCGAATCCCACTCCCCACCCCAGCGGATTTTTCCGCCGATACCGCAGGATTTTCCTGCGGTATTTTTTTGATAAAATTTATAGCCCCGAAAGCTTCCTTTCGGGGTTTATTTATGCTTTGTTCAGATATTTTTCGATTTCACAGCTTAGCTGTGGAAGGTTTTTCTGTCATGCTCGTTCATATATTGTTACCCCTGTATTTCTGATTTCTTTATCAATTGTCGAATCGGGTATTATATCCTGAGTGTCAATCAGATCAACTCTGCAATCAACAAGATTGCAGACATCTTCAAGCAAGCCGAAAAAAGCCAGCCCCTTTAAGCCGCTGTCAACCGCAATATCTATATCGCTGTTTTCAGTTGCTTCCGACCTGCTTGCAGAGCCGAACAGCACGGCTTTATTCACGTTATGATTCAAAAACACAGGACGAAGGATTTCTGCGATATTATTCTTGTTGTAGGTCATGATGTTCGCCTCCTTTATTATATTGTATCATATTCAGCCGTATATTTCAAGAGCAGCCTGTGTAAATTACAATTTTGTTTCGTTTTTGACGGATTTTCGTGAGATGATATGTTTTTACCCCATATTCCACAAGTAATATGGGGTTTTCGACAGAATGAGCCGCCGAAGCCTCAGGCTTCGGCGGCTCATTTGCTTTTGTTAATAAGGTCTTACGCCTTCACATAGAAGGGCTCGCCAACCCTTTTTGCCCCTTCTCCGTAGGGAGAATTAACCGGAGCGGCAAGAACAGGGAATTTTGTAAGAAACAGCTTTGCCGTATTGCAGAGGGAGTCTGCAATTTTCTTTGCAGCCTCGTTATCTGCCTCAATATCAAGAGTAAACAGGTAAAATTCCTGCTCGTCCTGCTTCATCATTGAAAAATAAGCGGATTTTACCTCGGGGCGCTTTGCAAGGTGCTTCCTGAGGGAGTCAAGAACAGAGTCGGGAACATTATTGGGCTTTCCGAAATAAAGCTTTACCTCCCGCTGCTGTGCATTTCCCTGTCCTTCGCCGCCGTTTTCCTTCTGCTTTTCCTGAGCAAAGAAGCGGTTTAAGGTATCAAGAATGTTCTGTAAATTCTTCTGGTCAAAAATAATATTTTCGCCCATAGGGTTAATTACAAAGCCCTTAACAACGTCCGCCCGCTTCATTGTAAGCTGAGCCATCTGCGGGAATCCCATAACCAAGGTTTTAATCTGCTGGTTTTTATTCCATTTCTGAAATTCCTTTATGTCGGTAAAGAGCATAAAAAACTCCTCGCCGCTTGCGTTCTTTATAAGCTTGAAATTGAACTTTGAGTCCTTGGGAACCTGCATTTTTCCGCTGCCCTGAAGGGGCTTGCCATCACTGTCCATAACCTCGACGGGCGCAAAATATTTTGCTTTAAGAGCAGCATTTACAAGGTCTGACTGGGCTTTCGGGCTCTGCTCCTTCTTGAATGCCGCCATAGCCGCAGCAAGCTCGCCGTTTTCAAGATTCGGAAATGTATTTTCTTCAGCCATATCTGTATCCTTTCAGTTACGTTTTGTTTATCGGTATTATACTTTAATAGTATATCATATCTTGGCGGTATTTTCAATAGTTTTTGATAAAATAACGAAAAAAGCAAAATAAGCTTTTTGTTTCCTTTTTGTGGCAGGGCTTCTCCTTTTGTCAGAAATGTTAATATTAAACAGGTATTGCAGGAAAATTTCGGCGTGATTAACGTGGACAAAAGTCGGATTTTGACGTATATTTAATAATGCATGAAATATAAAAATATATACAGACAAAAGGAAAGGAAAACAAAATGTTAAAACGCTATCTTTCACGGCTCAAAACCGAGTTTTCGGGCTATAATGCAAAAAAATTCAGCAAGGACTTGCTTGCGGGCATAACGGTTGCCGCCGTTGCTCTGCCTCTTGCCCTTGCTTTCGGCGTTTCCAGCGGTGCTGACGCAGCAGCAGGACTTGTAACCGCTTTGCTTGCAGGACTTATAATCGGCGTGCTTTCGGGCGCATCATACCAGATTTCGGGACCTACCGGCGCTATGTCCGCAATACTTATCTCCCTCGTTGCCCAGTATCAGCTTCAGGGCGTATTTATCGCCTGCTTTATTTCGGGGGTAATTCTTCTGCTCTGCGGAATTTTCAAGCTTGGCGGGCTTGTTTCCTTTATCCCCACCCCCGTTATTACCGGATTTACCTCGGGTATCGCAATTATTATTGCCCTCGGACAGGTAAATAACCTTACCGGCTTTACTTCAAGCGGGGAAAGCAGCATTGACAAAATCGTAAGCTACTTCACAACCCCTCAGCAGCTTGACCTTACCGCCCTTCTTATCGGCGCAGGCGTAATTCTCTTTATGTTCATTTACCCGAAAAAGCTGAATGCGGTTGTTCCCTCCTCTCTTGTGGCAATTATCCTTGCGACTGCGGCTAATTTTATCTTCAACTTTGATGTTGGCGTTGTTGGCGAGATACCGAAAACCCTTTTCCTGGAAAACCGTCTTGATTTAGGTGCAGTAGACTGGTCACAGGTCAAGGAGCTTATCTTCCCCGCAATCAGTATTGCAGCCCTCGGACTTATTGAAAGTCTGCTCTGCGGCGCAAGCGCAGGAAGAATGAAGAACGAGAAGCTTGACTCCGACCAGGAGCTTATCGCTCAGGGCGTGGGCAATATGATAATTCCCTTTTTCGGCGGAGTTCCCGCAACCGCAGCAATCGCCAGAACCAGCGTTGCAATCAAGGCTGGCGCTCAGACAAGACTTACGGGAGTTATTCACTCGGTTGTGCTTCTCCTTTCAATGTTCCTGCTTGGCGGTGTAATGTCCCGTATTCCTCTTTCCGCTTTAGCAGGAGTGCTTATTGTAACTGCTGTAAGAATGAACGAGTTCGCCGCAATAAAGGACTTTTTCTCCAGAAAAATCAAGACCGCTATGTTCCAGTTCCTTATCACAATGGCGGCTACCGTAATTTTCGACCTTACTATTGCAATAGTAATCGGCGTTGTGTTCTCGGTTGCTATGTTCGTGCTTAAGGTTTCGGATATGACCGTAAGCGTAAGCGACGTACATACCGAGGGGCTTAAGGCGGATAAAGCCGCTATGGACAAGCTTTCCCGCACGAAGGTTGTATATATAACAGGTCCTCTCTACTTCGGTACAGCAAGCAAGCTGGAGCAGAAGCTTGAGGAGGTTGTTATGGCGGATACGGAGTACGTTATTCTCTCGGTAAGAGGCGTACCCGTTGCCGACCTGTCGGGAGTAAACTCCCTTTCAGATATATGCAAGCGCCTTAAGGAGCAGGGCAAGACCGTTTACTTCTCCTGCGTACAGCCCGGCCCCGCAGAAATGTTCCATAGGTGCGGGCTTGAAGAGCTTATCGGTAAGGAAAACTTCTTCTGGAGTACGGATAAGGTATTCAATTATATGATTGAAGCGCCGAAGGTTTCAGAAGCATAAGCTTCTGCAAAAAAAGACGAAAAAGAGAAAAAAACAGTTGACTTTAGACTTAAGATTTATTATAATTATTATTATATAACTACGGAAATAAAGGGCGGTGTTGTGAACCTGCCCGAAAGAAAAGGAGAAAAGAAAAATGGCGTTTATTTATTCCGAACCTTCCCATACCTTCGGGGAATACCTGCTTGTTCCCGGCTATTCCTCCGCCCAGTGTATCCCCTCAAACGTGTCCCTGAGAACTCCCGTTGTCAAGTTCAGAAAGGGCGAGGAAAGCTCACTTTATATGAACATTCCTATGGTTTCGGCTATTATGCAGTCCGTTTCGGGCGAAAAAATGGCAATCGCTCTTGCTAAGGAGGGCGGAATTTCCTTTATTTACGGCTCACAGAGCGTTGAGGACGAGGCGGCTATGATTGCCAGAGTAAAGTCTTATAAGGCGGGCTACGTTAAGTCCGATTCCAACTTAAGCCCCGATATGACCCTTGCAGACGTTCTTGCTCTTAAGGAAAAGACAGGCCACGCAACAATGGCGGTTACAGAGGACGGCTCCCCCGATTCAAAGCTTGTAGGACTTGTTACAAGCAGAGATTACCGTGTTTCAAGAATGGCTACCGACACAAAGGTAAGCACCTTCATGACCCCCTTCGATAAGCTTATTACCGCTCCTGCTGAAACAACCCTTAAGGAAGCAAACGATATTATCTGGGACCATAAGCTTAACGCACTGCCCATAATAGATAAGGAGGGCAAGCTTCTTTATTTCGTATTCCGCAAGGACTACGACAGCCACAAGGAAAACAAGAACGAGCTTCTTGACTCCAAGAAGCGCTATGTTGTAGGTGCAGGTATCAATACCCGTGACTATGCTGAACGTGTTCCCGCTCTCGTTGAGGCAGGTGCAGACGTTCTCTGCATAGACAGCTCAGAGGGTTACAGCGAATGGCAGAAGCTTACAATCGACTGGATAAGAGCAAAGTACGGCGATACCGTTAAGGTAGGCGCAGGAAACGTTGTTGACAGAGAAGGTTTCCGCTTCCTTGCAGAATGTGGTGCCGACTTCATTAAGGTAGGTATCGGCGGCGGCTCTATCTGTATCACAAGAGAGCAGAAGGGTATCGGCAGAGGACAGGCTACCGCACTTATCGACGTATGCGCAGAGCGTGACAGATATTACGAAGAAACAGGAATCTATATTCCGGTATGCTCCGATGGCGGTATCGTTCACGACTACCACATGACCCTTGCCCTTGCTATGGGCGCAGACTTCCTTATGCTGGGCCGTTACTTCTCCCGTTTCGACGAATCCCCCACAAACAAGCTTATGCTTAACGGCACTTACGTTAAGGAGTACTGGGGCGAGGGCTCTAACAGAGCAAGAAACTGGCAGCGCTACGATATGGGCGGCGACAAGAAGCTTTCTTTTGAGGAGGGCGTTGACAGCTACGTTCCTTACGCAGGTTCATTAAAGGACAACGTAACCCGTTCCCTTGCAAAGGTACGCTCAACAATGTGTAACTGCGGAAGTCTTTCTATCCCCGAATTCCAGAAGAAGGCTAAGCTTACCCTTGTTTCTTCCACAAGTATCGTTGAGGGCGGTTCTCACGACGTTATACTTAAGGAGAGCAGAGCGGGAAGAATAGAGTAAGAATTGAATATTGAATAATGAATAATGAATAGTGAATAATTTTGGTGCGCCGCTTTGCGGCGGGATTTGAAATCAGTTCCGCATTATTCTGCAACGCCCCGCAGTAATCCTGCGGGGCGATTTCGGCTTAAAATTAACAATATACAGCAAGTTTTTTCCAAATCGTATTTACAAAGAGTTTAAAAAATGCTATAATATAAGATAATAATGTCCTGCCCTTAGACAGGCGGAAAATAAAGGAAGGTACAACTATGGAAATCACTGTAACACGCACTACTGCACCAAAACAGAAGCCCGACCAGAATAAGCTGGGATTCGGCAACTACTATACCGACCATATGTTCATTATGAACTATGACGAGGGCGAGGGCTGGCACAACCCGAGAATAGTTCCCTACGGACCCTTTGAGCTTGACCCTGCCGCTATGGTTCTCCACTACGGTCAGGAGGTTTTCGAGGGACTTAAGGCTTACCGCACCGCTGAGGGAAAAATTCAGCTTTTCCGCCCCGAAAAGAATATGGCAAGACTCAACGTTTCCTGCGAGCGTCTTTGTATTCCGAAAATCGACGAGGAATTTGCTCTTAAGGCAATCAAGGAGCTTGTAAAGGTTGACAGCGACTGGATTCCTACCGCAGAGGGCACTTCCCTTTATATCAGACCCTACGTTTTCGCAATCGACGCACACGTTGGAGTTCACCCCGCAAAGCACCTCATTTTTGCAATAATTCTCTCCCCCGTAGGCGCTTACTACCCTAACGGACTTGCTCCCGTTAAGATTTTCGTTGAGCAGAAGTATGTCCGTGCAGTTATCGGCGGAACCGGCTTCACAAAGGCAGGCGCTAACTACGCTATCTCCCTTAAGGGACAGGAAGAGGCTGCCGAGCAGGGCTACATACAGACTCTCTGGCTTGACGGCGTTGAGAGAAAGTATATCGAAGAAGTAGGCGCTATGAACGTATTCTTCAAGATTGACGGCGAAATCGTAACTCCTGCACTTTTAGGCTCTATTTTAGGCGGCATTACAAGAATGTCCATAATCGAGCTTTTAAAGGCAAAGGGCTATAAGGTTTCCGAGCGCAGACTTTCTATCGACGAGCTTGTTGATGCATTCAAGTCAGGCAAGCTTGAAGAAGCATGGGGCACAGGTACAGCCGCAGTTATTTCTCCTATCGGCGAGCTTAAGTACGGCGACCTTGTAATGCCTGTAAACAACGGTGAAATCGGCGAAATTTCACAGATGCTCTACGATACCCTTACAGGAATCCAGTGGGGCAGAAGCAAGGATGAGTTCGGCTGGATACAGGTTGTAGAATGATAACCTACTGCACAAAAAATAAACCGAAAGGAATTTTTTATGAAAAACACTGAAAAAGTAATGGATAAGCTGGTTGCTCTCTGTAAGGGCAGAGGCTTTATCTACCCCGGAAGCGAGATTTACGGCGGACTTGCGAATACATGGGATTACGGTCCTCTCGGCGTTGAGCTTAAGAACAACATCAAGAAGGCATGGACAAAGAAATTCGTACAGGAAAACAAGTACAACGTAGGTCTTGACAGCGCTATCCTTATGAATCCCCAGACATGGGTTGCTTCGGGACATATCGGCGGCTTCTCCGACCCGCTTATGGACTGCAAGTCCTGCAAGACCCGCCACAGGGCTGATAACCTTATCGAGGACTTTGACGGCACTAACGTTGCAGGATGGACAAATCAGCAGATGACTGACTATATCAAGGAAAAGGGTATCGTCTGTCCTAACTGCGGCAAGTCGGACTTTACCGACATCCGTCAGTTCAACCTTATGTTCAAGACCTTCCAGGGCGTAACCGAGGACAGCAAGTCCGAGCTTTATCTGCGCCCCGAAACCGCACAGGGTATCTTCGTAAACTTCGGCAATATCCAGCGTACCACAAGAAAGAAAATCCCCTTCGGCGTAGGTCAGGTGGGCAAGTCCTTCAGAAACGAGATTACACCCGGTAACTTTATCTTCCGTGTAAGGGAATTTGAGCAGATGGAGCTTGAATTTTTCTGCAAGCCCGGCACAGACCTTGACTGGTTTTACTACTGGAAGGATTTCTGCAAGAAGTGGCTGCTTTCCCTTAATATAAAGGAAGAAAACCTCCGTCTTCGTGACCATAGCCCCGAGGAGCTTTGCTTCTACTCCAAGGCTACAACCGACTTTGAGTACCTGTTCCCATTCGGCTGGGGCGAGCTTTGGGGAGTTGCGGACAGAACCGACTACGACCTTAATCAGCACATCAAGACCAGCGGTCAGAAGCTTGAATACTTCGACCAGGAAACTGGCGAAAAGTACGTTCCCTACGTTATCGAGCCTTCTCTCGGCGTAGAACGTCTGTTCCTTGCAGTTGTAACAGAAGCTTATGACGAGGAAACCTTAGAGGACGGAACTTCGAGAACTGTTCTTCACTTCCACCCCTTCTTAGCCCCCATAAAGGCGGCAGTTCTGCCTCTTTCAAAGAAGCTTGCTGAGCCTGCACAGGCGCTTGCTGACGAGCTTTGCAAGTACTTCCCCGTTGACTATGACGACGCGGGAGCAATCGGAAAGAGATACAGACGTGAGGACGAAATCGGAACACCCTTCTGCATTACCTATGACTTCGACAGCGAAAACGACAAGTGTGTAACTGTTCGTGAGAGAGATTCTATGCAGCAGGTAAGAATCCCGATTGAGGAAGTAAGAAAGTATATCGAGGAACGTATATTCTTCTGATAGCGATAATAAACGGCAAAAGCCGCCTTTGCAGGAATGCAGGGGCGGCTGTTTTTGTTGCAATTAATTTTTGCCTATGCTATAATAGATACAAAATCGGGAGGATTTGCTATGAAAGATATACTGATTGTTGACGACGACAAGGATTTATCCTTTATCATATCTGAAATGCTTACAAGCTACGGGTATAGCGTAACCTGCGCCGAAAGCTGCGATAAAGCCTTTGCTTTGCTTTCCGAAAGGAAGTTTTCGCTGATACTGCTTGACATCAATCTGCCCGACGGCACGGGGTTTGAGGTATGCGTGGAACTGAGAAAAGCTTCAAACGTTCCCGTAATCTTCGCCAGTGCCCGGACAAGCGAAAACGACCGGATAAACGGCTTTGATATAGGCGGGGACGATTTTCTCCCCAAGCCCTACTCAATGAAGGAGCTGCTGTCAAGGGTAAACGCCCTTATACGGCGGGCTTACGGCTATAACGGCGGTGAAAAAAACGTAAGCTTCGGAGATGTGCGGGTAAATCTTACTGCCCGAACAGTTACAAAAAAGGGCGCTCCCGTTTCCCTTTCCCTGCGGGAGTTCGACCTGCTGGCATACCTCTGCGAAAACAAGAATACCGCAATCCCGAAGGACAAGCTTATCTCCGAGGTCTGGGGTGCATTTTCACAGGTGGAGCCGGCTACCCTTGCGGTGCATATACGGTGGCTGAGGGAAAAGCTGGAGGAAAATCCCGCCGAGCCGCAGTACATAAAAACCGTGTACAAGGTGGGCTATATGCTGGAGGTGAGGGAATGAAGAAATGTATTGCCGCCGCCGCAGTTTTTATACTGATTTTAGCGGCAATAACAGCGGTTTTAAGCGTAAATACGGGCGAAAGTCAGGATAACAGCGGAAGTCTTGCGGTTACAGCAAATGAGATTGAGCAGCTTATCGCTAATGGCGAAACCACCGAAGCGGGAAAGCGGGCGGCGGAGCTTAAAGCCGCCCTTTCGGAATATGACTCCGAGGAAAGGGACGAGAGCGCTTATTTGGGTGCAGTATGGCTTGTTTTCGGAGTTTCGGCTGTCCTTATAGCAGGGGCTTTCCTGTATATCGGGCTAAGGATAATCCGTCCCTTTGAGAAGCTGTCGGTCTTTGCGGAGAGAATAGCGAAGGGAGATTTCGACCTGCCCCTTAATTACGAGAGAGGAAACTATTTCGGTAAGTTTACATGGGCGTTTGACAGCATGCGCCGTGAGATTATAAAGGCAAGAGCCTGTGAAAAGGAGGCGGTGGAGAACAACAAGACCGTTATCGCCACCCTTTCCCACGACATAAAAACTCCCGTTGCTTCAATCCGTGCTTATGCAGAGGGGTTGGAGGCGGGGCTTGACTCTACGCCTGAAAAGCGGCAGAAATACCTGTCGGTTATTATGAGTAAGTGCGACGAGGTTGCAAGGCTTACCGACGATATGTTCCTGCATTCCTTATCCGACCTTGACAAGCTTAAGATGAACAGTGAGAGGCTGGAGTTCTGCGAATTTGCTGAAAGGGCAGTATGCGAAATCGGCGAGGAATACGGGGACGTAAGGTTTCACAAGCCGGATTTTACTGCTTATGTGAACTGCGACAAAAACAGATTTACTCAGATTTTCGGGAATATCATCACCAATGCACGCAAATACGCAAAGACCGACATTGACGTAAGCCTTTCCCTTGAGGGAAAAGAGGTTTGCATACGTTTTCGTGACTACGGAAACGGAATACCGGACGAGGACATTCCCTTTATTTTCGGGAAGTTCTATCGTGGAAAGAACTGCGGAAGCGAGCAGGGCTCGGGACTGGGGCTTTATATCGTGAAATATGTGGCTGAGCAGTCGGGCGGCAGAGTTACGCTTAAAAACTGCGAAAAAGGGCTTAAAATTGCAATTTTTCTGCCTGTTTCGGAAAGTTCTTAATTACTTCTTAATAACTTTTGCGGTAAAATGGAGATAATGAAAGGAAAGGTGCTTTTTATGAAAAATGCTGTTTTATCTGCAAGAGGACTTTGTAAAAGCTTCGCCAACAACGGGGTACAGACCCACATCTTAAGCGGGCTGGATATTGATATTTACGAGGGGGATTTTACCGTTATAATGGGAGCTTCCGGCTCGGGTAAGTCAACCCTGCTGTACGCTCTCAGCGGTATGGACAGGGCTACGGGCGGGCAGGTCATCTATAACGGTAAGGACATTGTGAAAATGTCGGAAAATGGGCTTTCTAAGCTGCGCTGCGGGGATTTCGGCTTTATTTTCCAGCAGATGCACCTTGTAAGCAATCTCTCTCTTTTTGAGAATGTTGCAGTACCCGGTTATCTGAATAAGGCTGTTCCCGCCGAACAGGTGGATAAGCGGGCTGAGGAGCTTTTAGAGAAAATGGGTATTGCGGGGATAAAAAAGCAGCTCCCCTCCCGATGCTCAGGCGGCGAGCAGCAGCGCTGCGCTATCGCAAGAGCAGTTATAAATAACCCGAAGCTTATCTTTGCCGACGAGCCAACAGGCGCACTGAACAGAAAAAATACAACCGAGGTTTTAAACCTTCTTACCGAGCTTAACGGGAGCGGTCAGAGCATTTTAATGGTAACCCACGACAGCCGTGCAGCACTTCGTGCCACAAGAATAATCTACATAGCGGACGGAGCGGTTATCGGGGATATTGAGCTTCCGCCATATACCGCCGAAAGCGAAAAGAGCCGTGAGGCGCAGGTCAGCGCATGGCTTGCTTCTATGGAATGGTGAGGTGCGGTATGGAGATTTTAAAGCTTGTAAAAGCCAACATAAAGCACAAAAAGGGAGCGTTCAAGAGTATTGCCGCACTTATGGCGATAATCGTCCTTTCCTTTACTGTTACAGTCAGCAATAACGACAATATCGACAGAGCACTTACCGAAGCACACAGCCTTGCGAAAACTCCGGATATAACCGCCTTTCTTTCGGGAGAAAAAACCGACTACAGTATTCTTGACGAAATAAAGGAAAACCCGGATGTAACAGAGGCCTACGGTACAGACTGCATTATGCCGGATAAAGCTGTACTGAACGGGCAGGAAACCTATCAGGCAGCCTTTATCTACCCCGACAGCCATAAAATTTACCGTGTTTTCAACGAGAAATTCACGGGCTATATCGAAAATCCCGAACCCTTAGGGGAGGGAGAGGTGTATATTCCCTACTGCTTTAAAATGATTTATTCGGGTGTTGAAATCGGCTCGGAAATGGTTTTCGGAAGCGAAGAAAACCAGCATACATTCAGGGTCAAGGGCTTTATTGCAGAACCGAATTTCGGCGCTGCGCCTATGGGTACAAAGCGGTACTTCATAAGCGAGGGGGATTTTCGGAAAATCTACGAAAACGCCGATGAAAAGACCTTTTCGGTTACAATTGACGCAGGTATCAATATGCGGGAGGGAGCGGACTATTTCAAGGTAAAAAAGGCGCTGGACGACTCCTGCGGCATTTCCGATAAGTCAAGTATTATTCTGTCCTCCGAGGAAACAATCGGCTACACAAAGATTTATTCCAGCACAGGCTCAAGCATACTGCTTGTATTTTTAATCCTGCTTATAACAATTGTAATTATCTCAATGTGGCACAGCATTTCAACCTCGGTTGAAATGGAGTATGTAAACTTAGGAATACTGAAATCACAGGGCTTTACTTCGGGGAAAATCCGTCTTGTCTATATTTTCCAGTACGTTTTAGCGGAGCTTATCGGCGCAGTAATCGGACTTATCCTTTCAATCCCCCTTACCTTCGCCTTAGGCTCGCTTTTCCAGCCCATAACAGGACTGCTTACAGCGACAAACGTTTCTATTCTGAAATGTGCTGCTATATCTTTGGGCATAATACTTCTCTGCGGTATTTTCGTTATCCTTGCCACAAGAAAGGTAAGCAGAATTTCGCCTGTAAGCGCTATTTCGGGCGGTAAGTCGGAAGTGCATTTTGACAGCAGGCTGAATGCACCTATAAAGGCAAAGCCCCTCTCCTTATTTATGGGACTTCGGCAGTTCACCTCACGGGGAAAAAGCTATATCGGCACAGTTTTTATCGTGGCGCTTTTAGTTTACTTTATGATGACTATTTCTATCCTTTCCACAAGGCTTTCGGGAGAAAACTTAGTCGAGGGGAACATAAACCCTCATATTTCCGTTGTAATGACAGATGAATTTGAGATAGGCGACGTGAAGCGCTTCGAGGAGGAAATTTCCGCTGTTGACGAAAAGGCAAAGGTGCTTTTTGCCTACAACAGGTATATGATGATTGACGGGATTGAGCTTTTCTGCTCCGCATACAGTCCCGCAGAGCTTATGTTTAAGCCCTTGGAGGGCAGAATGCCCATATACGACAACGAAGCGGCGCTTACGGAAATTGCCGCAGAGGAGCTTGGCAAGAAAATCGGCGATACTGTAACAATCGGCAGCGGCGAAAACGCAAAGGAGTTTATAATTACAGGCTACCACCAGTCAATGAACGACATCGGAAGAACCTTCCTGATTACCGCAGAGGGTATGTATCGGGTAAACGGCGAAAAGCCTGTCTGCTATATCGAGCTGTCGGAGGATTCCCTTATTGATAAGGCTTCCGAGGCGCTGGACGAAAAGCTTGGAAGTCTCATTCTTGCAAAAAACGTGGATAAGGAGCGGGGAAACGCCGCAGAGGGTACTCTGGAGCTTATAAACGCGATATGCTTTATACTTGTAGCGGCGGTGTTCGGCGTATCAATCCTGTTTTCAATAGTGGTTATAAATATGATTTGCGGAAAGGCGTTTATCAAGGAACGGGCGGATATAGGCATTTTAAAGGCGGTAGGCTTTACCGCAAAGGAGCTGCAAAGGCAGTTCGCCTTCCGTTTCCTTATCGTTTCGGTTGCAGGCTCATTAATCGGCGGGCTTTGCTCTTTGTTCCTGACAAAGCCGCTGCTTGAAATGCTGCTGAGAATGGTGGGGGTTACGAGGATTGAAAGCAGTATTACTTTTACGACCTTTATAATTCCTGCGGCGCTTATCTGCCTTAGCTTTTTCCTGTTCTCATATATTGCGGCACGGAAAACGAGAACGGTTGAGGTGCGGGAGCTGATTTCTGAATAATTCATAATGCGAAAACCGCCTGAATTAATCGGGCGGTTTTGGCTTGTTTTGGAGAATAACGAATAATGAATATTGGTGCGCCGCAGCGCATAGCATAATTCCCGCCGCAGAGGTTTCCTATGGGCGGGAAAGCGGGGGCTTTTGGGATTTTCATAGGCGGATTATCTTGAACAGAACGCTTTTTTCAAATTCAAGGGGTCGGTTGTATCTGAAAAAGACAGTTCCGCTTACGGGAGCGAAAATTTTTGAAATAACCTCTCCCTCCAGCGGGTCGGTTATCTCGCAGAGCAGGTCGCCGCTTCTCAGCTCGTCGCCTGTCTGAACGTAGCTTTTGCATATTCCCGAAACGGGGGAATGTATCTGTAAAAGCCGATTCTCGTTTATAATTTCCGTAACATATCCGCTGCTTACACGGGTTTTTATTATCCCCCGGCGCACCATAAAGCGGATAATTGCGTCAACCGCCGCCTTTGCGGAGCTTTCGTCAATGTTGTCCGTTGCATTCGTGTAAAGGGAAAAGGCTCTTGTTTCCCAAATCTGCCAGTTGTAGTTAAGGGTGGTTGTATCGTAGGGTCGGGGCGTTCTTACGAAAGCGTAGGGGAGCCCGAAATCCCTCATAATCTCATGGTCGGTAAAGCCCGTTTCCATAAGCTTAACGTGGGGCAGGAAGTCGCCCTGCTGATAGAAGCTTGCAAGCTGTACGCCGTAGGTGTAGCCCTGAATCTCCTTGAAAACACCGTCGGCTATCCGCTGGGTGGTTTCCCCAAGGTCGTAGCCGGGGAACATTCTGTTTATATCGGTGTTGTCCATTGTCCAGAACCGCTTGCCGATATTCATTGAATAATAATTCACACAGGGAATTATCATTATTTCCTTTCCGCCGCAGATACAGCCCTCCCGTTCAAGCTCCTTAAGACGGCTTACAAGCTGAGCGCAGACGTACATCTGCTGCACCTCGTTGCCACGCATAGCGCCCACAACGCAAAGCGCCTTTTCGCCCTTTCCGAAGCGAAAGCCGATAACGTCCATGGGCTGGCGGTAGGGGGATTGGATAGAATAAAGCACCTGCTTATGCATTTTCCTCACCTCCCAGTATTCTTGCTATAAGAGAGCCGCCGTAAACAATAGGAAATTCCCGTAATGTAAATATTTTTCCGCAGCAGGGCGCAGTAACTTGCTCCGCTGTCTTTCCTGTAACAGGGTCGATAACGTCCCCGATATGCTCTCCCTTTTCAATGTCAACCCAATGCTCCACGCAGGGCACAAAAATGCCGTCTGCACCGCTGTTCACAAAGTCAACCTTTCGCTCTCCCGAAATTATAGGCTCCCGTACTTCTTCCGTATCTCCGAGCCACATTCCAAGGTTTTTGAGCAGGTTGAAAATGCCCGCAATAAGCTGGCGGCAGTATTCCTTTGTAATCCGCATACCAACTCCCATTTCCACCACAAGAGTTTTTGTTCCCGTGGAGTTAAGGCTGTAGGCAAGGGTGCTTTCAAGTACGGTAGCGGCGCTGTGAATCCAGATAAAGTCGCAGTTGAGCATTTTTGCGTAGGGCACAAGCTCATCTGCGCTTACCTCGTTTATTCTGATTTGCGGGATTTCCTTAAGGTAGATATTGCTGGAGTGAATGTCGATACATATATCCGCCCCGCTTATGTCCGAAATTATATCGGCGGCAAGACATTCCGCCATAGTGCCCTCAGCAGTACCGGGAAAAATCCTGTTCATATCCAGGTCGAAAAGTGGTATTCCCCTTGTAATGCTGTCAATGCCGAGAGGGTTTAAAGCGGGGTAAATATCCACAGTTCCGTTTAAAAGGGACAGATTTTCCGTAAGTATTTTTGCTGCCTCGGCGCATACGTACTGCCCCTCAAGCTCGTCGCCGTGGGTGCCTGTAACAATGCACACCCGCTTTCCCGTAGGCTTGTCCTTGCTCTTGCCAACAAGCCTGTTGCGGCGGATTTCTATTCTTTCGTTTACAGCAAGACCAGCGCTTGCGATAACGGTAGTCATTACATAAATGCCCCCTTATATTTCTGTCATACGGGATAAGACGGTCATAACGCTTGTAGCGCCGCCGGAATAAATGCCCCTTTCTATGGGGCAGTCGCTGTAATCACGACCGTGGCAGAGCTTTATATAGTGGTCGCCGATAAGTCGGTTATGGGTAGGGTCGATTCCCGTCCATACGCCCTTTTCGTAAACCTCAACCCAGGCATGGGTTTCTCCCGACTCGAAAGCAAGCCCCGAAACATAGCGGCAGGGTATTCTCTCAATCCGCAAAAGGGACAGAAGAATATGAGCGTAGTCCTGGCAAACACCGCTGCCCAGCTCCATAGCCTGCTCTGCCGTGGTGTCCGTTGCTGTTACGCCCTTCTGATAGGTCATAGCGGCGAAAAGGCTTTCGGACAGGGAAACTGCACGGGAAAGAAGGCTCGTTTCCGCTGGCTTATGCTCCTCGTAAAAGGAAAGTATTTTTTCTTTTGGTGCAGTAAGCGGGGTATGGAAGCTGTAAAAGGGCGCCGCCTCGCCAACTGCCTCGCAGGAATTTAGAATATGCGCTTCTCCGCTTACCCTGAAAGAAAACTCAGAGTGTGGCTCTTCCATTCTTCCGCAGACAAGCATATTCCCGAAGCTGTCCCGACTGTGCCAGATTTTGCCTGCACCCGGGAGTATCTCGCAGGAGGCTTCGGATATGGTCTGCCGCCCGTCGGAAAAGGGAGTGCAGCGCAGAGTAAAGCTGTGACCTTTTATAGAGTCGGAAAAATCCAGTCTTGTATTGTATTCAAACCGCAGCCGCTTCAAGCAAATTCACCTCTACAAGATTTTCTATATTTTCAAGAAGTATACCCCGGTTAGTCTTAAGATTAATCCGACCCTCCGCCGCATGCTTCAGCATTTCAAGGCTTGTGGCGTTGATAATAGCCGCGTCTGAAACAAACCGCCTTGAAACGTGCTTTATAAGATTGTCAAGCTGACCAAAAATATCCTCCTCCGGATAGCCCAGCCGCAGGTACATATCCACCCGCTCAACCGACTTGCCAAGATGTATTATCCGAAGAGCGTCAAGGTTTGTCATATTGTTGTCGATACTGCCCCAGAAGGCGTACAAGGCGTCACGAACGGGAAGCATATCGTAGCGTATCTTTTTAGTACCCTTGCAGACCTTGAATCTGTCCATAGCAAGCTGTAAATAGGAAAGGGAGGGAGTTTTTATCTCGTCCCGAAGCACAATGCCGTTGCCAAGGGCACGGTCAAGGTTTGAGATTATTGAGTTTTCGTCCGAAAGGTCGAAAACGTACCTGTCGAAAAAGTCCTCGGAGCTTTTGTAAATATCGGGGACGTTTATGTCGGCAAGATATTTCTCATACGCCGCCTGTCCTCCCTCGATAAAGCGGTCCGCATACTTGAAAAAGCTGTTAAGGGTAGTGAAAACCCGCTCAACGTACCTGCCCAGCCAGAAAAGATTGCTTATATTCAGTCTTGTGATAGTACCCATGTGTCCTTAAAACCTCCTCCTTGCGATGAATTTACTACGAACGAATCAGCCACCCTTGAAAAACGGGTAAGCCCGCTCGCCCATACTCTTGTTTTCTCCCCCGAAAGCACGAATGCCCTTAAATCCGCTTTTCTCAGAACGGTTTCGCCCTTTTCCATTATAGGCAGGTCGATAAAGTCGATAACCTCCTGTGCTATAAAGCGGCGGGACTGCTCGGTTATGAGCTTGCGCCAGTCTGAGAGCTGTTCCTTGGTCAAATCCCGTCCGAAAACAACTCCGTAACCTCCCGCCTCGGAAACGTCCTTTACAACCAGCTTTTCCAGATTGTCCAGAACGTACTTTCTGTCCTGCTCGTAGAAGGGCAGGTAGGTTGGTGCGTTTTTCAGTATCGGTTCTTCGCCGAGATAGTATTTTATCATCTTCGGCACAAAGTAGTAAATGCCCTTGTCGTCTGCTACTCCGTTTCCGGGTGCATTCAGTATCGCCACATTTCCCGCCCTGTAAGCGTCTGCAATATGCGGTACGCCGATAAGGGATTCGGGCAGGAAGGTCATCGGGTCGAGATACTCGTCAGAAATCCGGCGGTAAACTGCGCCCACTCTCGTTTTTCCGCCCTGATAGTCTTTCATATAGAGAATGTTGTCCTCCACGAAAAGGTCTGTATTCTGTACAAGAACAGCCTCCGTCTTTTCCGCTAAGTAGCTATGCTCAAAGTAGGCGGCATTAAATCTGCCGGGGGTAAGAATTACGTTTATTCCTCCGCAGTTCACATATTCCATAGTGCTTCTCAGCAGCGCCGCATAGTTCCTGTTGTCGGTTATGCGGTTGTTTTCAAAGGCGGCGGGACTTGCCATTCTGCAAAGCTCCCTTGCAATCAGCGGATAGCTTGCCCCCGAGGGGATTCTGAGGTTGTCTTCAAGTATGTACCATTCCCCGTTCTTCGCCTGCACAAGGTCAATTCCCGAAATATGGCTGTAAATGCCCTTGGGCGGAGTTACGCCCGCACAGGGCGCAAGATAGCCCTTTGAGATATACACAAAATCCTCGGGGATAATTCCATCCTTTATGATTTTTCCCTCGGAATATATGTCCTTTAAAAACAGGTTCAGTGCGTCAACACGCTGTACAAGACCCTTTTCCATTGAGTCAAAATCCTTTGCGGAAATAACTCTTGGGATTGCGTCAAAGGGGAAAAGTTGTTCCTTGAAAGTGCCGTTTTTATAAATGCCGAACTTTACTCCGTAACGTGCAAGCAGCTCGTTTATCGCCGCAGCATCTGCAACAGGAGTGTTAGAATAATTCTTAAGCTCCATTAATTTCCATCTCTTTTCCGATAAGAAAAATAAATAGAAAAGGCGCTTCGGAAAGACCGAAACGCCTTTGTTTCTATATTTGTATTATAGCACTATGAAAGGGGCTTGTCAACGATAAAAATGACAGATATTGATAAAATTTATTCATATTAATGGTGTATATCCACAAAAAAGAAGAAAAATTCCGCTTAATTTGAAATAACTTTCCGAAAATCCTGCATATTTTGCTTGGGAGAAAAGCTATATTTCCGGCTGCCGAGAAATCGTCAGATGCTAGGAAACCGCATAACGGCTAGGCTTTGTGC
>JBJERM010000080.1:0-6744 GCA_051882315.1 Ruminiclostridium sp.
AAATTTGGCTCTGATTTTTCTTATTTTTGCACATCAGATTTTACATATCAAGGAAAAGAGTATTATGCTGTTGATGTTAAGACAGGAATTGATGGGCATTTTACCAGGGTGACACAAGTATTAGTGGCAAAAGATGGATCATATGTAGGTGAAGGTATGTATTACAATAATGGAAGTTCAGAACAAATAGAATTCTATGAGTAAAATTGACAATATACATATAATAGCATGTATTTTCTTAATGTATGAATAAAATTTCCTGATGCGTTAAGGTATCTGAGGATAAGAGAGGTGTCCTCAATCGTGCTAAGCCGTCTGTGGTTTGTAACGCGTCTGCAACAAATTTTTGTGTAACCCCTTGATTTTCCTGCTGTTTTCGGTAACCCAAATGAGAACTCGTAAACCGGCGAATAAAATTTATTTAGAGTAAAAAAGTTCGAAAATGTTAAACGATTTTCATGAGGTGAATAAAAATAGAGTGGCTACATTTTGGCTACAAAAATATTATGGACAAAACGAATCATGCATATAAAAAAACATAAAACGGACAAAAAGCGAATCTATAATACATATTATTTCTAATTGTGCAAATATAAAAGTGGAGTTTGAGTGATGAAATGGACTTGAAAAAGCCTTTATTTATGCGGGCTGCAAGCAAATTTGTTTAAGCGTTGGCAACGATTTGGCAACATTTCGGGTATCACTCACTGAATAACAGAATACTTCAATAACAGAAAAACCTTGCTGATTTTCAGATATGAAGCTGAAAGTCGGCAAGGTCTTTTTATGCTTATTTCTGCTTTTTCTTTTTAGACGCTTTCTTTTCTTCTTTCTCGATTTTCTGAAATTCTTTGACAAGCATATCACTGACCGCCTGCGAGGGAACACTTACCCAATGTCCAGAGGTGTCAAGTTCTGGATACTTGTATCGCCACTGGTCGTATTCTTCTCTGCTAATCTCGCCCCGTTCCAGCTTGGCAGATTGCTCCTGCCATGCGTGGAACATTTTGAACATGGAGGAATAGGTGGAATAGTCGGACTTGTCAAGGCGCAGGCAGATTTCCCCGTCAATCTCTCCGATTTTCAGTCCATACATATCTTCCAGCGCAAAAAGCGTGTGCATAAGCCCGATATAGGTATCAATATCCGGCACAGTGAGGGCATGGGTACTGACATCAAAGATATTTGCCATTTCTTTTACAAGATCTTGCTTCGGCGTTCTGGCTTCTGATTCATACTGCGCCATACGAACATCAGAGGTCTTTCCGAGAAAACCGAGGATTTCGCCTAACTGCTTTTGCGTCATGCCTTTCCGATTACGGAAAAAGCGGATTCGTTTGCCGATTGCCATAATAAAACCTCCGTTGTAGTTATAGTGATACAACCATTCTTGACTTAAACATTTCTGTTGAAGTTAGTATAACATGGTGCAATAGGAATAGCAAGAGGAACTTAAATAAAAAAAGTTAAGATTTTTTTGCAAACCACTTGACTTAACGGAAATTATTTAGTATCATGGATATAACTTAAACAAAAACAGTTAAATTGAGAAAGGGGAGGATAACGGAATGGTAGAAAAATCATTTATGACTGTGGAGGAAGTGGCAGCGGAACTGCGGGTGTCAAAGTCAAAAGCCTACCAGATTGTGCGGGAACTGAACGCAGAATTACAGAAGCAGGGCTATCTGACGGTGGCTGGTCGTGTGAACGCTACATTTTTTCATAAAAAGGTCTGTTACAGCGATTAAGCGGAAAGGAGATGATTTGAATGGCTGTATACAAAGACAATGCTACGGGAACGTGGCGGGTAATCTATCGTTTCACGAACTGGAAAGGGGAGCGGAAGCAGACCCAGAAACGGGGATCTGCTACGAAGCGGGAAGCACAGGCGTGGGAGCATGAAGCCATGCTGAAACAGAGTGCAAAGCTGGATATGACGTTTGCCAGCTTCTTTGAGGTTTATGAAGCCGACAAGAAACAGCGTGTCAAGGAAAGCACATGGGAATCCAAAAGCCATGTAATCCGCACAAAGATTTTACCATATTTCGGAAATCGGAAGATAGCGGAGATTGAAGCAAAGGATATTATCGCATGGCAGAATGAACTCATGGCGTATCGGGACGAGAAAGGGAAGCCTTATTCGGCGGATTATCTGAAAACCATACACGCCCAGCTTACAGCGATTTTCAACCATGCTGTGAACTTCTATAACCTGCCCTACAATCCGGCAAGGCGGGCTGGCACAATGGGAAATGAGGTTCCGAAAGAAATGGACTTCTGGACGAAAGAGGAATATTTGAAATTCTCCGAAGCCATGATGGATAAGCCACGTTCCTATTATGCCTTTGAAATGCTTTACTGGTGCGGAATCCGCTCCGGCGAACTGCTGGCGCTCACTCCGGCTGATTTTGATTTTCAGAAGCAGACGGTCACAATCAGCAAGACATTTCACCGATCTAAAGGGCGGGACATTATTACAAGCCCGAAAACAAAAAAGAGTAACCGTACAATCAAAATGCCGCCATTTCTCTGTGAGGAAATGCAGGAATATATCAAAATGCTCTACGACATTCAGCCGGACGAGCGGCTGTTTACGGTCACAAAATCCTATCTCAACCATGAAATGGAGCGAGGGGCGAAACAGGCGGGTGTAAAAAAGATTCGCGTGCATGATATTCGACATAGCGCGGTTTCCCTGCTAATAGACATGGGATTTTCGGTGCTGGCGATTGGGGAGCGCATGGGGCATGAAGCGGAGAAAATCACTTACCGCTACGCCCACTTGTTTCCTACGGTACAGACGGAAATGGCGGAAAAATTGGAAATGGAGCGAATGACAAAGGAGGACGCAAATGGAAAGAATACTTGATTACAAAGGGCGGTGGCGCAATCATACAGTAGCGTTCCGGGTATCAGACGAGGAAGCGAAGCTGCTTAACGATTTGGTGGCGCTGTCGGGATTGACAAAGCAAGACTACATCACAAGGCGGCTGCTGTGCCGGGACGTGGTGGTACAGGGCAATCCGAGGGTGTATAAGGCGCTGAAAAATCAAATGGCAGCTATCCACGAAGAATTGAAGCGGCTGGAAGCATTAAGCCCGGACAATGACGAACTGCTCTACACGTTGCAGGTAATCGCAATTACATTAGACGGTTTGAAAGGAGAAGATGAATGACAGAAACAAGAAAAACGACTGCTCCCGTATCATCTGTTGGCGCAGATGGGGCGCAGCCGATTATCAAAAATCACAATGAAATTATAGCAAATGAAACAGCACAAATCAATCTGCAAGCCGCAAATATCCCGGAGAAATCCGGGAGCGGCGGGCTTCAAATCGTTTCCATGACGGAACTGTATGATACCGTCTACCCGCCGAGAACGCCGGTTGTAGATGGATTCCTCTATGGAGGGACTTACCTTTTTGTGGGTGCGCCGAAAGTTGGAAAATCGTTCTTTATGGGGCAGCTTGCCTATCATGTGGCAATGGGGCTTCCCCTGTGGGATTATCCCGTCCGAAAGGGGACGGTGCTGTATCTGGCACTGGAAGATGATTACGCAAGGCTTCAGCGGCGGCTCTCCGGTATGTTCGGTGTGGAATGTGCGGATAACCTGTACTTTGCGACACAGGCAAAAACCTTGAATGAGGGCTTAGACAGGCAATTAGAGGAATTTCTGAAAGAGCATACAGACGCAAGGCTGATTATCATTGACACGCTCCAGAAAGTGCGTGAGGTTGGAGGGGACAGGTACAGCTATTCCAGCGATTACGAGATTGTGACAAAGTTAAAATCGTTCAGCGACAAATACGGTATCTGCCTGCTGGTGGTTCATCACACACGCAAGCTGGAATCCGAGGACAGCTTTGATATGATTTCCGGCACAAACGGACTGCTTGGAGCGGCAGACGGAGCGTTTATCGTGCACAAGAAAAAGCGCACTGACAACGAGGCGGTCATGGATATAGTGGGGCGTGATCAGCCGGATCAGGAACTGACCATAGAGTTTGACCGGGAGCGTTGCGTCTGGAAATTCAAAAAGGCAGAAACGGAACTGTGGAAACAACCGCCGAATCCTCTGCTGGAAGCAATCAACAATTTCCTGACAGAGGATAAGCCGGAATGGGAGGGGACGGCAACAGAACTTGTGAGCCAGTTGCCGGATATGCAGATACAGGCAAACGTGCTTTCCAGAAAGCTGAATGTAGTCAATAGCCAGTTGCTTAATGACTATGGAATTTTCTATGACAATAAGCGGGGGCATGAAAGGAAGATTATTCTGAAACGACTTGAACCGAGAGAGTAAAAGCGACGATATGCGTCGGTTGCGACGGTATTTTTTACAGTAGGCTGGTATAGAAAATATCGACGCTATCGACGCAAACCGACGCAGAAAGGATGAAGTGATGAAAAACGTGCAAATCCCTTATGAGTTATTTGTATCTCTGCTCTGCTATCATCTAATGGAAGATAATGATTGTCTGAATGAAATCCGGCAGGGGTTGGAACAAAAATTGGATTCGCTGGTGCGCCATGAATTATATGCGAAATATAAGACTGCGCCCACACAGGAAGAACGGGAAAAAGCCAGGCAGGAATATCTGGAAAAACGTGGAGTGCCGGACAGCTTTCGCTGGTAGTTTTCCTTTGATGATAACAGACAGGAGCGTGTCACGCTCCTGTGGATAGTAGATAACGAGAAAGGTGTGATTCAATGATAATTCAGCCAGAATGGGGAACTCGGAACGTGAACAAATATTTATACGAAAGTGAAGCCCGGAGGATTGCCGCACTCAACGAAATCTTTGGAGATGTGGAACTGACTGTGGCAGAAATGCGGACGCTGATATGGCTTGCCGGATGGGAGGAATGTACGGTGGAAAACGTATTTTCGGCTATCCGAAAAGCTATGGCGGCGGAAGCAAAGCGGCGGGAACAGCCGCCCCGTCCGTAGGGCGGAAAAGCCCTCGGCAGAGCGCAAAGGCAGCTTTTGATGGACGGAACGGCTGTCAAAAGTGCTTTTGCCTTACTTTCGGCGAAAGTAACAAAGCCTATGCGCCGTATCCGGCGCTGATTACCCGGACAGGGAGAAAGGATATTGATTGAAGCGAACAATCAGTTTTATGACAGGAAAAGGCTCTGTCAACCATAACAGCAGAAAATTCCATGCAAAGAATACTGACCCGGAGAGAAGCTGTCTGAACGTGGAATACTGCAACGAAAACGTTAAGGATGTATATCACGAATTGTTTGATGAAGCACTCACCCGGTACAATGAGAAGCAGACCAGAAGTGACCGCCGGATTGACGATTATTATGAGAAAATTCGTTCCGGCAAGCAGGAAAAGCCATTCCATGAAATCATTGTGCAGATAGGCGATAAGGACAATATGGGGGCGAAAACAGAGGACGGACAGCTTGCGGCAAAGGTGCTTGATGAATATATGCAAGGTTTCCGGCAGCGCAATCCCACTTTAAGAGTATTTGCTGCCTATCTTCACATGGACGAAGCAACGCCCCACTTGCATATAGATTTTATACCGTATACGACAGGAAGCAAGCGAGGGCTTGATACAAGAGTTTCTCTGAAACAGGCGTTATCTGCTCTCGGATTTAAAGGCGGAACAAGACGGGAAACGGAATTAAATCAGTGGGTGGCTTATGAGAAAGAACAGCTTGCCGCTGTCATGCTGGAACATGGAATTGAGTGGGAGAAGAAAGGCACACATGAGAAGCATTTATCTGTCTTGGATTTTGAGAAAAAGGAACGGGCAAAGGAAGTCGCAGAATTGGAAGCGAGAAAAGTGGAATTACAGGAAGAAAACGCTACTTTTCAAGAAATCAACGAAGATTTGCATGAACAGTTGTTACAGGTTGATGATGAGATTCGTTCCTTACAGGAAGATTTACAGGAGTCCCGGCAGGAAGCAGAGAAAGCGCAGAAACAGGCGGACAAATACCAGAAGCGCATGAATGAACTTGCTCCTATGGTAAAGAACATGGAGAAGCTGGCGGCAGACTTTTCCGCAGATCCGGAGCAGACGCTTCCAGAAGCAGCGGTTATGGAATCTGCAAAGTCGTATCGGGAGAAGAAAGCAAAACCGCTGGTAAAGAAAATCGTACAAGTCATGCGCTCTGTTTATTCAGCATATCTGGATATTTCAAATAAGTTTACAAAGCTGCAAGCGGCATATAACAGGGAACGGAGAGGAAACGAGCGGCTGACAAACAGGTTGGAAGTAGTCTTGGAGGAAAATCGGGAACTAAGAATAGTGGCGGCAGATTTTGAACGTGTGAAGGCGGTGGTCGGCTCTGAACAAGTAAATGCTGTCATTAACCGGGCAAAGCAACAGGAACAGATAGAAGCCGAGCAGAAACGGGCTGCAAAGAGAAAACATAATCGGGAAGCCCGCTAACAGGCGGAGGGCTGCTTAAAGCCCTCTTAGCTGCCATGGAGTGAATCCCCGCCAGTTAGTCAAGAGCGGCGTAGCCGTTCAGTTTACTCTTGACTGGCTGGTGGGGATTTGCTATTTGTTATTTAAAATAACATGGATAATTGAGCGAGTATCTGGTAAAATGACCTTGCAATACAAGAAAATTTAATTAGACAATCGTGTCTAATGGCGAAAATAGGGCATTTCTCGCTTTGTGTCGTGTTTTGCTGTTGACATTTATGGTAATGTGCAAGTGAAAGACTAACTATTAAAAGTCAAGTCTAAAATTGCTATTTATTGAATGAATTGCAGA
>JBJERM010000081.1:0-6643 GCA_051882315.1 Ruminiclostridium sp.
AGCAATTTCACCGATTTCTTCTTCATTTCCCGCGACGGAGATTATATTACTCTGGAGGGACAGAAGGGCTATCTGGATTTGCGGGGTAAGCTTGAAAATCTGATTTTAGAGCATCAGCCCATAGTCGTAAACTCGGTTGTTCCCGATAAGCCTGAGATAATGGTGTTTGCAACTCCTGCCGCTTCCGGAAGCTTCCATGACTTTGAATATGATGCTATTGCTATTACCTATAATAACTCGGACCTTGTTGAGGCTCTTAAAATTTCCGCCTTCGGAGGAAGGGCGGGAACCTTTGCAATCCTGCCCGACGGTCGTGTAATTGTTGACAACGGCAGCGATGAGCTGAGAAATATACACAATTTTTTTGCTCTGCTGGAGAAATCAAAAAGGGTCACCGATGAGAATATTGCAGATCTGCAGAAGGATTTTCAGACGGGAAATTCAGGCAATATGATAATTGACGTAAACGGAACCGATTATTATTTTGTTTACGAGCCTGCAAATTTCCAGGACTGGATAGTTCTCGGAATTGTACCTGCGGACGTAGTAAACTCAAATATGAACAATCTTCAGTCCACAACAATGATTGTCGTATCGGTAATTACTGTTGCGCTTGCCGTATGCCCGCTTCTTTTTGTAATTTTGCAGAACAGGCAGAAGCTGAAGCTTAAGGATAACGAGCTGCTTGCCCGTGACGAGCTGTTCTCAAAGCTTTCAGCCAATGTTGACGACGTATTTCTTATGCTTGACGCTAAGGATCTGCGGGTGGATTATGTAAGCCCGAATATTGAAAAGCTTTTGGGTATTTCCGAAGCGCAGGTTAAAAAGGATATTCATGTACTTGAAAATCTTTTAAAAGAGGACGAATCCGTTCATATTCTGGACAGAATTTCAAAAATTCTTCCCGGCTATCAGATGGAATGGGACAGGGAGTATATTCACGGAGGAACCAAAGAAGTGCGCTGGTTCCACATGATTGCATTTTGCAGCGATATTCAGGGTGAAAAAAAGTACATACTGGATATGTCCGACCGGACAGATGACAAGAAGATAAACCAGGAGCTTGAAAACGCAGTTCATATCGCCCAGAACGCAAGCCTTGCAAAAACCACGTTCCTGAACAATATGTCCCATGACATTCGTACACCTATGAATGCAATTATTGGCTTTACGGGAATTGCCCTTAAGCAGGATACAAACCACGAGGTAAGGAACTGTCTTGAAAAGATAAGCAAAAGCTCGGAGCATCTGCTTACTCTTATAAACGACGTACTTGACATAAGCAGAATAGAAAGCGGAAAAATAAAATTCAATTCTGTTCCCGCAAATATTACCGAGGTAACGGATATGGTGCTTAGCATTGTACACGGCTTCCTTACCAACCGTAATATTACCTTCAATACAAAGCTTGCCGAACCCGAAACTCCCTATGTGCTTGCAGACGCAGTAAGAATAAGGGAGGTGCTTGTAAATATTCTGAGCAATGCCGTAAAATTTACCGATGACGGCGGCAGTATAACCTTTGAAACAAGCTATCGGAACGGTGCGGATTCCAATCACATTTCAGCTGTTTATCGCATATCGGATACAGGCGTTGGAATGACCGAGGAGTATGTGGAGCATATTTTTGAAGAGTTTTCTCAGGAGGATAACGGTGCAAGAACCCAGTATAAAGGCTCAGGTCTTGGAATGGCGATTTCAAAGCGCTACGTTGACCTTATGGGAGGAAGTATTTCTGTTGAAAGCAGGAAGGGAGAAGGCTCGGTTTTCACTGTTGAGTTTCCTCTGGAGCTTACCGATGAAGGCAGCGTACAGGTAAATAATCTGCCTGCTGACAGCGCCAATCTGAATGGGGTTAAAATCCTTCTGGCGGAGGACAACGACCTTAATGCAGAAATTGCAACGATACAGCTTGAGGAGCTGGGACTAAAGGTGACGAGAGCCTGCGACGGTGATGAGATAGTAAAGATATTTGCTGAAAATCCGCCGGATACTTTTGATATGATTTTTATGGACATTATGATGCCGAAAAAGAACGGTTACGAAGCAACAATTGCTATCAGGGAGATGAAAAACCGCCCCGACGCCCGCAGCATACCTATTGTCGCTATGACTGCAAACGCCTTTGTGGAGGATGTACAGGCTTCTCTTGACGCAGGAATGAACGGTCATCTTGCAAAGCCAATTGTTATGGAAGAGGTTACAAAAACTATCATAATGAATCTGAACAGGTAGTCATCTGAGGCAGTACCGCTGATAGTAAGAGTAAGGTTTTGCCTGTATTTATTCAGAAAGCAGAGGTGTAATGAAATGAGCTATTATCAGTATCACTTTATCATCAATGAAGAACCAGAAAACGGCACAACGTATACATACAGGTTTTTCATTAAGCAGGAGAACACGAACAATATCTCAATAACGGTAGCAGAAAATGGGGCGAGAATAATACTTCGCTATTCAAGCAATTCAACCTCCTACGGTTTAGAAAGAACAGCCGATTATTTTCTCACCGGAAGCGAAGATTTCAGATATATGAATAGATATCTGAGAGACGCATTCCGTAAATGCTATATACTTTATTCTCTCAATGTCAACAAAAGCCTTTTAGTAAACAGCATTCTGGTAAAAAGGTACGAGTGCAGAAGCGATAACCTTGATGACTGGATTAACAGTGATAATGCAGTCACCCTTAATACTTACAGCCACGAAACGCACCCGGATTTGTTTCCCTTTATGACATCCGTTCTCAACGTCAACGGAAGTATAGATATGGGGCTGAACGACCGCTGGAGAGAAATCGGCGGGAAAATAATCACTATGCCGAAATCCGAAGCGGACCAGGAGCCGAGCATAGTATCTATGTTTTCCTACTGGGCAAGCAAAGCCAAAAACACGCTGTGCGACCGCTTTATGCACCTATGGACCTCCGCCAATGCAATGTATCAGAAGTACACCATAATGTACGAAAACGCTTTTGATGAAATGCTTGATAATTATTTTAATCAGCATGACCACAGGGATGACCGGTATAAGGAAGACATCAAAAAGGCTATGCATACAGAACACAGCGAAAGGTGGAAGATAGGCGGTTTTGCATGGATTGCCGCCCACGAATACGGCGTTGACTCTATTGATAAGATAAATGAGATAGCTGCAAAATCCTATGAGCTCATGAGCCCTTTTCTGAACATCTGCAACCGCATTGAGGAGGCAGGCAAAATCCTTTCCGAAATAAGTAAAATTCTGTATAATATCAGCTCGCCCGAAGAGCTTTATACAGCAGCGCTTGAGTCAATGCTGGGCATTGTTCCCGATGTATCGGAAGAAACGCTTGAACAGTTTAACGAACTCTCATTAAAGATTGCTCAGCTGGAAAAAATACAGGCAGAGCAAAGCCGCAGAAATGCGGAAACACCCTTTGACCCTGATGAAAATATGACGCCGGTATTTATTTTCCTCACCTTATGGTATCCCTACTATCTGAGATGCAACCTTATACACGGAAGCCGTATTACCGAGCTTTTTCAGGAATGGAGCGCCAAAGAGAAAAAGGAGCTTATTCTGATTTGCTATTTTCTGGACAGGTTTCTTAACGACAGAATACCTGATATTTTTATCGGAGATTATGTAAATAATAACAAGCTGACAGGCTATAATCTGAAAGCATACATTCAGTATATGCAGATGCGATATAAGAATTTGCCTGTTACCGGAAATGGGCTTGTTTATAACAGGGACTGTGATAATATTATAGAAGAAATCAAGAATACAATTGAATAATAAGCGCAAATACCCGTATTCACGGCAGCAAAGTGAATACGGGTATTTGTTTTATTTCTTTTTATTTTTCGTTTTTGCGGGTATTGTATTTCTCTTGAAAAGCCTCAGTATCCAACCTCCGCATATATACCATACCAAAGCTATCACCAGCGGCAATCCGACCCAAAAAAGTATTTTAAATGAAATATCGCTTTTTACTGCATCGCCCTCGTAAAAACCGTAAATAAAGCTTACTGCGTCGGTAAGTATAGATGCAAGACCGAAAATCGCAATCAGAACACGCAACAGTTTTTCACGCATACTGCGTTCTTTATCCTTTTCCGAATTCTGAGCGTCGATTCTTATGCGCTGCATTTTCGCCAGCGGGCTCACTCCGTCAGATAGACTTTTTACATCAGCGTCAATGCGAAGCACCTTCTTGCAGAGGTCGTAATAATCGTTGTGCTGATTGATATGGCTCACCGTTGCAAAGGAACTTTTAAGAAGAAAAACATTTATCTTGTGTTCTATAATCTCAAGCTTTTCCGAAAGGTTGTTCATTTCGTTTTCGTCCTTGAAAGCCTCGGTGTTTCCGGGAAGCTCGTCAGCTATTCTTGCCGACAGATGAAGCGCCGAGTAGGACTGGTAAAGAGCCAGGATATATATCATAAAATAGTCGGTTTTAAATAGCTCCGGGAGCTTGTTCTCGCAGAAATCCACATTGTTCTCGTCGCATTCCTTCGGCGTTGCGATAACTCCGCTTCCTTCGTAGTATGTAATCCATGAAATATGCTCAAAGGGTTTTATGCTGGAGCCGGAGGAATCGTTATAGCTGGCTTTTATGCCGCGGATTATACTTAAGTATCTTTTAAATTCATCGGCTTCTGCCGCAGTATATGGCAAATCAATTGCACTCTGCGGCTTTGAACGGGTGCATATATATGTATAAAGAATCGCCTTGCTGTTTCCTTTTATGTTGCTTCCGATAGGCCAGATGCTGAAATCAGTTCCGATAGCCGTAACAAGATTTGTTACCAGATCGCCTATACAGAACGCTTCTCCCGGTTTTCCGTCAAGGTTTTCATATATCTCCTTATCTTTTGTTCCGGGAATTTGCTTCTGCCTTTCCCGGTATTCCGCCAATTTTGATTTGAGTAAAAGTATTCTGAATTTGCTCTGAAATTCTTCTGCTGTTTTTGCAGTTATTTCGTTGTCAAATTCAACATCGTAACAAAGAAAGCCTATACCTGTCCTGAACAGGAGCAGCTTAGCGTCGCTTAGTGTAAATTTATAATTTGAACGCTCAAGCTGAAAGATAAGTCTTTTGCTGTATGGAATATATTCTTTCTCGTTATTATATGTATCGAACTTTTCGTTGCTGTACAGTTCGTGCACAGAGCCTATTGCTGTATTTCTGTCAAAGCTGATAGAATGGGTAACGCAGTTCAGAATCTCTGTTTTGCCTTCGTTTATAATGGAAAAGGGTATTCCTGTATTGGGATTGCGGCTTTTCCAGCTGTAAGTCCTCCCATCGGATACAATATCCATTCCGCCGGTTGTACTCAGCTTTTCCACAACCTCGTCATACCTGCTGTCATCAATCGTAAAAGGGACGATATATCTGAATAGTATTTTCATAAAACTGCTCCTGTGTAAATACGTCATAAAGCGATTTTTATTAATTATAGCATATATTCCTAATGATTTCAAGACGATAATCTTACATAATTCGACTATTCTGCTAATTGTATAATCGCATACTATCAGTACGATAAACGGGACGGATAGAGAACTGGTTTTACAGCGTTATTTATGTTATATTTCTGTTTTAGCTCATTGTTTAACTTACCAATCTCAAAAGCCTCATTCATCGCCGAATGCCCTTTTATAACCCCATAGCGTTAATCCCACCTGCAAAACAGTTACTGCAAGGCGCACCTTGAGGAAGCACTTAATCCGGTCCTCAATCCCAGACACCGCCCGTTTCGGAACATATTCGCCCTCTTCTGCGGCAGCGGAAAGCAGTTACATATCTCTGAAAGCGTAGTCTGCGGAATACATCGGATTCCCTCGGTCAAGGAGCGTTTATCTGACAGTTCATCTCGCAGCAGTAAATCTGGATATGATGAAGCAATCGGCAAATTGCGGGAAAATACAGCGAATTTCACCCCCGAAGTTTACGGCTATGAATGGGATGATGAAACTGCCACGAAATTCCAGCTTGCTCCAATGGGGTGGAGATGGTACATTTAAGAATGTGCTGAAAAATTAACAAATCAATAAGTTTAAAACATACCTTTACGAAAATAACAAAAAGCAAATTTTGCAGAAGCGTTTACCCGATAGGTATTCGCTTCTGCTTGTTATTGAAAATTACGAATTGCTTCTATTTTACTTAAACGAAGCCTTATATTCCTCACCCCAGCACTGCATAGCGTTAAGAATAGGCTTCAGACTTTTACCAAGTTCCGTAAGGGAATATTCAACCCTCGGCGGCACTTCTGCATATACCTTACGGCTTACAAGTCCGCTTTCCTCCATATCCCGAAGCTGTGCGGTCAGCACCTTCTGCGATACGCTTCCGATGGATTTTTTCAGTTCTCCGAAGCGCTTTGTGCCCGGCATTAAATCCCGCAGTATCAGCACCTTCCACTTGTCGCCGATAATGGTAAGAGTTGTTTCAACGGGGCAGTTAGGCAGTTCTTTTATCGGTTTTAGTTCGCTCATAATAAGCCTCCTCAATAGTATCAAAAAGTAACTTACATACTAATTATACTATACTCACTAAAATAAGTCAACATAAAAATTTTTTTGTTGTTGCAAAATGCCATTAAACCCTTATTTTAAACAATCGTTACCCTGCGGTAACCGTCCATTAGTATCA
>JBJERM010000082.1:0-25781 GCA_051882315.1 Ruminiclostridium sp.
CATTTCTGCCCGATATTTGTTGAAAACTCTGTTGAAAATGTTGATAGTTCTTTATTTTAAGCCGTTTTTTATGATGTTAAAACAGGAAAAATTTTCTAATAATACAGATAATATTTTGTTTTATCCCTATTGTGCAGAATATTCAAAAACAGACAGTTTGTTCATAATTTTTTCTAATACTGAAAAAATCCCATAAACAATAGGCTTCACAGACTTTACAAAAATTAAATTTCAGCGTTAATAGTACAATCTGTAATATTTCTGTTAAATTAAAATTAAACTTTCTGTAAAATCATTGTTTTCAACATTTATTCCTGTTGAAAGTGTGGAAAACTCAGGTTTTTACCCCTTTTTTCTATATGAACAGTTGAAAACTCGGTTGAAAATGTTAAAAAAAGGCTTGTTTAACGGGTTTTTTCGGTTGAAACAGGCTGTTTAAAACTTTACATAAGCTTTTAATATGAACAAATGCAATTATAAGGAGAATAGAAGTGTCAAAATTATATGTTGTGGGAACTCCGATAGGAAACCTTTCGGATTTCAGTCCCCGTGCTGTTGAAACATTAAAAAGTGTTGACTTTATAGCCGCAGAGGATACGAGAGTTACCCTAAAGCTTCTGACCCATTTCGGAATACAGAAACCCCTTGTAAGCTACTATGAGCATAACCTTCGTGAAAAGGGCGAGTATATTCTTGAAAAAATAGAAAAGGGCGAAACCTGTGCAATCGTTACCGACGCAGGTATGCCCTGCATTTCCGACCCGGGAGAGGATTTGGTTCGGCTTTGTGCAGAACGTGGCATTGAAATAAACGTTGTCCCCTCCCCTACCGCCGCCATGTCTGCTCTTGCGATTTCGGGACTTTCCACCTCCCGATTTTCCTTTGAGGGCTTTTTGAGCGTTACAAAAAAACAGCGGCAGGCTCACCTTGACGAGATAAAAAGCTATAAGCGTACTCTTATTTTCTATGAAGCGCCGCACAAGCTTATAAATACCCTTGAGGATTTGCTCAGCAATTTAGGCGATAGGAAAATTTCTCTTTGCAGGGAGCTTACAAAAATCCACGAGGAGGTTTTGCGGGGCAGAATTTCCGATATGCTGAACTACTACAAGGACAAGACCCCAAAGGGAGAATATGTGCTTGTTGTGGAGGGAGCGCAGGAGACGCAAGAAAAGGCTCTGACAATAGAGGACGCTGTTATTGCGGCAAAGCAGCTTATTGAGTCGGGAGTAAAAACCTCCGAAGCCTGCAAGGAGGCTGCAAAAAAGACGGGCTTTTCAAAAAGTGAGATTTACGCTGCGGTAAATGCACAAAAATAAAAATATACAGCCTATAAAAAATAATTCTCAGGCTGCCGAGAAGCCGTCAGATGCTAGGAAACCGCATAACGACTAGGCTTTGTGCCTGTCGTTATGTGGTTGACGACGCAGATGGCGGTTTATCGACAGCCTGAATATAGAAAGGAGGGCAGAAAATGAAAATTACCGTAACCGATATTCCCGAGAAAATAACAGGTCTTTTCTTTTCGCCCTCCGCTATTATTTCCGATAACGAGGTATGCTTCTACCTTGAAAAAATGCTGCCATTTATTTTCGGAAAAACTACAATTGCAGCTGCTGAAAAGCTGGAAATTGATATATTCGATTTGGTTTTCGTAAAGGAAAAGCCTTTTTCCGATTATTTCGCAAGGCGGGTTAAAAAATGCTACGGACGGCCTGCAATTCTTAAAACCGCCCTGCTTTTAAGGCTTTTATTCAAGGGCAGTTACATAAAAATCGCAAAGCTCGGTATAAATGATGACAGCATATTTGTAAAAGAACCGGAATTTATTACGTTAAGTATAATTGATACTGCCCATAATTACACAAGAATAAACGAGAAAATTACAAGAAAATCAGAGCGCAATAAAGCCAAAAACCTGCCCTTAAATAAGCGTTCGGAGCATATTCTTTTTACCGTTGATATTGCGGTTGTGAAAAATATGATGAAAAAAGGTCCCGAGTACAAGGAGCTTATGGACAAGTACAATTACCGCCGCTTCAGCTCGGATATTCGGATAAACAACCGCCCCGCTACCCCCGGTGAGGTGAACCGCATGCTTTCGGGACGGAAAAAATATACCTTCGCCGACCTTTCTGATACGAGGGCTCGGCTGGAATTTACCGCCCTTTATGCTATGGCTTACGGCGGATTTTCCTTAGAAGAGCTTTTCGGTCAGAACGCAGTTTTTGAGGACTCCTCCCCCGAACGGGACGAGAAGCTTAGCCGCTGTTCAAGCGACTTTATAACTATTGTTCTTAACGGAAACGGAATTGAAATTGCGGGTATGCTTGTAAATATGATTACTGCTTTAGCGGAGTGTGACTTCCCCGCCCTCGACCTTTCCGACCTTAAAAGCCTTATGGAAAATTATACTGTTTATTGTGCAGTAGCTTCCCTTTCCGCCCTTTGTCTTGATATTTTCTCCCTTAACGAAAATTTCAAGTCCTTTATGCGAAAAAAGATAATAGGAAGCTACTGGAATTATACTAATAAGCTTATGCTTATGAAGCAGTACTCCTCCGCCGCCGCACTTTGCAAGAAACTGGCGGAGCTTAATCTTGAAGCCTTCCGGGACATTCCCGCCTATCAGAACGAGATAACCGACGCCTTTGAGGAGGCGGAAAAGCTTGCTGCTGAAATAAAGGCGGCTGAAACAAGAAAGGAAGAATAAAATGGCGGAATGTTCCTTTTGCCCTCGTGGGTGCAGGACTGACCGAAAGGAGAAAAAAGGCTTCTGCGGCTGCGGGGAAAATATAAGAATTGCAAAATATATGGCGCATTTCGGCGAAGAGCCTTGCATAACAGGCACAAAAGGCAGCGGTGCGGTGTTTTTTTCCGGCTGTAATCTGCGCTGCGTTTTCTGTCAGAATAAGATTATAAGCCGTGGACTTAAGGGAGAAGATATTTCCGAGGAAAAGCTTGAAAAAATATTTTTTGAGTTAAAGTCTATGGGCGTGCATAACATAAATCTCGTAACCGCCACCCATTTTACTCCGCAGGTTGCAAGAGTACTTGAAAAATGCAAGGAAAAAATCGGACTGCCGATTGTTTATAACTGTGGCGGGTATGAAAGCGTTGAAAGTCTGAAATTGCTGGAAGGTCTTGTGGATATTTACCTTCCCGATTTAAAGTATTATAGCACAGAACTTTCCGCAAAATACTCCTCCTGCCCCGATTACTTCAATAAAGCTTCCATGGCAGTTAAAGAAATGCTCCGCCAGCAGCCCGAAAATGTTTTTGACGGAAACATTATGCAGAAAGGCGTTATTATTAGACATCTGGTTCTGCCCGGCTGCTACAAGGACAGCATAAAGATATTCGAGTGGCTTTACGATAATTTCAGAGAGAAGCTGCCGCTTATAAGCGTAATGCGTCAGTTCTTCCCCAACTTTTCTCCTGCCGAAGCGGAGAAATACCCGGAGCTGAACCGAAAGCTTACTACATTTGAATACAGGAAAGTTGTTGACCGCTGCGCTGAGCTTGGATTTGAGGGATTTACACAGGAAAAGGGCTGCGATAATTCGGATATGACACCGGATTTTTAGAACCTTTTCAGAAAAAGTATGGACAAGAATTGCAAAAGAGTATATAATATATTTGTATGTTTTTTTAGGAGAAAATTTTATGACTTTAAATCATGAACAAGAACAAAATATTAGAGAAAAAGTATGCGAGGCAGGTAGAAATCTCTGGAAGCTTGGCTTTGTTGCCGCTAACGACGGCAATATCTCCGTAAAGCTTCAGGACGGTACTTTTCTTACTACGCCCACAGGAGTCAGCAAGGGAGTACTTACTCCCGAAATGCTTGTGAAAATGGACGAGAACAATAATGTGCTTGAATTTACCGAGGGCTACCGTCCCTCATCGGAATTTAAAATGCATCTGCGCTGCTACAAGGAGCGCCCCGATATAAATGCCGTTGTCCACGCCCACCCTCCTGTTGCCACAGGATATGCGGTGGCACATATCCCGCTGGACGATTACTCAATGTCGGAGGCTATAATGTTCCTCGGCTCTGTGCCGATTGCTCCCTATGCAACCCCCGGAAGCGTAGAGGTTGCCGATAGCGTTATTCCCTTTCTCCCCTGTCACGACACAATTCTTCTTATGAACCATGGTGCACTTACGGTGGGAGTTGACATAACGCAGGCATATTTCCGTATGGAAACCTTAGAGCATTTTGCTAAGGTAAGCCTTACAGCAAGACTGCTTGGCGGAGCAAAGCCTCTTCCCGAGGACAAGATTATGGAGTGCTGCAAGCTTGCCGAAAACTACCCCATAAGACACCCGGGATATAAGAAATACAGTCTGTAACAGCATATTTTGTATTCAATATTGCAGTTTATTACAATATATAGTTTATGTTCCACGTGGAACATAAATAATTGTACTTTTTGAATTTGTAATGTTCCACGTGGAACATAGAACAATGAGAGGATATGATACTATTTATAAGGTTGACGACTATGATGTTATAGTTGTAGGTGCAGGACATGCGGGCTGCGAGGCCGCCCTTGCCGCCGCAAGGCTTGGAATGAAAACTGCGGTTTTCGTTCTCTCTCTTGATACTATTGCAAATATGCCCTGTAACCCCTGTATAGGCGGCTCGGCTAAAGGACAGCTTGTCTGCGAGATAGACGCCCTGGGCGGAGAAATGGGAAAGGCGGCAGACGCTACCTTTATACAGTCCCGTGTACTGAACCGAGGAAAAGGACCTGCGGTTCATTCTCTGAGAGTTCAGTCCGACCGTGTAAAGTACCACACCTATATGAAGCAGGCACTTGAAAAAGAGCCGAATCTCAGTATAAAGCAAGCCGAGGTTACGGAAATCTGCACCGAGGACGGAAAAGTAACAGGAATTAAGACAAAGCTTGGCGGCTTCTGCGGAGCAAAAGCTGTTATAATAACAACTGGGACCTATCTTAACGGTGCAATCCATATCGGCGAGCTAAGCTACGAAAGCGGTCCGGATAACGTCTGCCCGTCGGTAGCGCTTACCGAAAGTCTGAAAGGACTGGGACTTGATATCCGCCGCTTTAAGACAGGCACTCCAGCAAGAGTTCATAAGCGCTCAATTGATTTTTCGGTTATGGAGGAGCAGCAGGGCGACGAGGAGATAATCCCCTTTTCCTTTGACAATAAGCTCCCCCTTGAAAATAAGGTCAAGTGCTATGTAACTTACACCAATGCCGAAACCCATAAGGTAATACTTGAAAATCTCCACCGTTCCCCTTTGTATTCGGGAAGAATCCACGGCGTAGGTCCTCGCTACTGCCCAAGTATCGAGGATAAAATCGTACGCTTCAAGGATAAGGAGCGCCACCAGCTTTTTGTTGAGCCAATGGGACTTGACACCGACGAGTACTATTTGCAGGGCATGTCCACTTCCCTGCCCGAGGACGTTCAGATAAAATTTCTACGGACGATAAAAGGTCTTGAAAACGTGGAGATAATGAGACCTGCCTACGCGATAGAGTACGACTGCTGCAACCCGCTGGAATTGTACGCAACCCTTGAATTCAAGAAAATTAGCGGACTTTACGGTGCGGGGCAGTTCAACTGCACCTCAGGCTACGAGGAAGCCGCCGCACAGGGTCTTGTTGCGGGAATAAACGCCGCAAGGAAAATAAGCGGCAAGGAGCAGATAGTTCTTGACCGCTCAAATTCCTATATCGGCACGCTGATTGACGACCTTGTGACCAAGGGCTGCACCGAGCCTTACAGAATGATGACATCCCGAAGCGAGTACCGCCTTATTTTAAGGCAGGATAATGCTCCCGAGAGATTAACGGAGCTGGGGCACGAAATTGGGCTTGTTTCCGATGAAAGATACGGCTTTTTCCTTGAAATGCAGCATCAGATTGCGGCTGAAACCGAGAGAATCAAGAAAACTACGGTTCATTCTACACCCGAGCTGAACAAAATGCTCACTGGAAAAGGAACTTCACCGATTGAACACGGGGTTAAGTTTATAGACCTATTGAAAAGACCGCAGATTTCCTATAATGATATAAAGCCCTTTGACAAGTACGCTCCCGACCTTGGTGCTGATATTACAGGAAAAATCGAGGTAAACGTGAAATACGAGGGCTATATAAAGACCCAGCTTGCTCAGATTAAGGAGATGAAGCGGCTTGAAAAGAAGCTTCTGCCCACGGATTTCGATTACAGCGAAATAAGCGGTCTGCGGCTTGAAGCAAGGGAAAAGCTCAACAAGCATAAGCCGCTGAACATAGGACAGGCGTCCAGAATTTCGGGAGTAAATCCTGCGGACATATCGGTACTTCTTATCTGGATTGCGGCAAATTCGGGGGAGGAAAACAGTAATGATTGAGAAATTCAGACAAAGCGGAATAGAAATTACCCCCGAGCAGGAGGAAAGGCTCAGAATCCTTATGGATTTTATGCTTGAATACAATAAATATGTAAACCTCACCCGCATAACCGAGTACGACGAGGTAATTGAAAAGCACTACATTGACAGTATTCTTCCACTTACTATGGTTGATGTTCCACGTGGAACAAAATTCGTAGATATAGGTACAGGCGCAGGCTTCCCTTCCCTGCCTATGAAAATATATCGCCCGGATATTGAATTTACCCTTATCGACAGCCTCGGAAAGCGGATAACCTATCTGGATAAGGCATGCGAAAAAATCGGTTTGCCCTGTGAAACCGTTCACGCAAGAAGTGAGGAAGCCGCACGAAACAAGAAGTACCGTGACAGCTTTGATTTTGCAACCGCAAGAGCAGTTGCGGCGCTGAATGTTCTCTGCGAATACTGCCTGCCCTACGTTAAAAAGGGCGGATATTTCCTTGCACTTAAGGGTGCGGAGGACGAAACGGAAGTCGCAAAAGAAGCAATTGAAAAACTTGGCGGAAAGCTTGAAAAGGTGGAAAAATACGCCCTGCCCTCAGGAGATAAGCGCTGTCTTGTTGTGATAAAGAAGATAAGCGAAACCCCATCGGTTTACCCGAGAGCAAGCGGAGTTATCTCGAAAAAACCGCTTTGACACAAGATGTTGAGAGAAGAAAAATACTGCAATACAACATATTGAAAGGCAGGGAGGCTTTATAAGAAAAAGAGGAATAAAAAGACTTGCCGATACAATAAGAAAAAACTGGCGGATTGCGGTGGTAGTAATCGTACTCACAACGATTTCGGGCTACATTCTCTCCGCCTACGGACTTGAAAAGCACTACGTCTGCGGAATGGACGTTTACATAGAAAGCAACGACGGCGAAAATCCCGCCCAGAAGGCGGCGACAGCAGCGCTTCTGTTCACAAGCCCCCAGATGTACGACGCAATAAACGACCAGCTTTCGGTGAAGTTCACCTATGCAGAGTTCGGAAAAATGCTGTCTGTGAAGCAGGTAAACGGCACACAGATGCTAAGGGCGGAGGTTGACTGCGAAAGCTCCGACACGGCATACCGACTTGCGGAAAAGTACCTTGAGCTTATGCAGGGCGTACTTGACAACTACAAGGCAAATGCAAAAATAACGGTAATTAACGCCCCATACGAGCCGGATTACCCTGTTTTTCCCAACGACACGATTTTTACGGCGGCGGGTGCGATTTTCGGTTTTCTTATTTCGACAATCGGAATTATAATAATCTGGCGGCTGGACAACACAATAACCCCGGCGGACAATCTTGCGGAGGAGTACAATGTACCCATACTTGGCGAGCTTATGGATTTTGACCGGGAAATAGACTATTTAGGAAGGTAAAAACTATGATTAGAAGTATGACAGGCTTCGGCAGAGAGCACAGAATAATCGGCGGGCGGGAATATCTTGTTGAAATCCGCTCGGTAAACTCCCGCTACTACGAGTTCAACGCAAAGCTTCCCCGTGCATATATGTACCTTGAGGAGAAGCTTAAGACCCTTATTAAGGGAAAAATAAGCCGTGGAAAGGTAGAAATCTCCCTTTCTGTTTACAACATTTCCGGCAAGGAAACCGCTGTTTCGGTAAACGAGGGCGTGGTTGAAAATTATATTACCGCTCTTAGGGCAACAGGCGAAAAATTCGGACTTATGGACGACCTTACCCTGTCCTCTGTTTTCAGAATGACCGACGCATTCAATGTTGTTCGTGCAGAAGAGGACGAGGAGGAAATATGGGCGGCAGTTAAAGAGGTTGCAGAAGCTGCTCTCGCCCGCTTTGTAGAAATGAGGGAAACCGAGGGCGAAAAGATGAAGGCGGACGTTCTCGAAAAGCTGGGCAACATTGAGTCTATGATAGAAAAGGTATGCGAATACTCCCCCGACAACGTAAGAGCCTACCGTGAAAAGCTTACTGCAAAAATGGCGGAAATTTTAGGGGACAAGCAGATTGACGAGCAGCGTATTCTTTTAGAGGCAGGACTTTTTGCTGAAAAGACCGCCGTAGACGAGGAAACCGTTAGACTAAAGAGCCATTTCTCCCAGTTCCGCTCAATGCTTGATTCTCCCGAGCCGGTCGGCAGAAAGCTCGACTTCCTCGTTCAGGAGCTTAACCGTGAAACCAACACCATAGGCTCCAAGGCTCAGGACATCCGTGTTACCCGCATAGTGGTTGACGTAAAGAGTGAGATTGAAAAGATTCGAGAGCAGATACAGAATATAGAGTGATTTTGAGAGGGTATTGAGAGAGCAAGAGATTTTGAGCCAAGGGGCTGCCCGCCCCCTTGACCCGTTTGAAGCTTGATTAAAGGTTTTGTTTATAATAAGACAACAGATGCACATTCACAGTTTTTCTGCTGATTAATTTTGCATAAAACAAAGGCTTTTGAAGATTGCCACAAAAAGAAAACAGTAAGGCAATAAATCCTCGCTGTTGTTCCCTGTTTCACAACGCCCGCCCCTTAACCGCGAAGCGTCTGAAAGTTTTTCGCCAGCCTTTTTACAAAAAGGCTGAAAATCTATTCTCTCAAAATCTCTTAAACTTTCTAAAATTCTCCTCCCTCTCCCCCACTCTGCAAAAATCTACCGCCCACGCTTTAAGCGTGGGCGGTTCTTTTATCTCTTATTCCTCGTCGGAGTTCTGCTCGGAGGTTTCTTCCTCCTCTTCCTCCTCGGGTTCGTCTGTAATAACCTCAGCGGCTTCCTCAGCTTCGGCACGGAGGACTTCCTCCTCATTCGCCTGTTCAATTTCCTCGGTAGCCTCGGAGTCGTCGTGTTCGGTTCTTGTGAAGGTAACAACCCTGCTGTCATCGGTAAGGCGCATTACTCTTACGCCGGTAGCGTATCTGCCCATAGGCCGCAGGTCGTTTGCTCTGATACGGATTATAACGCCGTCGGTGTTGATAAGAATGACGTCGTCGTCGGGACCTAATGCCCTGATACCGCAGACATAACCCTTTTCTTCTCCCGTCTTGTAGTTCAGCAGACCAAGACCGCCCCTGTTCTTAACAGGATAGTTCTTTAATTCGGTACGTCTGCCTAAGCCCTTGTCGGTAACTGTCAGAATAGTCATTTCATCACTGTAAATCTTAGTTGCACCAACAACGTAGTCACCGTCCCGGAGCTTGATTGCCCTTACGCCCTGAGCGGTTCTGCCCATACTGCGTATTCTGGTTTCATTAAAACGTATAGCAGCGCCGTTTCTTGTGGCAACAAGTACTGTTGAGTCGCCCTCGGTAAGATGTGCCGCCGCAATCTCATCTCCCTCGGCAAGATTGATTGCCCTCAGACCGTTCTTACGCACATTTTTGAATGCAGACAGCGGCGTACGCTTGATTTTGCCCGACTTTGTAACGCAGATAAAGAACTTGTTCTCCGCAAAGTCCGTTGTCTTCATCATAGAAGCAATCCGTTCGTTTTCAGCAAGCTGGAGAAGGTTCACAACATTCGTTCCCCTGCTCTGCTTTGAGCCCTCGGGAATTTCGTAGCATTTCAGCTTGTACATATTTCCCAGATTTGTTATGAACAGTATGTTGTCGTGGGTAGAGGAAATAAATACGTTTTCAACGAAGTCCTCTTCCCTCTGCTTCATGCCCGAAACGCCCTTACCGCCTCTTTTTTGCAGGTTGTAAAGCTCCACGGGCTGCCGCTTAAGATAACCTAAGTTTGTATAAGTAAGAACGCACTCCTCAACAGGGATAAGGTCCTCAATATCAACCTCGCCGCTTACTTCCTCAATAGCGGTTCTGCGCTCGTCGCCGTATTTCTTTCTTATAACCTCAAGCTCCTCACGGATAACTCCGTAAATCTTCGCCTTGTCGGAAAGAATTTCATTGTAGCTTGAAATCTTGCCCATTATATCCGCAAGCTCTTCTTCAATCTTTTCCTTTTCAAGTCCAGTAAGCTGTGCAAGGCGCATCTGTACGATAGCGTCAGCCTGCTGCTCCGAAAGACCAACCTCCTGCTCAAACTGAATGTCCTTGTATTTCTCGTCCATCGCCCGTACAAGAAGCTCTGTAAGGTCAGCCTCCGCAAAGCGCTCCATTAAGCGCTGCTTGCCCTCCTGAACAGTCTTGCTGCTTCGCAGGATTGCAATAACTTCATCGATATTGTCGATAGCCAGCATAAAGCCCTGTAAAAGGTGGGCTCTGTTCCTTGCCTTTTCAAGGTCGAAGCGGGTTCTGCGCTCAATAACGTCAACCTGGAAATCAAGGTAATGGGTAAGCATATCCTTTAAGGGCAGCAGCTTAGGCTCGCCGTTTACAAGAGCTATCATAATAACGCCCACGGTGTCCTGGAGCTGTGTAAAGGAGTAAAGCTTGTTCAAAACTACGTTTGCATTAGCGTCCCGCTTAAGCTCGATAACGATTTTCATACCGTTTCTGTCGGACTCGTCTCTGAGGGTAGAAATTCCCTCAATACGCTTATCCCGCATAAGCTCGCCGATAGATTCAAGCAGACGTGTCTTGTTTACCATGTATGGAATTTCGGTTATAACAATTCTTGTATGTGTCTTTTCTTCCACAATTTCAGCTCTGCCCCGGAGGATTATCTTGCCCCTGCCCGTATAGTAAGCGGAGCGAATACCCGAATGACCCATAATAATACCGCCCGTGGGGAAGTCGGGACCTTTAATGCAGCTCATCAGGCTTTCAATGGAAGCGTCCGGGTTGTCTATAAGCAGGTCGATTGCGTCAATAACTTCGCAGAGGTTGTGTGGCGGGATATTTGTCGCCATACCAACCGCAATGCCCACACTTCCGTTTACAAGAAGATTCGGAAAACGGGAAGGAAGAACAACAGGCTCTTTCAGCTTGTCATCGTAGTTTGTGCCGAAGTCAACGGTATTCTTTCCTATATCCTGGAGCATTTCGTTTGCGATTTTCGCAAGTCTTGCCTCAGTATAACGGTAAGCGGCAGGCGGGTCGCCGTCGATTGAACCGAAGTTACCGTGACCGTCAACCATAGGATAGCGCAGAGAGAAGTCCTGTGCAAGTCTTACCATAGCGTCATAAACCGAAGAGTCGCCGTGGGGGTGGTACTTACCGAGAACCTCGCCGACGGTGTAGGCACACTTGCGGTAGGGCTTGTCCGAGGTATTTCCTGCGTCGTTCATGGTGTAAATGATACGGCGGTGAACAGGCTTAAGACCGTCCCTTACGTCCGGCAGCGCTCTCGAAACGATAACCGACATTGAGTACTGGAGAAATGAGCTTTTCATTTCCCTTTCAATATCAACGTTTATAAGCTTCTCGTTGGGGTGTATGATTTCATTGTTTTCCATTATGTTATTCCTTCCTGATAGAAGTTATTTCTTTTTTTATTGCATTACGCACCTATCGCCTTATCAGCAAAATAAGCTCTTACCTGCTCTGCTTCTTCGTCAGTAAGACAGCGCAGCGGTATTGTGTGTATATACGCCCTGTTCACAAAAAGGAAGAGCAGCCCGTCTTTTTCCTGAAAGCGTATATCTGTTTCAGCCAGCTTATATACCGTTTTTTCGGGCTTTGTATTATCCGCCACAAGCTCGGGATTTTCCGCAATTTCCTTTGCCGCCTCGCTTCCCTCCTCAACGGTGATAATGCCCTGTGAGGTAATCGCTACGGTTTCGGTTTCCTGTGAGTCTTCGGAAATTTCCGTTTCAATTTCAATGCGGTCGTCAAAAAATGCTGCTGTATAGGTTTCGTCATTCAGCTCCGACAGGGTTCTTACCAGCCGCTTTCTGATTGTAACGGGCTTTATCCAGTTAAAAACCAGAATCCCCGCCGCAAGACCTCCTGCAATATAACCTGCGGGATTTGTCGGGTTCTTGATTACAAGGTCAACGCCCAGCACGATTATAATGAGATAGACGATTGAGTAAAGTATCTGCTTTTTCATGGAGAATTTGCGCTGAAAGGCGATATACGCCTTTTCGATTTCCTCCGTTTTAGCGTCAAAGCTTATCTTAAAAAGTTCTTTCATATCATAAGTCCGTCAGTGTACTCCGCCCGACACAAGCAGCAGTATTCCGAGAACAATCATGCCTGCCGCCCCAAGAGCCGAGATAACGGCGTCGCCTTTCTTTTTTTTGTGCAGGAACTTCGTAACGCAAAGTCCCAGATATATTCCGCCGGAAAAGAGTATGCCTGCCGCCGAAAGAGTAAAGTCCCCGCCGGTAACAAGTGTAAAGGCACAAGCCAGCCAGGTTATAAGCACCGCCCATTTGAAGATTTTCCGTGCGTCAGCACAGATGTCCCCGTCCTCAAACTCAATCTTGTCCATTACCGACTCGTGCTTCTCCTCGTCAGCGTATATCTTCTCCATTCGGTTAAGCTTCTCTATCTGCTTCTCATTATTTTCTTCCGAATTCATAACTTTCCTTTCGTGTTTGTTGAGATTTGTTGAGAGTTTATGAGATTTGTTGAGATTTTGAGCCAAGGGGCTGCCCGCCCCCTTGACCCCCGGCAAGCGCAACGGCGCTTGACCCGTTTGAAGATTGATTACTGCATTTGGTTTGTGGGGTGAGTTTTATTGCACATTCGCAGTTCCTGTGGTTGTGCTGTTGTGAGGCAGTTTTGCTTAATGGGCAAGTAATGATTATTGCTGTACTTATAATCTGTTCTGAACGCCCGCCCTTACACCGCGAAGCGCCTGAAAGTTTTTCGCCAGCCTTTTTTCAAAAAGGCTGAAAATCTTTTTCTCTCAAGCTCTCTTATCTCAAACTCTCTACTCTCTTATTCTCTCCAAAAATCTCACTTAAATATCAAGATTCTCCGCATATCTTGCGTTGGTTTCGATAAATTCACGGCGGGGTTCTACCTTGTCGCCCATGAGGATTGAGAAAATCATATCGGCTTTAGCGGCATCCTCCATGCTTACCTTAAGCATGGTGCGGCGTTCGGGGTCCATGGTGGTTTCCCAGAGCTGGTCGGGGTCCATCTCACCAAGACCTTTGTAGCGCTGAACCTCTACCTTTGCGCCGTTTTCGCCGGAAAGCTCTGCTATATAAGCGTCACGTTCCTCGTCCGAGAAAGCGTAGCGCACCTGCTTGCCCTTAAAGACCTTGAAAAGAGGGGGCTGTGCGAGATAAACGTGACCCTGCTCGATAAGGGGGCGCATAAAGCGGAAGAAGAAGGTGAGAAGCAGAGTTCTGATATGAGCGCCGTCAACATCGGCATCCGCCATAACCACAATTCTTCCGTAGCGCAGCTTTGTAATGTCGAAATCTTCTCCTATACCTGTACCGAGGGCTTTTACTACGGGAAGCAGCTTCTCATTGTTGTAAACCTTGTCGGCTCTCGCCTTTTCCACGTTGAGCATCTTGCCCCAAAGGGGAAGAATAGCCTGGAAGGCGCTGTTTCTGCCCTGTTTTGCAGAACCGCCCGCAGAATCTCCCTCGACGATGTATATTTCTGTTCTTGTTGTGTCCTTTTCGTAGCAGTCCGCAAGCTTACCGGGAAGTCCTGCACCGTCGGCTACCGATTTTCTCTTGGCTTCCATGGCTCTCTTTGCAGCGTCACGGGCAGCCTGTGAGTTAATAGCCTTTGTAACAACTATATTTGCGGTGTCGGGGTGTTCCTCAAAGTAGTAGGTAAGCTTTTCGGTAACGATTTTGTAAACTGCGGGAGCAACTTCAGGGTTTCCGAGCTTTCCCTTTGTCTGTCCCTCAAATTCACATTCGGGCACCTTTACGGAAATAACGGCGTTAATCGCCTCTCTTATAGCTTCGCCGGAAAGGGGAACAAATTCCTTCTTGTCCTCGTCCTTCTTAGAGCCTTTTTTCGGCTTTTTAGCGGAAGCCTGCTGCTCCTGATATGCCTTTGCAAAGTCGTTTATAACCTTGTTGAGGGCTTTTTTGAATGCAGTTTCGTGAGTACCGCCGTCTATGGTGTGAATGTTGTTGGCGAAGGAGCGGAAGGCTTCGCTGTTGAAGTCCGTGTTGTACTGAAAAGCAACCTCAACGGTGATGTCGTCGATAACTCCGTTAAGGTAGATAACGTCCGGGTGCAGCTTTTCAGCGCCCCTCATTTCCTGAAGCCACTCAACATAGCTTACAATGCCGCCCTCGTAGCGAAGGCTCTCTCCCTTAACGTTGTTCTCGTCCCTTAAATCCGTAAGGTTTATAAGAAGTCCGCCGTTAAGGAACGCCTGTTCTCTTAAACGGTCAAGAAGGGTGTCATAGTCGTAAACGGTTTCGTGGAAAATCTGTCCGTCGGGCTTAAAGCGTACCTTTGTACCGCATTTTGAAGTCTTACCGATAACCTTCAGCGGCTCGTCGTAATGTCCCCGTTCAAAGCGCTGGAAATGGATTTCCTTTCCGTCGTAAACCTCAAGCTCAAGCCATTCCGAAAGTGCGTTTACAACCGAAGCGCCAACGCCGTGCAGACCGCCGGAAACCTTATATCCGCCGCCGCCGAACTTACCGCCTGCGTGGAGCACGGTATAAACGACGGTAGCTGCGGAAATACCCTCCTTTGGGTGAATACCCGTAGGAATACCTCGTCCGTTGTCCGTTACTTCTATAATATCTCCGGGGAGAATTTTTACGTCTATCTGTGTGCAGAAGCCTGCAAGCGCCTCGTCTATTGCGTTGTCCACAATCTCGTAAACAAGGTGATGCAGGCCGCTGGGACCTGTTGAGCCGATATACATACCGGGTCTTTTGCGTACTGCCTCAAGACCCTCTAAAACCTGAATATCGCTGGCGTCGTATTCGTGATTTACTACCTTTGTATTTTCGTCCATTATTCTGACCAAGCCTTTCTTTTGGCGGAATATTCAGCCGTGTAACATATATTTTATAATAGTATATCCTATTATACCATAAAACGGCAGAAATAGCAAGCAAATTAATCACAAAATTTCTCTTTTTCTCAAATTAAAGCCCCTTTTTCCTCCAAAAAACAGGCTTATTAGCAAAATTTTCTGCATTAATTGACAAAAGTGAAAATATAGGTTATACTGAAAAAACAAAGGCGGAAAGCGCCGATAGGAAAGATGTGCGGCAGAATGTCGGGAAAGGGAAATTTCATGAAAAGAGCGATTAAAAGAGCGGCTGCGGCGATAGCCCTGCTGCTGGCGGTTATGCTTGCCTGCTCCTGTATGGCTATGGAGACAGGCATTATTTTCAAAAGGGACGGAACGGTAAGAGTATACCGTGACGTAACGGTAGATGAAACGCTGCTGGAGAACTCGGGACAGACAAGGGAGGAATTTTTCAGCTCCGTCTCCGAAAGCGACGACGCCGAGAGATTTGCAGACTGGACAAGGGAAGAAATAATAAGAACGGTTTCGGACACCACCCATATCGGTATCCGCTATTACAAGGACTGCACCTGCGCTGAGCTTGAAAGCGTACTTTCAGCCGTTGACGATATGGGTGCAAGCTACGATATAAAGAACGAGGGCGGAAGGCTTAAGGTAATAATTACCGCATCAGGCGGCGGTAACGGCAGCAGCGAGGCATACGAATACATAAGCAATGGAATGATGGATGTAAAGCTTCGCATTTTCGCCCCTTACGCAACACTTGAAACCAACGGCACAAGGGACGAGGACGGCTCGGTATACTGGGACCTTCTGCCGGTTATGATGGGCGAAGAGGAATCGCTTGTTATGACCATAGACTACACCTTTACCGATTCCGAAACAGGCATTATACTTAAGGATAACGAAAACGCAAGAGCCTACTGCGACGTAACTGCTGATGAAGCGGCGCTTGAACGCATGGGACAGACAAAGGAGGATTTTATCCGCTTGCTTTCTGAGGACGGGGATTTTGAGGGCTGGAGCAAGGAAGAAATAGCAAAGACGGTTTCCGGCGCAAACCATATCGGCGTCCGCTATTACAAGGACTGCGCCTGCGAAGAAATTGAACAAGTTTTTACAGCCGTAAATGGTTCAAAAGTAGCCTGGAAGGTAAAAAACGAGGAGGGAAAAATTGAGGTTAAGGCGACTGTTTCAGACAACAAAAAGAGCGTTATAAAAATTCCCGAGGAAATAACAGGCAGCGGAACGAACGCAAAATTCCGCATTTCCACCCCTCTTGAGCTTCTCGATACCAACGGCACAAAGGACGAGGACGGATCTGTTTACTGGGATATTCTTCCGGTTATGACAGGCGAAACCACGATAATTGAAATGACCGCCTCCTACAAGGCGGCAGGTCTTAATCTCCTTCTTATACTCTGTATTGCAGGCGGCGTTGTAGTCGTTGCAGGTATAATAATCGCAGTTGTACTGCTCACAAAGAAGAAGCCCGCTGCTCCTGCTCCCGTTCCTATGGGAACAATTATCGGCGAGCAGCCCGAACAGCAGACCGTTCCCGCACAGCAGACTGCCCCCGCAGAACAGCCCGCTGTTGCCGCAAATTTCTGCAAGGACTGCGGCGCTAAGATTGAGGAGGGCTCAAAGTTCTGCATAAACTGCGGAGCTAAGCAGGACTGATAAAAAAGAAAAACAGAAAATAAGCGCACTCGTAAACGGGGCGCTTATTTTCTCCAAAAACTCAGCTTTTTACAAAAATATCCAAGATTTCCTGCATTAATTGACAAAAGTGAAAATATAGGTTATACTGGAAAAAGGCGGAAAACCGCCTGCAAGAAAAACTGCACGACAAATGTCGGGAAAGGAAAACAAATATGAAGAAAATACTTAAAAGAGCCGCTGCGGCGGTATCGCTGATGCTGGTGCTTATGCTTGCCTGCTCCTGTATGGATATGGAAACAGGACTTATCTTCAACGAGGACGGAAGCGCAAGAGTGTACTGCGACATGACCGTTGACGAGGAGCTTCTTGAGAAGTCGGGAAAGACAAAGGAAGAATTTTTAAAGTCCATATCGGAAAGCAGCGATTCCGATAAATTCGAGAGCTGGGACAACAGAGAAGAGATAACAAAGACCGTTTCGGGAAAGACCTATTTCGGTATCCGTTATTTTGCGGATAAAACATGGGACGAAATTACGAGTATAGATAACGTAAACGATTCGGAAATCTTCTGTGAAATCAAAAACGAAGGCGGAAAAATCAGCGTAAAGATGGTTTTAAACGGTATAGGAGAAACGAGCGGCGGAGATGTGGCAGAGTACATAGCTCAGGGAATGATGAACGTAAGATTCCGTATTACCGCTCCCTTTGAGCTGCTTGAAACCAACGGAACAAAGGACGAGGACGGCTCTGTTTACTGGGACCTTATTCCCGTTTCGACAGGCAGCGTCAGCTCCCTTGAAATGACTGCCACCTACAATAAGGGCGGCATTAATCTCCTTCTTATACTCTGTATTGCAGGCGGCGTTGTAGTTGTTGCAGGTATAATAATCGCAGTTGTACTGCTCACAAAGAAGAAGCCCGCTGCTCCTGCTCCCGTTCCTATGGGAACAATTATCGGCGAGCAGCCCGCTCCTGTTCAGCAGACCGTTCCCGCACAGCAGCCTGCCCCCGCAGAACAGCCCGCACCCGTTACGGCAAAATTCTGCAAGGACTGCGGCGCAAAGATAGAGGAAGGCTCAAAGTTCTGCATAAACTGCGGCGCTAAGCAGGACTGATAAAAAAGAAAAACAGGCAATAAGCGCTCTCAAACCAAAGGGCGCTTATTTTCTTTTATCTATTGCAAAACCAAGAAAATTGCGTTATAATGAGATGTACAAAAAACAGAAAAACGAAAAGGAAATAATATGAAAATACTTGCAATAGAAAGCTCCTGCGACGAAACTGCTGCTGCGGTAGTCGAGGACGGACGGAAAATAATATCAAACGTGGTTGCTACCCAAATAGAGGAGCACAAGCTTTACGGCGGAGTTGTGCCCGAAATCGCCTCCCGCCGTCACTGCGAAAGCATTGTTGGAGTAGTTGACGAGGCTCTTTTGAGTGCAGGAACAACTCTCCCGGAAATAGATGCAATAGCCGTAACCTACGCTCCAGGTCTTATCGGCGCGCTTCTTGTTGGAGTAAACTTTGCGAAAGGGCTTGCTCTTGCTTCGGGAAAGCCCCTTATCCCCGTTCATCACATCAAGGGACACATAGCGGCGAACTATATCGCCCACCCCGACCTTAAGCCCCCCTATCTTTGCCTTGTAGCCTCAGGCGGACATTCCCACATAATGAAGGTGAACACCTACACGGATTTTGAGACGATAGGAAGAACTCTTGACGATGCAGCAGGCGAAGCTTTCGACAAGGCTGCCCGTGCCATGGGCTTTACCTACCCCGGCGGAGTGCATATCGACAAGGCGGCGAAAACAGGCGACCCGAAAAAGTACAGGCTCCCCCGCCCCAAGACCCAGAATCCTTATGATTTCAGCTTTTCGGGACTTAAGACGAATGTAATTAATCTTGTGCATAATGCTTCCCAAAAGGGGGAGGAAATAGACATAAACTCCCTTGCCGCCTCCTTCCAGTACACCGTTGCGGATATTTTAACTTCCCGTTTCATAGCCGCCGCCCTTGATAACGGCTACAAGACCGCCGCCCTCGCAGGCGGAGTAGCCGCCAACTCAGCTCTCAGAGAAATGTTAGAGCAGCGCTGCAAAAAACACGGCATTAATCTTTATATCCCCCCTATCTCCCTCTGCGGCGACAACGCTGCCATGATAGGCAGTCAGGCATACTACGAGTTCTCCGCCGGTATCACCGCCGACGGCTCCCTCAACGCTGTAGCAACCCTGCCGCTTTGAGATTTTGTGAGAGAATGAGAGAGAAAAGAGAATAAAGAGAAATAAGAGAATAAAGATTTTCAGCCCTTTTGTAAGAAGGGACCGCAGCAAGCTGCGCGAAAAACTTTCAGACGCTTCGCGGTTTATATCGAGCGTTGCGAACAACAGGAAACAACAGCAAGGATTATTGCCTTGCTGTTTTCTTTTTGCGGCAGGACTGCAAAAAATTCAGCAGAAAAACTGCGAATGTGCGTCAAAATGCATTTCATAAATCAAATGCTGTAATCAAGCTTCAAAGGGGTGGAGCGCCCTCGCGCTCCCCGGGGGTCAAGGGGGCGGGCAGCCCCCTTGCTCAAAATCTCTGAAAATCTCTGAAAATCTCTCAAAATCTTCCAAAAATCTCTGCTCTCACTATGAAATATACCCATAGTAGGGTGAGCGGGCGGGGGAAAATTCTGTGAAAATACTGATTGTAAAGGGGCTTTGGGGGTGGTATAATAAAAACAATGTTATGTAAATTATGGGGAAAGGACGGACTTGGAATGGAAATTGCGGAAACGCTTGAAGCACTCTGCGGGGCAGAGGGTGTTTCGGGTGCGGAGAGTGCCGCCTGTAAAGCGGCGCTTGATGTTCTGAAAAAATATACGGATAATGCTGAAATTACGCCTTTCGGCTGTGTACGGGGCTTTATCGGGGATAAAAATAAGGGGCTTAAAACCGTTATGCTTGAAGCCCATATCGACGAAATCGGCTTTATCGTTACCTATATCGACGAAAAGGGCTTTGTTAAGGCAGGTAAATGCGGCGGCACGGACAGCAGGCTTTACGCTGCACAGACCGTAACAATTCACGGCGAAACCGGCTGTATAAAGGGCGTTGTGGCAACTCTCCCGCCACACGTTGCTGCGGATTCAAAAAAGACAATGAAAATCGAGGATATGTCAATTGATACGGGTTACAGTAAGGAGCAGCTGCAAAAGCTGATTGCCCCCGGGGACAGAATTACAATAGATTCGGGCTTTACCCGTCTTTCGGGCAGCAGAGTTACCTCAAAGGCACTTGACGACCGGGCGGGAGTAGCTGCTGTTCTGTATGCGCTTGAGCTTGTAAAGGACAGGCAGCTTAAGTATAACGTTGAAATCCTGTTTGCAGGGCAGGAGGAAACGGGCAGCCGTGGCGCAATTATCGAAGCCTATAACTCAGCCGCCGATTTTGCAATTGCAACAGACGTAAGCTACGCCTATACTCCCGACGCAAGACGTGAAAAGTGCGGAGATATGGGAAAGGGCGCTATGATAGGGGTTTCTCCCTCGCTTGACAGCGGGCTTACCGAGGAATTAAAGCGGCTTTGTAAGGAAAAGAATATTCCTTTCCAGCTTGAAATCATGGGCGGAGAAACGGGAACCGACGCAGACGAAATAGGCGTTTCAAAGGGCGGAATAAAGACCGCTTTAGTTTCAATCCCGCTTAAATATATGCACACTCCTACCGAGGTAGTTGACCTTGAGGACGTTAAATCGGTAGGCAGAATAATGGCGGAGTTCTTAACGGGAGGTGAGGCAGATGTATGATGTTTTCGGACTTACCGAAAAGCTTTCAAGGCTCTGCGGCACAAGCGGCGACGAGTCGGAGGTGCGGGATTTCATAAAATCCTGCCTGCCCGCAGACTGCGAAACTAAAACCGACAGTATCGGCAATCTTATCGTTTTCCGTAAGGGCAGGACTGCCCCCAAAAATAAGATTATGATTTGCGCCCACATGGACGAGGTTGGCTTTATAGTAACCGCAGTCACCGAGGACGGGCGGCTTAAATTCTCTCCCGTTGGCGGAATTAACCCCGCCGTTGTTTTCGGTCGGCAGGTCGTTTTCAAAAACGGCATTGTGGGCGTAATCGCCGCAAAGCCTATTCACCTGCTTACCGACGAGGAAAAGGACGTACAGCCGAAAATTGCCGACCTTGCTATTGATATAGGTGCAGGAAGCAAGGCGGAGGCGGAAAAGCTGGTTCAGCAGGGAGATTTCTGCTATTTCAGAAGCGAATACAAGGAGTTCGGCGACGGCTTTATAAAGGGCAAGGCGCTGGACGACAGAGCAGGCTGCGCTATGCTGCTGTGCCTGCTGGAAAAAGAGCCGGAGTACGATTTTTACGCTGTTTTTACCGTGCAGGAGGAAATCGGCACAAGGGGCGCTCTTTGCGCCGCCTACAACGTAAAGCCGGATATGGCGATTGTACTTGAAACAACAACCGCCTGCGATATTCCCGGAAGTGATGAGGAAAAGGCGGTCTGCCATTTAGGAAAAGGCGCAGTTGCTTCCTTTATGGACAAGGGCACAATTTACGACAGAGAGCTTTACCGCCTGTCCTTTGAGTGTGCGGCGGCGGCGGGAGTTCCTTGCCAGACCAAAACCCTTGTTGCAGGCGGAAACGACAGCGGCGCTATCCATAAGGCAGTAGGCGGAATAAGAACCGCCGCCCTTTCCGTGCCTACCCGCTACCTCCACTCCCCTGCCTGCGTGATGAAAAAGACGGACGTAGAGGCAGTAATGAAAACCGCAGAGACCCTTGCCCTGAGGCTTGCGGAGCTGTAATGCTGAAACAGGTTTACAGCCTTAAGGAGCTTTTCCCCGAAAGCTATACCCCCGATATTTTTTCGGGGAAAATAAAGGCGCTTGCCCTTGCCTACGGCTTTAATTACCCTTTCTGCCGCTTTTTTGTGCAGGACGGGGGCGGGGCGATTGCTGACTATTACGGCGAGGGAGTTCTTTTCGCTCCCGAAAATTACAGCGGCGGCGAGGAGCTTGTCCCTTTTCTGAAAGCCACGGGAATGAAAAGCATTATAATGTCGGCAAAGGTCTGCGAAAAAGCAGGACTCCAAAGCGCCGCTAAGAAAAGCCTTATTATGGCTTACTGCGGCGAAAATGAGCAGGAAAGCCCGGCGGATTTAAGAGCAGACCTGCCCTACGAAAGGGTATTCGATATACTTAAAGACGGCTTTCCTCTTGATTTCGACAGCTGGTATCCCGACGTCTGCCACTTTGTCCGCCACGGAATTTCAAAGGTCTACACTATCCCGGGAAAAGCAACCGCCACGGTTATGTTCTCTCTCGACGGAGTTTCCCTTATTTCCTACGTTGCTTCGGCGGAAAATGAACGTGGCAAAGGCTATGCCTTGGCGCTGGTTTCCTATATTGCCGCCGAGGAGCAGAAGCGGGGCTTCAAGCCCTATGTAATCTGCGAAAAGGGGCTTTGCCGCTTTTACGAAAAAGCCGGCTTCGCCCTTTCCGGAGAAGCCGCCATTATCTGAAAATCTAAATTTCTCTTATAAATCTCTTTTTTCTCTCAAAAAATATTGAAGCTTTAGGTACAGCTTGCTGTGAGCCTTCTCTCGAAAGGCTTGCAGGTTCTTAGGGCAGCGCCCTAAGTCGCCCTCCGCAGAGGGCGAAATCTCCTCTCTCAAAATCTCCTCTCTCAAAATCTCAAATTCTCTCAAAAGGACGGTATCTTATGAGCTGCTATTTCAACATAGACAAACGACTTGAAGCCCTCGGCGAAAAGGCGGAGGAAATTTCTGCCGAAGCATTCGCAAGAATTGACGCTACTGCCCGCTGCAACAGCGAAAAGGTCTTAAAGGCCTTTATCGACAACAGAGTAGGCGAGCTGCACCTTAAGGGCACAACGGGCTACGGCTACGGGGACGACGGACGGGATAAGCTGGACGCTGTTTTCGCTCAGGTTTTAGGCGCAGAGGACGCACTTGTGCGCCACAACTTCGTAAACGGCACCCACGCTATTTCAACAGCCCTTTTCGGCGTTCTGCGCCCCGGTGATTTGATGCTTTCCCTTACGGGCGAGCCCTACGACACCCTTAAGGAAGTCATTTTCGGGGAAAAAGGCGGCTCTCTCTCGGAGTTCGGCGTGAAGTACGACCAGATAGACCTGCTCCCGGACGGACACGTTAATTTCGGCCAGATAGGCGAGCGGGCAAGAGCCTGCAAGGTCGCCTATATACAGCGCTCCCGTGGTTACAGCCTGCGCCCCTCCCTTACAATTTCCGAAATAAGCGAGATGATTGACGCAGTACGGCTTGTAAATCCGACTGCCATAATAGTCGTTGACAACTGCTACGGCGAGCTTGTGGAAAGGGTTGAGCCCTGCGACGTTGGCGCAGACCTTATAATCGGCTCACTCATCAAAAATCTCGGCGGCGGAATTGCCGAAACAGGCGGCTACATAGCAGGCAAAAAGGAATATATCGAGCTTTGCGCCTACCGCCTTACAACGGTGGGCACAGGCAAGGAGGTTGGATGCAGCCTTAATCAGAACAGAGGTATGTATCTCGGTCTTTTCAACGCTCCCTCGGTGGTTGCCTCCGCAGTAAAAACCGCAACCTTCGCTTCCGCCTTCTTCTCCCTTCTTGGCTTTGAAGCCTTTCCGAATTACAACGAATACCGCACGGATATTATTACTGCAATAAAATTAGGCTCAAGAAAAGCCCTTATCGCCTTTTGCGAGGGCATACAGTCGGGCAGCCCCGTTGACAGCTTCGTAACCCCCGAGCCATGGGATATGCCCGGCTACGACAGCCAGGTAATTATGGCGGCAGGTGCATTCACAATGGGCGCTTCAATCGAGCTTTCCGCAGACGCACCGCTTCGTGAACCCTTTGCAGTATGGCTTCAGGGCGGAATTACCTACGATACGGGAAGAATGGGAATACTTTTAGCGGCGCAAAGGCTGCTTGACAAGGGTATAATTACACTTCCTGAGAAAGAAGAAGCATAATGAAAAGAATAAGAAGAAAATACGATATTCTGGGCAAGAAATTTGCAGTTGAGGGCACGCTTGTAAAAGACGGAGTTTTCTCCTGCACCGCCGAGGGCAAAACCGCCTATATCCTGAGCGAAACAGGCGTAGGCGAATTTACCGCCGCAGCCGTAATCGGAACAGAAGCGGGCGAGGAAAAGCTTGTGCTTGTTCCCCCGGAGCTTTACGGAAAAGAAGCCTGCTACGAGTGCAACATAGTCCACGCCTTAGGCGGTCTTTTCGGCGAAACCGACAGGCTTTTCCCCAAGTTCGAGAAAACCTCGGGATCGGTTATGTATACCGAAAAGGATGGTGAGCGGCGCTACCTTCTGATAAAGAACGAAAGCGGTCATATCGGCTTTCCGAAAGGTCATATCGAATACGGCGAAACCGAGCTTATGAACGCAGAGCGGGAGGTTTTCGAGGAAACGGGCCTTCCCTTTTCTCCCGCAGAGGGCTTTCGCCGTGAATATACATTTACAACCCTTGAAGATACCATAAAAACCGGTGTTTTCTTCCTTTCCCACTATGACTACCGCCCGCCGAAAATCCAGCAGGAGGAAGTGCTTGACGACTGGCTGCTGCCCTATGAAAAGGCGCTCACGCTGCTCAACTTCCCGCAGGACAGGGAGATTTTACGGGCTGCCGAAGCATTTTTAACCCGATAATCAGCTTCTTATCCCCCTCATTCCCCCGTCAAGCTCCAGGGAAGCCACGTCCCCGCCGATAATCTTCCCCTCGTAAACGATAACGTGGGCTTCGGTATTTTCGGTGTGTTCCCCGTTTACGCTTACAACCGGGTATGTATAAACCGTAGCTTCACAGGAGCGGTAGCCGTAAAGGTCGAAGCCCTGCTCCTTCTGAAGCTTGTTGTAATTCTCGTAAACCTCGCCGAACTCCGCGGGGATTACTATGCTTTTTGTGGCAGGACTGCCCGCCGTGCAGATTTTGTTGTCCGAGAGGAATTTCTCAATATCCTCCTCGCTCTTTGCCGCAGGCTCTCCCTTGCAGGAACACATGCAGGCAAGCAGGGCTGCAATAAGAACAATTACCCGTACAGACTTATTACTCATAAACAAAACTCTCCTTTTATTGCTCAGTCTGTCGATAAACCGTCATCTGCGTCTGTCACTTCGTCATCGCTTTATATGGCGGCGTCCGTGCCGCCCTTTGGCGATGACTATGTTGCATCCTGCAACCGCATAACGGCAGGCACAAAGCCTAGCCGTTATGGGGCTTCCTAGCATCTGACGGCTTCTCGACAGCCTGAAAATTGACTTTTTCTACAAGCTGTGCAACAAGAACAACTTTTATTGCTTTTTATTGCTTTTCAACAAATTTACGGCTCTCTTTTTGCCGCTTGTGAAAGTATATGATATATTTTGAACAAAAAGTATAAGGTCAAGTAAGCAAAGTAAACAAAAATATTTTCGTGCAGCCGCCAAAAAGGGGCGAAAAAGCCCGAAAATACGCCGATATTTGTTGATAATAACCACAAAAAACAGCGGCGATTTGGTGGGTTTTGTGTGCGTTAGTCATTTTCCATAAAGCATAAAGATAATTTTTAGTAAATTAGGTACTTACATTTTATTTCAATTTTTGTTATTATATATTTGTAAAAAAATTACCCACAGGAGGTCATATAATGGCAAGTTTATCACTCAGAGGCATATATAAGCGCTACCCCGGCGGCGTTGTTGCCGTATCCGATTTCTCCATGAACATCAAGGATAAGGAATTCATTATCCTCGTAGGTCCTTCCGGCTGCGGAAAGTCCACAACACTGCGTATGATTGCAGGTCTTGAAGAAATCTCCGAAGGCGAACTCTTCATCGGCGACAGACTCGTAAACGACGTTGCTCCTAAGGACAGAGATATTGCGATGGTTTTCCAGAACTACGCTCTTTATCCTCA
>JBJERM010000083.1:0-1983 GCA_051882315.1 Ruminiclostridium sp.
TTGTTGTTTTGGGTGATAGCGTTCTTTTGCCTGCGCTCAGAAACCTCTAATTCTTTGTAGGTTGTGTTAAGCTGCTTAGCCTCGGATACAACACCCAAGAAATTCTGTTTAAGATTATTTAATGCTATCTGTCCGTCTTGACTTAATGCAGTTTGTGAGGACTTAGCTCTTTCAAGCTCAGTTATATATGTCCTTACATCATTGGCGTAGCTTTTCCCATTTGAGATATTAGGCTCAATCTTTGCAGCTTTTTGTAAAGTGTCGTAGTAGCTTCTTATGGTGCTTTCAATATATGTGTCACCGTAGCTACTGCCGTTTGCTGTTAATTCTTTCTTTAAGCGTGCTATTTCCTTCAGTTGTACCGGAACAGCTTTGAGGGCGGCTTCGTAAGAGTTGACTGAGTCGATTTCAAGCGAAGTCCAGTTGTATGAACCTTTATTGTTTTTAGCAGTGTCTATAGCTTCAAATAGACTCTTTGTCTCCTTAAGCTTATCGTTTAAAGCTATGTATGCTTGAGTTTCAACTCCGCTGGAGTTTACATACATATTTTTGTCCAAGCGAGAAAGGTCTTGCTCATACTCTGTAAGCTTAGACCGATTTGATTCAAGCGACGCAAGCTGCTTGACAGCCTCTTTAGCACCGCTGCTGAACTGGCTTACCTGTCTGTTGGCATCGGCTAATAATCCTGATATTTCTGATTGAGTCTGAGATACATTTGCAGAAGTACCATTCTTAATACTTAATATCTTACTCTCAATGTCGCCTATGGTTTTGTTAATGGTAGCTACCTCAGGAGCAGTCTCTGAACCAAGGATACTACCTTCGCTCTTAGATTTTAGAATACTGTCCCTAAGGCTCTTTATGCCTTCAAGCTTATTAGAAATACCATCAAGATACCTTTGAACTTGAGCATCATCTCCGACAACGCTGCTTAATTCGTATGAGTCAAAATTGTAGCTGGAAACTTTTCCGTTGCTGTCGCGTATCGCTTGTGGTGCGTATGTGCGTGTATATGTCTCCTTAGTCTTTGTATTCCTTATTGTAGCGGCTTCTCTGATTATTCTGCTGCTGTCGTCCGTTGTATAAATAGAACGGATTAATTCTTCTTCGCCCTGAATTAAGCTTTCCTTAATTTTTGCAATCAGCTGTTTATGTCGCGCCTTAAGAGAGGCGTTTACTTTCGCATCTAACTGAATGTTCTTTAGCAACGATGCTTCGCTGTCGGCGTTGGCTGTACTACCTCCCGATCGTCCGCTTGTCGCTCCCTGTACCCCGGCAGTAACCCCGTTCACGTTTACTGTGAAATTTGCGCTGCTCAGGACACTTTGTATTTTATCAATTGCAGCATTGATAGAATTGCTGTCAATATCTATTTTTATCTGCTTAGTTATGTTAGTTTCGACTTTTCTAACTATTTCTTCAAGAGAGTCGGATATTAATTTACCCGAACCGGAGGTTATATCGCCCCCGCCTTCAATACCGAATAGTAAGAGTATGTCCGGTGAATTTGTAGCCATTTATACCTCCTTATGGTCTTTTGTTATATTTATACCCAAACCTTATATTGGATATTGATGTTCCCAAGCTGTTTGTTCCCACTCGCACATACGAGTTATCAAGAACTGCAAGTATGCCAGATTTAATGTGATTAGGTACAGACACTCCGTCATAAGTGCCACCATTATTCCACGCCGCTATTATATCGCGTAAGAAGTTGTCTCCTTCTCTGTATGCTAAGGCGCGAGTCATTCTTCCGTGCCACATACCCCTGACGTTGAAATGAGTAACATAAGGTTTTTTTCTTCCATCCCAACCATTAGACAATAAGCGAATAATATTATCGACTCCTTTGGGATATTTGCGAGGATAGAGAGAGGGTCGCCTTACGAGTTCCGGATTAAATTTAAACTTAACTACGCACGACTCCATTCTGCCACAAGCGTTGTTCTTCTCATTTGTGACCTCATAGCTCAATAGCTGAAA